>NZ_JBDPMJ010000035.1:0-72854 GCF_039880665.1 Nonomuraea sp. B5E05
CGTACCAAGGAGTACCTGGACGAGTACGTGTTCGGGGTCAAGGACCACCAGGAATATCTGGACAAGGTGGGCGCCCGGCGGCTGCTGGGTCTCCAGCAGACGTTCCGCTGAGCGGGGTCGGCGCGGGGCCCGGGCCGGGGAAGATGGCGTCGAGGCGGTCGAGCGTCTTGTCGTCCAGGTTCACCTCGAAGGCGCGGGTGGAGGCGTCGAGCTGGGCCAGGGTGCGCGGCCCGATGATCGGCGCGGTCACGCCGGGGCGGCCCAGCAGCCAGGCCATCGCGACGTCGGCGGGGCTCGCGCCGAGCTCGTCGCACAGGTCCTCGAAGGCCTGGACGGCGGCGCGGTGCCGGTCCAGTTTGATCAGTCGCTTGCCTCGGTGGGTGGCCACCTTGGCGCCGGGCAGCGGGGCGCCCATCCGGTTCTCCCGCTCCTTGCGCAGGATCCCGCCGAGCAGGCCGGCGTCGAGCGGCGACCACGGCATCATGCCGACGCCGTAGTGCGCGCAGGCGGGCAGGACCTCCAGCTCGGCGGTGCGTTCGAGCAGGTTGTAGATGGTCTGCTCGCTGACCAGGCCCAGGTGACCGCGCCGGGCGGCGGCCTCCTGCCCGGCGGCGATGTGCCAGCCGGGGTGGTTCGAGGACCCGACGTAGACGATCTTGCCCTGGGTCTTGAGGATGTCCATCGCCTCCCAGATCTCCTCCCACGGGGTCGATCGGTCGATGTGGTGCATCTGGTAGATGTCGATGTGGTCCGTGTTCAGCCGCCGGAGCGACGCCTCGCAGGCCCGCCTGATGTGCAGCGCGGACAGGCCGGCGTCGTTCGGCCAGGCGGACATGCGGCCGTACAGCTTGGTGCTGAGCACCATGCGTTCGCGGCGGCCCCCGCCGGTGGACAGCCACCGGCCGATGATCTGCTCGGTCAGTCCTTCACCGAACTGCCAGCCGTACACGTCCGACGTGTCGATCAGGTTGATCCCCAGCTCGTGGGCGCGATCCATGATCTGGAACGCGTCCTCCTCGGTGGTCTGGGTGCCGAAGTTGTCCGTGCCGAGCACCAGACGGCTGACGGTCAGACCGCTGCGACCGAGTTGGGTGAACTCCACGAGATCTCCAAATTCCATTTATCGGACGATGAGTCCTATATTTGAATTTCGATGGTAGCGTTCCGGTGCAGACGAGGTAAAGAGCGCTGGTCCGGCAGGCAGTCACGGTTCTGGCCGCATCTGGACCTGGGCCATGGCACAGATCTGCCCAAGGAGACTCCTCGATGAGCACCAACCTGTCCGAGCACATCGCCGTCGCGGAGTTGCCGGCGGCGCACAGCTTCGCCGGAGGGGCGCTGCGCGGTGGCGGCGGAGAGGTCTTCCCGACCTGTCATCCGGGTGACGGCTCGCTGATCGCCCAGGTCGAGGCGGCCACGGCCGGGTTCGTCGACGAAGCCGTCGCGGGCGCGGTCGCGGCTCAGCCCGCCTGGGCGCGCACCTCCCCGCACGAACGCGCGCGGATCCTGCGCACGGCCGCCGACCTGATCGAGGCGCAGGCCGTACGACTCGTCCACCTGATCGCGCTGGACAACGGCAAGACGACGGCGGAGGCGCGCGGTGACGTCTTCGTGGCGGCGGCCCACCTGCGTGCCGCGGCGGGGTGGGCGCCCACCCTCGAAGGCGGCACCCTGCCCGCGGACGGCTCCACGCTGCGGATGACCTTCCGGGAGCCGGTGGGGGTGGTGGCGGCGGTCATCCCGTTCAACACCACGTTCATGTTCGCGGCGCAGAAGGCCGGCCCGGCGCTGGCGGCGGGCAACGCGATCGTGATCAAGGCCCCCGAGCTCAGCCCGCTGGCGGCGCCCGCGTTCGCCGAGATCCTCACGGCCGCCGGACTCCCCGGCGGCCTCGTCCAGGTGCTCCAGGGCGCGGGAGAGGTGGGCCGCCGGCTGGTCGAGCATCCCGGGGTGAGCATGGTGTCGTTCACCGGCAGCACCGCGGTCGGCCGGCAGGTGATGGGCTCGGCGGCGGACGGGATGAAGCGCGTGCTGCTGGAACTCGGCGGCAAGTCAGCGAACATCGTCTACGCCGACGCGAACCTGGACGCCGCCCTGCACGCCACGGTCGGCGGCATCTTCCGCAACGCCGGGCAACGATGTTTCTCCGGCTCCCGGCTCCTGGTCGAAGAGCCGATCGCGGACGCGTTCGTCGAACAGGTCGCCGACGTGGCGCGCTCGATCAGGGTCGGCGACCCGTTCGCGCCGGACAGCCAGCTGGGCGCGCTGATCTCGGCCGGCGAGGCCGCCAGGGTCCGCGCGATGATCGACACGGCGGTGGAACAGGGGGCGCGCGTCCTGGCGGGCGGTGATCGGCCGCCCGGCGTCCATCCCGCCGGCGCGTTCGTCGCGCCGACCGTGCTGGAGATCCCCTCCGGGCTGCCGCGCGTGCCCGCCATCGTGTACGACGAGGTCTTCGGACCGGTGCTCACGGTCCAGCGGTTCAGCGGCACGGAGCAGGCCGTCGCGCTCGCCAACGACTCGCCCTTCGGCCTGGTCGGCGGCTGCTGGACCCGTGAACTGGGCCGGGCGCTGACGACCGCCAGAGCGGTGCGATCCGGCTATTTCTGGATCAACTCGTATGGGGCGCTGGCGCTGGACGCCCCCATCGGCGGCGTCGGCCTGTCAGGGCTCGGACGGGAGCTCGGCCGGGTGGGGCACGAGGCGTACACGGAGCTCAAGACCGTGATCGTGGACACCGTCGCGGCCGACGCGCCCCGCTGGTACTGACCTTCAGCTCGATCCTAGGGAGTGATCCATGTCCGAGCACTACCAAGGCGCCGTCGTGCGAGAGGCGCACGGGCCGCTGAGCTTCGAGGACATCCCGCTGCGGGGCCTGACCGGCGACGAGGTGCTGGTCAGGGTGACCGCCTGCGGGCTGTGCCACAGCGACGTGCACTTCATGCACGGCACGTCGGGAACGGACTTCCCCTACCTGGTCGGCCATGAGGTGGCCGGCGTCGTCGAGGCCCTGGGGCCGGACGCGACGGGCGTCGCGCCGGGTGAGAGCGTCGTCGTCGCGCCGATGGTGGCCTGCGGAGACTGCAGGCACTGTCGTTCGGGACGGCCGGAGGCGTGCGCGTCGAAGTTGCCGCGCCGGCCGAAGGTCACCCTCGGCGACGGCGCCGCCGCGACTCCGGTGCTCGGCGTCGGCGGCCTGGCCGAACGGGTCATCGTCCCCGCCCGGCAGGCCATCGCGATCGACCCGAGGGTGCCGCCGCCCGTCGCCGCGCTGCTCGGCTGCGGCGTGCCCAGCGGCTTCGGCGCGGCCGTCAACACCGCGGAGACCGGGCCGGCCGACGACGTGGTGGTCATCGGCTGCGGTGGCGTGGGCATCGCGGCCATCGCCGGGGCCGCGTACGCGGGGGCACGGCGGATCATCGCGATCGACACCAATCCCGGCAAACTCGCCGTCGCCGAACGGTTCGGCGCCACCCACCTCATCGACGCGTCCCAGGAGGGCCCCGGCGAGCGCGTCCGCGAGTTGACCGACGGCCTGGGCGCGGACGTCGTCCTGGACGCGGTCGGCGGGCCCGCCACCTTCGCGACGGCCGATGGCCTGCGGGCCCCCGGCTCGCGGCTGGTGATCGTCGGCGCCCCCAAGCAGGGGGACGTGGCCGAGGTGCCGCTGCGCCGGCTGTTCCTGACCGGCGGGTCGATCAGGGTCTCCATCTGGGGAGACTGCGTCGCGGCACGGGACCTGCCGCTGCTCGCGAACCTCTATCTGGAGGGCCGGCTGCCGCTGGACGAGTACGTCTCGGGGACGTTCGAGCTCGCCGACGCGCAGAAGGGTTACGACCGGCTGCTGGCAGGAGAGGCGCTGCGCAGCGTGGTCGTTCCCTGAGGCCGTGGTTGACAAGTTGACATCCACGGCCGGACAATCGATTCAAATTCCGGACGAGTTGTCCGATAATTGACACACACCGAGGATCAGATGATGGCGACAGCCGATCTCCGCGCACCGCGCTCGCTCAACCACATCGCCTATCCGACGTGGGACTCCCAAGCCACGCACGACTTCTACACCGAGGTACTCAAGTGCGAGCTGCTCACCGCGATCCAGCTGGACGAGGTGCCTTCCAACGGAGCCCGCACGCCCTACCTGCACACCTTCTTCGGGCTCGGCGACGGCAGCGCCATCGCCTTCTTCGAGGTCGAGGACATGCCCGACCCCGGACCCGACTCGGTGCCCTCCTGGGTGCGGCACATCGCGCTCAACGTCGACTCCATGGAGGAGCTCAACGAGTGGAAGGCGCACTTCGCGGCCAAGGGCGTGGAGACGGTGGGCATCGTCGACCATGACGGGGTCTGGGAGTCGCTGTACCTCTTCGACCCGAACGGGATCCGGGTCGAGCTGACCTTCCAGACCCGCCCTCTCGACGACGCCGACGCGCGCGCGGGCGTCGAGACGCTGCGGAAGTGGACCGCGCGCGGGTAGCGCTCAGCCCGCCGATCCCACCCCTGCCACATCCGCGCTGATCAGGAGCCGCCCCGTGCTGTCCCGCGAACTACTCCCCATACCGATGACGCCTGGTGGACGCCTGGACATCAACTCCGGCGTCGCCCGGATGAGCGGGAAGATCTGGGCCACCCTCTGGAAGAACGATCTGCGGCCGCCGTCGACCGCCGTGCTGATCGTGCACCCGGCGTCCAACTTCATCGGTCACTACGCCCTGGAAGACCTCGCCGCCCGCGGGGTGGCCGCGGTCGGGCTCGCCACACGTTACGTCGGCAACGACTCCGCGCTCATCATGGAGAACTGCCTCCTGGACATCGGCGCGGCGATCCGCCACCTTCGCGAGCTGGGCTACCAGCGGGTCGTCCTGGTCGGGAACTCCGGCGGCGGCGGGCTCGCCGCGCTCTACCAGGCGCAGGCGGAGAACCCCACCATCACCCACACCCCGGCCGGCGACCCCGTCGACCTGGCCGGGGCCGGGCTCATCCCGGCCGACAAGATCGTCATGGCCATGGCGCACCCCGGCCGTGCGGTCGTCTACACCGAGGGGCTCGACCCGGCCATCACCGACGAGCAGCGGCCCTTCGACCGGGACGCCTCACTCGACATGTTCGATCCCGCCAACGGCCCGGCCTACGGCGAGGAGTTCGTCGAGCGTTACCGCCTCGCCCAGATCGACCGCAACCGCCGGATCACCGCCTGGGCGCGCGAGCAGATAGAAGCGCTGCGCGGGTACGTCCGCGAGTCGGCGGCGGGGGAGGCGGGGGAGAAGGTGGCCCCCGACGACCTCCCCTTCGTCGTGCACGGCACGGCAGCCGACCCGCGCTTCCTGGACCTGACCCTCGACCCGTCCGACCGGCGGCCCGGCACCCTGTGGGGCAGCCCATGGGCGGCCAACTTCCAGCCGGCGTCGCTGGGCCACCTCACCAGCCTGCGGTCCTGGCTGAGCCAGTGGAGCTACGACCACAGCCGGGCCAACGCCTACGTCGCCCTCCCAGAGGTGCAGGCGCCGGTCATGGTCGTCTACGGCTCGGCCGACTGCGCGGCCTTCCCCAGCCACGCCCGCACCATGTACGAGGCCGTCGCGCACGACAGGCGTGAGCTGGTCGAGATCAAGGGCGCGGACCACTACTTCCAGGGCCGCCCGGATCTGGCCAGGATCATGTGCGACCACATCGCCGAGTGGAGCAAGTGATGGGCATCCTCGACGTGGCCGTGGTCGGCGCAGGCCCGGTCGGGCTCACCGCGGCCCTCGCCCTGGCCAGGCGCGGCGCGTCCGTCACCGTCTTCGAGCAGGCCGACCGGCTCAGCACCGAGTGGCGGGCCTCGACCTTCCACCCGCCGACGATCGAGATCGCCCGCGACCTCGGCGTCGTCTCCACGATGCTGGAGGCCGGCATCGTCGCGCGGAAGTACCAGGTGCACGATCGCCGCGACGGGCTGATCGCGGAGTTCGACTTCGGCATGCTCGCCGACGAGACCGCCTATCCCTTCAGATTGCAGCTCGAACAGTACAAGTACACACAGATCATCAAGGACGCGCTCAACGAATGCCCCGCCCCGGTCGACGTACGGCTGGCCACGGGCGTGACGGACGTGAGCCAGGACGAGGACGAGGCGGTGCTGAGCACCGCCTCGGGAGAGCGGGTCGCGGCCCGCTGGGTGCTCGCCGCCGACGGCGCGCGGAGCACCATCCGCAAGGCTCTCGGGAGCACGTTCGAGGGGCTCACCTACGAGCACCGCTACCTGGTGCTGAGCATCGACTATCCGGTGGAGACGCTGCTGCCGGGCATCTGTGACGTCAACTACATCGCCGACCCGGTGGAACACCTGCTGATCCTGCGGGTGCCGGACGTCTGGCGGATCGTCGTCTCGGTGCCGCCGCACGTCACCACCGATGAGGCCATCTCCGACCGGTACGTCGCGGACCGGCTGCGGGGCGTCTTCGGCGACCATCCCGAGTTGCCGCTGCGCGAACGGAAGATCTACTCCGTGCACCAGCGGGTGGCCGACACCTTCCGTAAGGACCGGGTGCTGCTGCTCGGCGACGCGGCGCACGTCAACAGCCCGATGGGCGGCATGGGCCTCAACGGCGGCATTCACGACGCCTTCGACCTGTCCATCCAGCTCAGCGCGGTGCTCCGGGGCGAGGCAGGCACCGACGTGCTGGACGCCTGGGCACACCGCAGGCGCAAGGCCGCCGTCGAGGCGGTGCAGGAGCTTACGCACCGCACGACCACCGCCATGGCGGAGCAGGACGAGTCCGAGCGGCGCAAGTTCCAGCGGCAGATGTCGGAGATCGTGGCCGATCCGCTGCGCGCGCACGACTGGATGATGGACGCCGCGATGATCTCCAACGTACGCGCCCACGACCTGCCGCCGCGGGCCGGATGACCGGCGTACCGAAGGAGGGCCGATGGACTTCGAGCTGAGTGACGAGCAGCGCGACATCCGCGACACCGTGCGCGCCTTCGTCACCAAGGAGCTCCTCCCGCTGGAGGAGGACTTCCTCCGGCTGGTGCGCGACGGCGGCGCGCGGCTGCCCCGGGAAGAGGAGCGCCGGCTGCGCGCCAAGGCACGCCGGTTCGGTTTCTGGGGGCTCAGCACGCCCGAGGAGTACGGCGGGATGGCGCTTCCCGCGGTCACCCAATCGCTGATCCACGTCGAGCTGGCCAAGACCTGCGTCCCCTTCCGCTTCGGCGGGGAGGCCGACAACATCCTGTACGGCGCCGACGCGGCCCAGCAGGAGGAGTACCTGAAGCCGACGATCGAGGGCGAGCGCCTCGGCTGTTTCGCGCTGACCGAGCCGGGCGCGGGGTCCGACGCCGGGGCGATCAGCACCTACGCGCGGCGGGACGGCGACGACTGGCTGATCAACGGCGAGAAGACCTTCATCAGCAATGGCCACGAGGCCGACTACGCGATCGTCATCGCGCTCACCGACCGGGACAAGGGCGCCCGCCACGGCGCGACCGCGTTCCTCGTCGACCGTGAGGCCGGCTGGACCTCCTCGCCGATCAGCACGATGGGCAGCTGGCACCAGCCCGCGTCGCTCACCTTCGACGACGTACGGGTGCCGGCCGGCAAGGTCCTCGGCGAGGTCGGCGGCGGGTTCCAGCTGGCCATGCGGTGGGTCGGCAAGGGCCGCTACGTGATCTCCGCGCAGTGCGTCGGCATCGCCGAGCGCTGCCTGCGGATGGCGGTGGACTACGCCGGCCTGCGCGAGACATTCGGCCGCAAGATAGGCCAGAACCAGGCGATCCAATGGATGATCGCCGACTCCGAGACCGAACTCGAAGCGGCCCGCTGGCTGGCCCTCCGCGCCGCCTGGGACGTCGACCGGGGGGCCGACGCCAGACACGCGTCGGCCATGGCGAAGCTCTTCTGCACCGCGATGGTCGGCCGGGTCGTGGATCGGGCACTCCAGATCCACGGCGGGATGGGCTATACCAAGGAGCTTCCCCTCGAAGGCTGGTATCGCGCCGTCCGGGCGATGCGCATCTTCGAAGGCACCGATGAGGTGCAGCGGCTCATCCTTTCGCGCGACCTGTTGCGCGGCCATACCCGAATCGGAGGCCACCTTGCCTGACTCCACCGACCGCACGATGAGCGTTGCCACGGCCCTGCGCGCCGCGGCCGAGGTGGTGGGCGACCGGCCCGCGGTGATCCAGGGCGACCGGTCCGTCGGCTACGCCGAACTGGACGCCCGCTCCTCGCGGCTCGCCGGGGTGCTGGCCGAGCACGGGGTCGGCCCGGGCTCGACCGTCGCGATCTCCCTGTACAACTCGTTCGCGTACCTGGAGATCATGTACGCCGTCTTCAAGCTGGGCGCGCAGCCGGTCAACATCAACTACCGCTATCTCGCCCCGGAGCTGCACTACGTGCTCGACTACACCGATGCGGCCGCGTTCGTCTATGACAGCAGCCTGGCCGCCCAGGTCCAGCAGATCGACGGCGACCTCCCCAAGCTGGGCCTGTTCCTGGAAGCCGGATCGGCCACCGAGCCGCCCGCACCGGCGGTGTCCTTCGCGTGGGCGGCCGAGCACGGCCCGGTCCACGAGGCGATCGACACCGGCTCGCCGCACGGCATCATCCTGCTCACCGGCGGCACGACCGGCCGGCCGAAGGGCGTCGTCTGGGACCGTGACGGGCTGCTGGGCATCATCGCCTCGGTCTTCCGCCAGCACGGACTCCCGGCGCCGGAGACGCCGGACGACGTGCGGGCGCGGGTCCGCGAGCTGCACGAGAGGGGCCTCGTCCCCACCGTGCTGCCGATGTCGCCGCTCATCCACGGCACCGGCCTGCTGCAGACGCTGCGCAGCCTGTACGGCGGCGGCACGATCTGCTTCTGCACCTCCAAGTCACTCAACGCGGACGAGGTGTGGCAGACCGTCCAGCAGCACGCGGTCACCGACATGGTCATCGTCGGCGACGCGTTCGGCCGCCCCCTGGTGGACTCCCTGGCCGCCGCCGAGAGCTCCGGGAAGCCGTACGACATCAGCAGCCTGCGTACCATGACCAGCTCCGGCGTCATCTGGAGCGCCGACGTCAAACGCCGGCTGCTGCGGCACGGCGACGACCTGACCCTGATCGACAACATCTCCGCCTCCGAGGGCGGCCCGTTCGGGATGGCCGTGGCACGCTCTGAGGCCGACCTGGCGGACGGGCGGTTCACGCTGGCCCCCGTGGCCCGCGTCCTGGACGAGAACGACCAGGACATCAAGCCGGGCACCGGTCAGATCGGCATCCTGGCCAGCGCCGGACCGCAGCCGGTCGGATACCTTAAGGACCCGGAGCGGACGGCCAGGGTCTGGCGGGTCGTCGACGGCGTCCGCTACTCGGTGCCGGGGGACCTCGCCTCGCTGGACGCGGACGGGAAGCTGATCCTGCTCGGCCGGGGCGACGGCGTGATCAACACCGGGGGTGAGAAGGTCTTCCCCGAGGAGGTCGAAGAGGCGCTGCTGACCCACCCGAAGGTCACCGACGCGGTCGTCGTCGGCGTCCCGGACCCGCGCTGGGGCCAGATCGTGGTGGCCGTCGTCGCCCCGGCGAGCGCGCTCGCCGACATCGAGGACGAGACGCTGAGCGGCCTCGTGGCCGAGCGGCTCGCCGGATACAAGCGCCCGCGCCGGGTCGTCCGGGTCGACTCGCTCCCCCGGAGCCCGGCCGGCAAGATCAACCGCGCGTCGGCCCGTGAAGTGGCCACCCGCCACCTGCAAGCAGAGGAGACAGCGTCGTGACCGGCATACCGTTCCCGATCGAGCAGGGCCACGTGCGGGCCTTCGCCCGCGCCCTGGGCGAGGACACCGACGCAGTCCCGCCCACCTTCCCGATCGCCTTCGCCCAGTTCGACCCGGACTGGGGGCTGCGGATGCGCCCCGGCGCGCCCTGGAACGGCTCCGGGAGCGGGCCCGGCGTGTCATCGGGCGGAGCCGGCGGCCTGCACGCCGAGCAGGAATTCGAATACTTCCGCCCGATCCGGGTCGGCGAGACGCTGACGGCCCGCAAGCGCGAGGGCCGTACGTGGAGCAAGACCGGCGGGCGCGGCGTCCTCAACTTCGCCGAGCGGCACGTCGACTTCTACGACGCCGACGAAGAACTGGTCGCCCGCTCGACCACGGTCTCGGTTACGGTCACCCCCAAGACCGACGACACCCCGGAGGCAGGCCGATGACCGCGACAACCGACCAGGAAGTACGTCAGGTCGTCGTGACGGACCTCAAACGCACGCAGATCGTGATGTACGCCGGCGCCGGCGGAGACTTCAACCCGCTGCACACCGACGAGCCGTTCGCCACCCGGATCGCCGGCCACCCGACCGTCATGGCCCACGGGATGCTCACCATGGGCCTGGCCGGCCGCGTGCTGACCGACTGGTTCGGGCACGAGAACATCCGGCGTTACCGGGCCCGGTTCAAGGCGCCCGTCTGGCCCGGCGACACCATCACCGCGACGGCGACCGTCACCTCGGTGGAGACGGTCGACGGGCAGCGGCGCGCCGAGCTCACCCTCTCGGCGGTGAACGCGGCGGGCGTGGAAGTGCTGTCCGGCAGCGCCACCGCGATCGTCGCCGAGCAGGAAGAGAAGGCGTGATGGACATCACCGCGCTCGACGCGATCGACGTGCACACCCACGTGCAGATCTCCGTCCACGACACTCCTGGGTCCGGTGACGACAGGTTCTCGGCGATGGCCGACTACTTCAAGGCCGGCGCGGTCCAGAGGTTCACCGTGCCCATGATCGCCGAGTACTACCGCGAGCGGAACATGGCGGCGATCGTCTTCGGCGTCGACTCCATGCACGTCAGCGGCAAGGAGCAGTCTCCCAGCAACGAGGAGATCGCCGAGCAGGCGGCCCTGCACAGCGACGTGCTCATCCCGTTCGCGAGCATCGATCCGCATCGCGGCGCGGCGGGCGTACGGGCGGCGCGGCGGCTGGTCGAGGAGCACGGCGTCCGCGGCTTCAAGTTCCATCCCACCTCGCAGGGCTTCTTCCCGAACGACCGGATGGCCTATCCGCTCTACGAGGTCATCGCCGAGCACGGGCTGACCGCGCTCTTCCACACCGGCCAGACCGGCGCGGGCGCGGGCACGCCGGGCGGCGGCGGGCTGCGGTTGAAGTACTCCAACCCGATGCACATCGACGACGTGGCCGTCGACTTCCCCGACCTGCAGGTCATCCTCGCGCACCCGTCGTTCCCCTGGCAGGACGAGGCGCTGTCGGTCGCCATGCACAAGCCGAAGGTGTACATCGACCTGTCCGGGTGGTCGCCGAAATACTTCCCGCCACAGCTGGTCCAGTACGCGAACACGCTGCTCAAGGAGAAGGTGCTCTTCGGCTCGGACTTCCCGATGATCACCCCGGAGCGCTGGCTGGCCGACTTCGCCAAGATCGCCATCCGGGACGAGGTTCGCCCGAAGATCCTCAAGGAGAACGCGGCCAGACTGTTCGGGCTCGGTTAGGGAGGTCGCGATGCACTGCACAGGTCCCTTCGACAGGACCGTCGACGTGGTCGTACTCGGTCTGGGCGACGCGGGCGCGGTCGCCGCGGTGACCGCGCACGACGAGGGCGCCGAGGTGCTCGTCATCGAGAAGCAGCGGGCCGACGACCACCGGCCCAACAGCCGCTACGCCGCCGGCTACTTCCTCGTGCCGCAGGACGTGGACGGCGCGGTGGAATACCTGTCCGCGATGTACGCGGTCAACGGCGAGCTGCCCCTGATCGATCCCGGCCTCATCCGCACCTGGGCGGAGGAGACGGCGGCCAACCCGGCCTGGCTCGACGCGCACGGCGGCAAGTACCAGAAGACGAACATCCATGGCGAGCACCCCTCCCTGCCCGGTCACGACTCGATCAGGGTCTACAAGGCGCAGCCCACGAACGCCCCCGACGGCTACACCGGCTGCCCGATGCACGGCTTCCTCCGGAGCCTGGTGGCCGAGCGCGGGATCGAGGTCCGGTACGCCACGGCGGCCAAGAGGCTGCTCACCGACGACCGCGGCGCGGTCGTCGGGGTGGAGACCGAAGGCGCGGGCGGAGCCCAGCGGATCGGCGTGCGTCGCGGCGTCGTCCTGGCGGTCGGCGGTTATGAGGCCAGCGAACGGCTCAAGAAGCACTACCTGCCGGTTACTCCGGTGCATTTCTACGGCACCGAGCACAACACCGGGGACGGCATCACCATGGCGGCCGAAATCGGCGCGGAGCTGTGGCACATGAATGTCTGGCCAGGTCATTTCGTGGCGAGATTCCCCGGCGGCGGATACACCGGGGGAACGGCCGTCGACCTGTGGGGATCAGGCCGGTTCGGACCGGCCGAGGGCGTGACACCCCCCGGTTCGATCTTCGTCGACGGGTCGGGCCGGCGATTCATCCGCGAGCCGGGCAAGCAGCACACCGCCCATCTGGCGCTTTTGGCGATGGACGCCGATCAGCTCACTTACCCCCGGATTCCGACGTGGTGGATATTCGACCAGGCCCGTTTCGAGCGGGCGGCGCTGGTCCCCACCTATTCGGGCCCCGCCGGCCCGGTCCAGGACTACACCTGGAGCGCGGACAACGTGGCCGAACTGCGGCGCGGCTGGATCCAGTCGGCCGCGTCGATCCCCGAGCTGGCCCGAGCCTGCGGGCTCGACCCGGAGGCGCTGGAGCGGACGGTCTCCCGCTACAACGAGCACTGCGCGGCGGGCGTCGACGCCGACTTCGGCCGCGACCCCGGCACACTCACGCCGATCAGCGGTGATCGCTATTTCGCGGTCCCTCTGTGGCCGGGCGGCTCGCATACCGCCGGCGGGCCGCGCCGCGACGCGAAAGCGAGGGTGGCCTCGATTCACGGAGGTTGGATAGACAATCTGTACTCCGCCGGTGAGCTAGGATCAATGCACGGCCTGCTTTATCCGACGGGTGGCGGCAGTATCGCCGAATGTCTTGCGTTCGGTCGGATCGCTGGGCGTAATGCCGCAGCTGACCGGACCGTCGGAAGTTGACTCTCTTGCGACGAGTGATATCAGGCCTGATCGATATCAGCATAATGCGCGTTGTAAAAACTGACAGCGGTAGGGATGGCTTGACGTGAGCACTGGTGATCGCGCCGGCGACAGCGGGAGTCAGGGCAGCGGGTCCCAGACCTTGGATCGGGGTCTGAAACTGTTGGAGCTGCTCGCCGTGGAAGACCGTGACATGACCGTCGCGGAGCTGGCCACGTCGTTGGGCATGCACCGCCAGGCGGTCTATCGGCTGCTCACCACGCTGCGCAACCACCGCCTCGCCGCCGAGGGCAGCTCGGGCCGCTACCGGCTCGGGCTGGGCGTGATCCAGCTGGCCAGGCAGGCCAACCCGCAGCTGCGGCGCGCGGTCGTCCCCTACCTGCGCACGCTGGCCGAGGAGCTCGGCGTCACCACGCAGTGCGTCGTGTCGGAAGGCGCCGACGCCGTGGTGCTGGCGGTGGTCGAGCCGTCCGACGCGGTCTTCCACCTGTCCCAGCGCAGCGGCGCCCGCCATCCCCTCGACCAGGGGGCCAGCGGCCTGGCCATCATGCTGGCCAGACCGCCCGAGACCGACGACCCGGCCGGGGTGGTCGAGGCGCGGGAGCGCGGATACGCGGTGTCACGCGGCAACCTGACACCGGGCGCGGTCGGCATAGCGGTGCCGCTCTACGACCGCGACGGGCATTCCCTGGAGGCCAGTCTCGGCATAGTGTCGATGGTCGACCTGGACGTCGAGCGCACCGCCAAACGCCTGCTCGCCACCGCGGAGCAGATCACCGCCCGCGTGTAACGGCCCGAGCCGAACCCGCGGGCGGCTCGCGGACGAGTCCGAAGACACTGAAGAACGGCGACTTAATTGGCGCAATGGCGATTCTGAACGACCGGACTCTCTCCATCGAATGACCGAGATTGACATACCGAAATTGGCTGTGTCGTTCGCTGCCCCGCGCTGATCGACCCCGGCGCGAAATCGGTGCGCTTGCGCGATGGCCGACCGCGACGGGTTCGGAGCGCAGGCGGATGCCCGCCTGCCGCTCCACCTGTCCGGCCTGGGTGTGCAGCGTGGCGGCGCGGTGTATGTCCTCACCGGCAGGTGTCACGAACCGCCACCACGGCTGGTAGTTGTAATGATTCCACGCGATCAGCGCGGTCAGCATCACTGCCCGCAGGACGCACAGGGTGGGCACCACTAGCGGTGTCACGCCCGTGGCCAGGGCGGCCCACACCACCCCGACCGTCACCGCCGCCGCGGTCCAGCCCAGCACTGCTACTCTTGCGACCCGCCGGTCAATTTCGGAGTAGGTCGTCTCCCGCCCCGCCGCGCAGCACCGGCTGCGCACTGATGGCGGCGATCCTCCGCACTCCTGCCTCGGTCATGGCCTGCGAGATCGCCACCCGGCTGGGCGTCTTCCTGCCCAACGCCAGCGACCTGGTGAGCGACCTGTGCCGGGCCGGCTTGGCCGACCGCGCGCCCGACCCGGCCAACCGGCGGCGCACCCTCGTCCACCTCAGCTCCGAGCATCGCGCTGCCGTGGAGGAGTTCCTTCACATGCGGGCAGCCCCGCTGCTGCGCGCGATGGACACGCTCACGCCGCGGCAGCGGGAGGGTTTCCTGGCCGGGCTACGCGCGTGGGCGGCCGAAGTCGCCGATTGAGGATGAGCCGTTCGGCGTCTGAGAACGCCACCGCCGCCGGTGACGCCCGCCATCAGCGCGAGGGCCCGGGCATCACGGGCGGTTCGGGCAAGGTGAGGGCCGAATGGGCCGGTCGCCCCGCTGAGGAGGGGATGGCGGTGAGCTTGCGCAGCCTGTCGTTGCGCTGCTCCAGGGCCTCGGCGGTGGTGGGGAAGAGCGTTGCGCCGCCCTCGCCGACCAGCCCTTGGTTCAGGGTCACGAACGCGCGGGTTCCTTGTTCGTAGGCGGCGAAGCCCGCGGTGTGGTCCCGGCCGGCCAGGGAGTGGGCGAGCATGTACGCGCCGACGAGCGCGAGGCTGGTGCCCTGTCCGGTGAGGAAGGAGGGTGCGTGCGCGGCGTCGCCCACCAGTGCGACCCTGCCGCTGGACCAGCGGGGCATGCGGATCTGGGCAACGGCGTCGAAGAACACGTCGTCCGCGTCGCGCATGGCGGCCAGCATGCCCGGGACCTCCCACCCCGCGTCGGCGAAGACCTCGGCGAGCAACTTGTTCTGGGCCTCCGGGTTCGGGAAGGCGTCGAACGGCGGCTCCGGACGGGCGAAGTTCAGGAAAACGTGCACTCTGCCGTCGTCCCTCGTGGCGTACAGCGCCGCGGCCCGGCCCGGGGTGTTCCACATCACGGTCTCGTGGGAGAGCCCGAAGGTGTTGCGCATCGTGAACACGGCGAAGCAGTAGCCGAGGTACCGGTGGAACTGCTCCTCGCGGCCGAACAGCATCTCCCGCGTACGGGAGTGCATGCCCTCCGCGCTGAGCACCATGTCGAACCTGCGGCTCCCGCCCCCGTGGAAGGTGACGTCGACCCCGTCGCCGGACTGGTCGAGGGTCTCGACGACACCAGGACCGTGCGCCTCGGCGCAGTACGGTTATACGTCATTCTTTGACTCCTTTGTCCAGCTTTCGGACGGTCAACAGGGACAGCACCGCGATGGCGCCGCCGATGACGAAGCCGGTGATGAAGGCCGATTCGGTGGGGACGTCCGATCCGGCGGGGATCCCGGCGGTCAGGAAGGCGCCGCCGATCTGCGCGCCCGCGGCGAAGGCGACCACGCGAATCACCAGAAGCAGGCTGGTCGCGGTGCCGGTGTCGCCGTGGCTGACCGCGGTGGCGGTCTTGACGACCACCGCCGTGACGCAGACGCCGCTGGCCAGGGCGACCAGCACCTTGCCGACGACGAGGTGCCAGATCTCCCCGTGGAGGAACACCAGGGCGAGCAGCGCCGTGATCATGCAGATGACTCCGACGGTGACCGCGGGACGCGAGCCGAAACGCCGCACCGCGACCCCGGCGATCGGCCCGGCGACCGCCGCCGCCACGGCCCCGGGCAACAGGTAGAAGCCGATGTCGGTGGCGCTGGCGCCGAAGCCGTACCCGTCGCCGGTCACCGCGAGCAGCTGCGGAACGAGGTACATCGACAGCGAGGTGCCCAGGCAGACGGCGAAGGTGATCGCGTAGGAGCTCCACACCGCCGGCTACTTCAGGGCGCCGGTTGAGGTGGCCAGCAAGCCGAGAGCCGCGACGGCGGCCTTCCCGATGCGGACCGGGGAAACTTCAGTGGTGCTCATGAACGCCCTCTCCTCGTGGCCGGGCGAGTAGGTCGTCGGCGCGTGGCACTGCCGCTCGCCGGGGAGCTCACGCCGGGTGCATGAAGGTCGAGTGCATGAAGGACGCGCCCATCCGGCCGTGTCCGACGTACCGAAGGTCGCGGACGGGCGCCGGTCGTGGCAGTCACCACGGAGTGTGCGGACGGGTGGCCGAGACCGGTCACGGCCGGTACGACGACCGCTGCCACCAGCCCGGCGAGACCTGGGCGCACCTGGCACGGTGCCGCGCCGGCGGCTGCTCCGACGGTGCTGAGGGTGACGGACACGATCCGGCGGCGCGCAGCACCCGGCGGCCCGTCACGAAGGTGAGGGCGAGCATCGGACCGAGCGTGGTCACATGCCGTCGCACAGCGGGTCGTTCAGCCGAGTGCCGGAGCGGCCACCGGAGGATCGCCGCGGCCTGGGGCACGTCGTGTGGAGAGGATCGTCGGTCGGTGACGGCTGTCGACCGGCCATGTCGTTCACATCCCGTTCTCTGGCACGTGGTGGGTGGCGTGGTGAGCGGCGAGGACGTCGCCGCCGAAGTCGGTCTCCGGGTCCCGCCATACGGCGTGGGCGTGGTCGGCGCCGCGGTGGACGTTGGTCCACTCGACGAGCAGCCGTGGTCCCTGCAGGCGGTAGTAGTGCGGCTCGCCCGCCGTGGTGGAGCCGGCCCAGGCGAGGTGCACGGCGTCGAGCGCCGCCGGGTCGTCGTAGCGGGGGAGCGGGGACACCCCGTCCGGGACCCGGCCGAGGTAGGTGCCGAGCAGGGCGCGCAGCAGTTCCCGCTGTGCGGTGTCGAGCTCCGCGCCCGGCACGCCCTTGGGCGTCGGAGTGAGGGCCAGCGCCTGCCGGTCCGCACCGTACAGGCCGGTGGCCGGCTGATCGGCACGGTCCGGGGTGTGCCGGCCGCGGCGCCAGAGCTCACGGCGGGTCAGTACGCGGTCGTCGATCCGGGCGCTGTTGCCCGCCACGACGTCGTCCGG
Source organism: Nonomuraea sp. B5E05 (assembly GCF_039880665.1). Taxonomy (NCBI): domain Bacteria; kingdom Bacillati; phylum Actinomycetota; class Actinomycetes; order Streptosporangiales; family Streptosporangiaceae; genus Nonomuraea; species Nonomuraea sp. B5E05. The sequence continues at coordinate 17,239 of NZ_JBDPMJ010000035.1, forward strand.
GGGCGCGCCAGCAGCACCGCGCGGGCGGCGAGCTCGGGGTGCAAGGAGCGGACCAGTTCGCGGGCGAGGTCCTCCGCCGCCCCCAGCGGGCGCAGCGTCGCCCCGCCCAGCAGCGGCGACGCGGCAGGGTCGGCGCCCAGGAAGCACGGTGTGGTGGCGGCGACGCGCCCGTCCACCACGAGGTGGTTGAGCGAGACATGGTGGCCGCCGAACCGCCATCCCCACGGCAGCGTCCCGCCGGGCTCGCCGAAGACGCGCACGTAGTACAGCGCCTGAACATGGCCCAGCCGCCGCTGTCGCGCGCCATCCGGCAGCTGGAGCGCCGCCTGGGCGTCGTGCTGCTGGATCGAGGGCGTCGGGGAGTCTCGCTCACCACCGCAGGGGAGACCATGGGCCAACTCGTCGCTCTCGGGCGTACGCTCCTGGTCATTCCCGCTTCCAGCCGCGCTTGGCAGTGGCCGGAACACGTCGCGGTCCCCGTCCTCGACGCCCCTTTGGTCACGACCCTCCTCGCCTGGCCCGCCGGCGTGCGATCCACGGCACTGGCCGAAGTCGTGGAAACGGCCGGACGCCTGAAAGAGGGCGACAGAGCGCATCCTTGACAATCTCTGCCGCGTTCCGGGCACTGTCCGCCGCTTGACTCGATCTCGCGTAACCCTCCCACGCACGCCGAAGGCGGTGGCCCGCGCCACCGCCTTCGACTCGCGAGGACCAGGTCCGCGCCACCACCCTCGACGTACGGGGACTATGCCTGCGCGCCGACCGGCTCGGGTGCGGCCTGCGGTGCCGCGGTGGGGGCGGGCGTCCTGCGGGAGGGCTTGGTGCGGGGGAACAGCACGACCGTGGCCAGGATGGTGGCGGCGGTGATCCACCAGGCGGTGGCAAGGCCCAGGTGCATCGCGACCCAGCCCAGGCCCGCCGCCGCCACGGCGCCGCCGGCCTGCAGGAGCAGCGAGTCGACCGACAGGAGCGTGGTGCGCTCGGCCGAGGTCGCACGCTGGTGCAACATCTCGCCGCGGAGCAGTTCGCTGATGCCGCACCCCAGGTAGAGAGTGACGTAGCCGAGCCCGGCGAGCACGATGCCCAGGGTTCCGCCGAGCGGGGTGGAGGCGGCGAGGATCGACAGGGACACCGCGGTGACGCAGGTGCCGATGATGGCTCCCCGTCGCGAGCCGCGCGCCACCCGGGCGGCCAGCGGGGCCAGCGCGCTGCCGAGAGCGCTGCCCGCGTAGCCGATGGCGCCGACCACGGCGTAGATCATGCCCGCGCTCTCCGGCTGCCCGGTGAGGTCCTGCAGCCGGCTCGGGGTGAAGATCTCGATGGAGGTGAGCACGACTCCCACGCCGCCCGCGACGAGCAGCAGCCTGGTGATGGCGCGCTCGCGCAGCCCGCTGCGCAGCCCGCCGGTGATCGCGATCGGCACGCCGCGCAGCACATGTGCGAACGAGGCGCGGCGGCGCGGCGGCTCGGGCATGGCCACGAGGGTGACGACGAACTGCACGGCGGCGGCCGCGGCGGCCAGCAGCATGGGCACCGACAGCGGGACGAGCGGGCCGAACGACCAGGACGAGGGCAGCGCCAGCGGAACGATGCCGCCGACGAGCGTGCCGCCGCACAGCGCGATGGAGCTCATGGACGCGCCGCGGGCCAGGCCGGGCTTGAGGTTGGCGTCGGGGCCGTCGATGGTGTGCATGGTGTCGACGTACCACGCCTGGGCGGGGCCGCTGGCCAGCGCGCGGGAGACCGCCTTGAGCACGAAGGCGATGGCGAAGAGCCCGAAGCCGGTGGCCAGGCCCATCAGGAGCAGGCTCGCCAGGGCGAAGACGGCGGAGGCCGCGATGGTCGTGCGGCGGCCGATGACGTCGGCCAGCCCGCCGGTGGGCAACTCCAGGGAGACGACCGCGATGGAGTGGATCGCCATGACGAGGCCGACGGAGGCGACGTCCATGCCGCGCTGGAGCATCAGCAGGACCATGGGCGCTCCCATCAGGCCGGCGGGCAGCCAGGCCAGGAAGCTGATGAGGGCGTAGCGGCCGGCTGCGGCGCGGGCGGTGAGGGGCGCTGTGGTGGCTAAGTCCGCTGGCATACCTTCACGATAGATTCGCAAAGATAATTTTGCAAATGTAATTTTGCGATCTTGGCATGAAAAAGGGGCGGACCGTGATGGTCCGCCCTTCTACCTGCGGGTTCAGCTGGTTGATCGCCCGTTGCCCGATGGCCTGCCAGGATCGCCGGTCGCACCGCGGGCGATCCTTCTGATCTCGCCGCCCGGTCGCCGCGGTTCGCGTCGAAGATGCTCAGCCGGCCTCTGGTTCGGCGAGTCCCACCAGGGACGGCAGCGCCGCGAGGTCGTCTATGACGAAGGTTGGCTGGTCGGGTGCCGTGTCAAGGTCGGTTGGATCGGTCACACCAGTCAGGACGAGCGCTGTGTCCAGGCCGTTGCGCGTGCCCAGACGAACGTCTGTTTCGAGCCGGTCTCCAACGACGAGTACCTCATGAGCGTCGGCTTGTAGCCGATCGAGTGCGGCGTGTGCCATCATGGCCGACGGCTTGCCCACGACGACCTCGACCCGGCGTCCGACGGTAACCTCGAGAGCGGCGATGATTCCCCCGCAATCAGGGACCTCCCCATCGTCGACGGGACAGGTCGGGTCGGGGTTCGTGGCGACGAACCGGGCTCCGGCCCGCAGCGCGCGGAACGCCTCCATCCACTTGCGATAGTCGAAGGTACGGTCGAATGAAGCCACGACCACATCCGCGTCGCGGCCGCTGTCGACGAGACCGATGCCGTGTCCGGCGAATTCGGCGTGCAGGCTCGATTCGCCGACCAACAGGACCTGTGCGCCCGCCGCCTCGGCCAAGAGCCAATCTATGACAACGCCACCCGAGGTCAGCACGTCTTCCGGCTCTGCAGCCACGCCCAGTGTCCGCAGCCGTTCGGCATACGATTCCGAGGAGCGGGTGGGGTTGTTGGAGACGAAGAGAACTGGCACGTTCGCCGCGCGCATCCGCCCCAAGGCCTCGACGGCTCCTGGTAGCGGCCGACCTGCTCGATACACGGTGCCGTCGAGGTCGCAGATCACGGCCCGGTACGCCTCCCGGCGCGGCACGGTCCGGCCTGGACGCCTGCGCTCGTTGTCGCCTCGCACGGGTTCCTCTCGTCAGTGGTGGCCCGGAAATCTTCACGGATGACGTCTGCTCTCACCGGGCCATCATGGATTGGACGAGGTCCACCAGGCGCTGTGTGACGATTTCGCTGATCTGCTGCCCTTTTTCGGCGGAGGCGGCCTGGGGGTCGCCGAACACGCCCGTGGACGAGACGTCGGCGAATCGGCGGTAGATGATGGCGCTCCCCGAGCGGAGCATGTCGGCCGTGTCCCAGCTGTACCAGTTCTTGTTCTCGCGCGGCGGTATGGCGGACTCGTCGACAAGTTGGGGGGCGATGGCCATCAGCAGCGAGGTTTCGAGTTCGCACGCATGACCGACACCGCCTGGGCCGGTCGTACTGATGGCGAGCAGGGCCTCGGAAGCGATTTGCCACCACGCCGTCCGGACGATCTTGCATTCGGGCCGGTTGTGCCCGAGCTGTTCCAGGGCGACCTGGGCGATGCCTTCGTTGCCACCGTGGGCGTTGAGAATCAGCAGGCTGGCCATGCCGTGCCGCAAAGCCGAGTCGGCGGTCTGCACGATCTGGTGCAGCAGTGTTTCGTGCGCCAGGGACAAGGTGCCGGGAAAGTCGTCGTGGTGCCTGGAGTAGCCGACTGAGATGGTGGGCAGGATCAGCACATCGTCACCGAGGCGTCGGTCAATCTTCTGACAGAAGTGGTCGACAAGGATGCGGTCTGTCGCCAGTGGTAGGTGTGGTCCGTGTTGTTCGACCGCACCGAGCGGGAGTATGACCGGCAGGGACCTGTCGACCGTGGCGAGTCGTGCCGAGGTCATCTGTTCCCAGTACGTCATGAGGTGGCTCTCATCGTGCGACCGCCCACATTTCCACTTCGACGAGGAGTCCGTCGAGCAGGGCCGCTCCGACCACTGTGCGCACGGGGCAGGGTTCCGGCATGTACGTCCGGTAGACCGAGTTGAAACGTTCCCAGGTCGCCATGTCGGTGAGATAGGCGTTCACCTTCACGACGTCAGCGAGCGTGCATCCGGCGAACGCCAGTTGGCGTCGGCAGTTCTGGAGAGTGAGATGCGTTTGCTCTTCTATGTCATCCCCGACGATCGAGCCGTCCGGCACGATCGCGGCCTGGCCGGACACCACGACCAGGCGGTCCGCGCGCACCGTCAGGACGGGGGAGTAGGGCCCGGCAGTGGCATGTTGGGTGGCATGGGCGGGGAGTTCTTTCGCGGGGGACGCGACGGACCTGTCCCCCATCGGGTTCGGCAGATGGCCGATGAACCCCCTGATGCGCCAGCGACCGGCGTCCTGCCGGCAAAGGTAGAGGGTCTGCCAGTCGAGGTGCACCAGTCCGCCGTCGCGACGGCGGATCGTCCCGTCGAACTTCTTGTGCGCGACAGCGTCTCCCTCGTGGATCTCGATGTCCCGGAGCGTCGTGGCCTCCCGCAACCCGGCCTCCAACGTGTCAGCCGAAACGGCCGCGTTCAGTTCCGCGCTGCCCGCCGACCATGAGTCACGGTAGGCCGCGAGATTCTGCCCGACTCTCCAAGAATCGGGGTTCGACGTCCTTCTGGCATCGATGGACACGAATTCCGACGAGCTGACATAGTCGGCCTCGACCATGGCCCACTCGTTGCGGACGTACGCGCTGATGTCGCGGTCGACGAGCATCGTCCAGATCGCGGCGCGATCCGGATCTGCTGGGAATGGATTCTCTGGGCTCACTGCGGCAGGTACTCCTTCTCGGCTGTCCGGAACTCGACGCGGGCCTGCTCGTCGAGCTGGACGCCGAGACCGATTCCGTCTGGAAGAAACGCGTAAGGGGGCTCGATCCGTAGTGGTTGGCGGAGAAGGTCGTGGGACCGGATCAGGCGTCCGAAGATGTCGCTGGGCTGCACGCATGTTCGTGCGGCGGCGCAGGAGTGGAGATAGGCGGCTTCCGCGATACCGAGGTCGACCTGCGATCCATGCCAGGTCGGCATGTTGAACAGGTCCACGGCATGGTCGAGGCGACGGAAATCGCTCAACCCCGCGGTGATGTTGAACATGTCCGCGGTGCCGTGCCGGAGTACGGCGACGGCTTCACTGCCGCGGTCGGAAAACTGCGGATAGGCGAGCGATATGTGGCGTGCCAGCGGTATCGGGACGACGGATCGCAATCGTGACCACTCATCGAGCATCCAATGCGGGATCGGATCCTCAAGGCAGGCGACATTGCCTATCTCGGCCAGCGCCAGCCCGATGGCGCGCGCTTCGGCGAGGTGTTCGAAGCGGCCGTTGGGATCGAGTACGACTGACATGGTGGGTGCCCGCTCGGCGATGGCTCTGCACCACGCCACGACGTCGTCCTCGAGCGAGCATTTGAACTTGACGGTCGTGAAGCCCGCGGACGCGAAGGAGCGGACCAGATCGCCGACGTCATCCACTGTGCGGTGGCTCGACCACGCGCTCACCGCGACCCGGTCGCGCAGCGGTCCGCCGAGCAGGTCGACAACCCTCAGGCCGAGGGATCGCGCGAACGCATCCCAGACGGCCATCTCGAAGCCGTCGAATTCGTGGACGCGAGGGAGCGGCACGTCCTGCATGCTCACTGACCGCAGATCCAGACCCACCAGCGCGGTGGCCAGTGCGTCCACGGACTCCCAGTCGTGCGCGCGGTACAGCTCGCCGAGGCCCACCGTCCCGTCCCGCAGCTCGAGTTCGAGGATGACCTTGGGCATCTCGTCGAACTGGACGGACCAGCTCGCGGCACCCTTCCACGGCTTGTTGTGCAGCGGGCGGTGGAGCGATGGTGACTCGATGACTCCGGGATGCGCGGGCACGACGACCTCGGTCGCGCGGATCCGTGAAATCTGCATGGGATTGTTCATCGCGCGTCCGGGCCTTCCGCACGTAGCGCCGCCTGCCGTTTTCGATCGGCATAGATGCGAGCGCTCATCTCTCCGTTGTAGAGCCGGGCGGTGAGCCCGGCATCAATGGTGATCACCTGGCCCGTGACGCACCGGCTCTGCTCCGACAGAAGAAACCGCACTGCCCAGCCACAGTCGATCGGCTCGATCGTCCTCTGGAGCACCTGCTCGCTGTTGGTGTGCGCGGCGATCCAGGAGGCGTCGTGCGCGGGATGGCCGGGCGGTACCAGGTCCTGGTTGATCGGGACATATCCCGGCGCTATGGCGTTGCAACGCACGCCGATCGATCCGAATTCGACGGCGCAGGCGCGGGTCAGCCCCTCCACCGCGGCCTTGGCGCTGGCGTAGATGGCGTACTGGCCGATCGTCTTCTCGGCGTGGACCGACGAGACATTGACGATGGCGCCCGGCCGACCGTGCGCCACCGCTGACCGGGCAAAGGCCTGGCTCATCAGCCAGACACCCCGGAAGTCGATGTCGACGATGCGGTCGAACTCGGCTTGGGTCGCGTCGAGCATCGGTGCGATGAGCCCGACGCCGGCATTGTTGACGAGTCCGGTCAGGGGCCCGGCGCTGTCAATCGCCTCCTCGAATATCCGCGCCACGTCATCCGGCCGCGAAACGTCCCCGACCACACCCACCGCGCCGGGGTAGCGACGCACCGTTCTCCGTACGTGCTCATCGGCCAAGTCGTTGATGACGAGGCGCGCCCCTGCTGCATGGAGCGCGTCACACACCCCGGAGCCGATTCCGGGGCCGGACGCCCCAGTGACAAGGACTGTGTGGCCGGCGAGGTCGTGAGCGGGCACGGCGCTCTCATGTGCTGTAGAAGGAACGATTCCGGCCGACGGTCGCGGTCCAGACTCCACCACGAGATACCCTCGATCCTCATTTGCTTTGTCCCGGTTTATGGGACGGTGGCCCATTATAGGCGGCACGGAGATCGAGTCAATCATGAGCCGTGGGCTGCCATCAATGACGGCGATGCGAACAGAAGGTTGCGTTCTGCAGGCATCTTGGGTGGGGCCGTTGACACGCACCGCAAGCACTGCCTAGCTTCGACACCCTCGGGAAACGGTCCGCTGTCCCGCTGAATGGGACGCGTTGAAGGGATGCGCCCATGCAGATGCGATACCGGCGCCGCCGCAACAAGGCTGCCGCCCTCATGCTCACCGTCACACTTGGACTGTTCGGTTCAGCCTGTTCCGCCGACGACTCGGGGGGCGACTCCGCTCAGGAATTCACCTATTGGTCGATGTGGCAGGAGAAAGAGCCGCAGGCCAAAGTTCTGGCGAAGGCGCTCGCGGACTTCGAGAAAGAGTCCGGCATCAAGGTCAAGGTGGAGTGGCAGGGGCGCGACAACGTCACGAAACTCCTGGCGGCGCTGCGCACCGACAACGTCCCCGACCTCATCGATCAGCAGTACTTCACGGTCAGCAACGCGATCGTGAAGAATGATCAGTTCAAGGACCTGAGTGACGTACACAAGATGGAGATACCTGGCGAAAGCAAGACCGTCCGCCAGGTGATCCCGAAAAAATACGACCAGTTCACGACCGCGGCCAACGGCGCCCAGTTCCTGATCCCGTACGAGGTGATCGGATACTCCATCTGGTACAACGCCAAGACCTTGCCCGACGTTGCGAGCAACCCGCCGAAGACGTGGCAGGAATTCACGGACGTCCTGGCCAAGTCAAAGGCGTCCGGCCGCAACCCGATCGCCCTTGACGGGGACATCGCCGGGTACGCGGAGTTCTGGACGGCGACGGCACTGGCCCGAACGCTCGGCACAGGTGGCTTCTACAAGCTCGTGTCGGACAAGCAGGCAAGCGGCTGGGACAACGCCGACGTCCGCAACGCGCTCGCCGCCATCGCCGACCTCGCGAAGCAGGGTTACTTCATACCGGGGTACGACAGCAGTAAGTTCCCCGCCATCCAGACGAAGTGGGCGCAGAATCAGGCGGACTTCCTCTACATGGGTAGCTGGGCTCCGACCGAGACCGAGACGCTGGCGGCCCCCGGTTTCGAGTACCGGTCGTTCAACTTCCCGATGCTCGGAAATGACGACTCATTGCCGGCGAGCGTCATCGGTTTCGCTATCCCGAAGTCGGCGGGCCACGCCGAGGAAGCGCAGAAGTTCATCGCCCACTTTCTCCACAAGGAACGGCTGTCCAAGATCTCCAGCGAGGCGAACAACCTCACCCCCCGATCGGATGTCGAGGTGCCCAAGCAGTTGGCGGACGTCAACGCCCTTCTGCAGGAAAAGAACCTGAGCAAGATCACTGACGGAGTTCTCGGAGACTTCTCGGACTTCGACAAGAAGGTCTTCCAGCCGCTTAATCTCAAGCTCATGACCGGCAAAGTCACACCGGACGAGTTCATCGCCCAGATCACCACCGGTCAGCGCGACTTCTGGGCGGGACACCACTCATGACGCTCGCGACACCTCCTGCAGGTGAGCCGCGCCTCTGGCGTGGCTCACCCCGGAGCACGGGGGCCTTCGACCGGTCGCGCCGACGGTTGTACCTGCCCTTCGTCGTTCCCGCGCTCGTGTTGTACCTGGCCTTCGTCATCGGGCCGACCCTCGCCGCGCTGTGGATCAGCTTTCACAGGTGGGACGGCGTGAGCGAGATGCGGTGGAACGGCCTCGACAACTATTCCGCGCTTTTTGGCGACCCCACCTTCCGCACTGCGCTGGTCAACACCCTCATCATCCTGGTCGGAGCCGGCGCTGCCATCTTCGCCATCAGCTTCGTCCTGACCATGATCGTTCGCGAGATGCGTGGGCGGTCGTTCATCCGTTCAGTGCTCTTCTTTCCCCACATCGTGTCCGCCATCGTCCTGTCGATCGTGTGGGGGTTCATCTTCGAGCACAACGGTACGGTCAACACCATCCTGTCCAAGGTGTTCGGGGCGGAGCCGATCCCCTGGCTGAACTCCGACAATCTCTTCCTGATGATCCTCATCGGCACGGTCTGGATCTCTACCGGTCTCTACGTCACGATCATCCTGGCGGCCGTTGACCGTATTCCGCGGTACTTCTACGAGGACGCGCTGCTGGCCGGGGCGAACGCATATCAGCGGCTACGATTCGTCACGTTGCCGCTGTCGTGGGACGTGATATCGGTTGCCGCCATCTTCTGGACGATCAGTTCGCTGAAGATCTTCGAATTCATCTACGCCTTCGGCGGAACGACCAATGATCTGCCACCGCCGGCCGTGTGGAACTCGGCGCTCTTCGTCTACGGCGAGTCGTTCGGCGGGAGGAGCCCGTCGTACCTCTTCGGTTACGCATCAGCGTCAGCCATCCTCATGCTGGTGCTGTTCACCGTCCTGATCGTCGTCCTGAGGCGCCTGCTCCGGAGGGATCCCATTGAATTCTGAGAACCCAGGTGCGCAGGCCGGGGTGTTGCAGCCGCGTAGCGATCCCGCCGTTGTACGCGAGGGCCGTGACCGACGTCCTTCCCGTGGAAGATCCCCGCAAGTCCAAACGGCGAGGGCCGACCCACTCCGCGCCCTCGGCCGCGTCCTGGTCTGGGCCTTCGTCACCTTCAACCTGCTGGTTTTCGCGTTCTTGATCCTGTCATCGTTCAAGACCACCACTGACATCTTCAGGGCGCCCTGGGGGTTTCCGAGCTCGCTCCACCTGACCAACTGGAAGAACGCGTGGAATGAGAGCGGCTTTGCCCGTGCCACACTCAACACGGCCGGGCTCGCGCTTGGAGCTTCTGTCTGTACCCTGGCGGTCTCCGCCCCCGCCGCATACGTGCTCAGCCGCATCCGCACCCGCTCCGCCGGGCCGCTCAGTGTGTTCTTCGCGCTCGGGCTCGGCATCCCGGCACAGGTGACCGTCATCCCGCTGTTCGAGATGATGTCGAGAGTCGACCTGGTCAACAGCCTCCTGGGTCTCTTCATCATCTACACCGCGACGCACGTGCCTTTCACCGTGTTCCTGCTGACCGGATTCATGCGCACTCTGCCGCGTGAGATCGAGGAGGCAGCCGCGATCGACGGGGCCTCTCCGTTCAGGTCCTTCTGGCAAGTCATGCTTCCCCTGGCTCGCTCGGGCCTTATAACCGTCTTGATCCTGAACATCATCTCGATGTGGAACGAGACACTGCTCGGCATTGTCTTTCTGCAGACCGTGGACAAGTACACGGTTTCCTTGGCGCTGCTCAACTTCTTGTCGAGCATGCAGTTCTCGGGCGCCGACTACGGCGGGCTGTTCGCCGGCGTATGCATTCTCGTCCTGCCCATGCTGGCTCTTTACCTGTGGTTGTGGCGCCGAATCATCGAGGGCATCACCCTCGGGGCGGGGAAGTGATCGGGGCGCCCGAACGACGCCGAGTACGGCAGCAAGTCTGCGCGAAGTCGGCCGTTGCCCCGGTCTGTACCGGTACGACTCCGGTGGTCCTCCCGCAAAGCCTGGGGTGCCATAATCACAGCAGCCTGCCGCGAGGGAGTAACATGAACGAATCCGTCCGCAAAGCTGCGGATATCCTGTCCGCCCTCGCCGAGGTCGGCCGTGACGCCAGCGCCCGCGAAATCGGCGTTCTCCTTGACCTGCCGAAGAGCACCGTACAGCGACTGCTGCAGGCGCTGGAGCAGAGCGGTCTCGTCCGGCAGGATTCCGCCTCACGCAGATATGGCCTCGGCCCGAAGACCCTGACCCTGGGCATGTCGTACCTGGACCGAATCGACGTCCGCTCCCAGGCCCTACCGCACATGATGCGACTGCGAGATGATCTTGACGAGACCATAGCTCTCGCGGTGCGCGTAGGGCATTCCCGAGTCTACGTGGAGCAGGTCGAGTCGCGGTCCGGGCTCAAGGCGAAGGCCGAGGTCGGCAGACCGTACCCGCTGTGGGCCGGCGCGGCCGGCCGGGTCCTACTGGCAAGCCTGTCACGCGAAGAACTCATTCAGTTCACGCTGGACGTGGGAGACGCGGCATTCACCCACGTAACCCCTCCAACCTTGAACGGACTTCTCGCTCAGATCGAGGAAACACGCCGCCGCGGGTACGCCTGGGCGTTTGAAGAGACCATGCGAGGGGTCCACACAGTCGCCGCACCCATCCCCATCTCCATGTCGGAGGTAGCAGCACTGAGCGTCTCCGGACCGTCGACCTGGTTCGACGAAAGCCGCATGAAGGACGCAACAGGTCCTCTGATGGACGCGGCCAGAGCAATCTCCTCATCGATGGGATACACCCACCCCCTGCCCGGAGTGTCAACTTAACGGCTGATCTTGGAGCCAGTCGTCTCGGGGCGGAGGCGTCGCGGCATAGGGGGCGGGTGCAGTCGGGACTTCGTCCGAGTGGTCGGTCGATGCGGTGGCTCCTGCGCGGAGGCCGGCTAGCACCGTGCCGAGCATGCGGCCTGCCAGTCCCGGGTCGGCGTCGATGCCGAGGCAGGATGAGGACGCCGCCGCGAGCGAGCCGGCGAGGAACGGCAGGTCCTGCCATCGCGCATTGGGATGCATGGCTCCCGCTTCCTGGGCCCGTTCGCCGATACGGCGGACGAGGTCGCGGATCCGGGCCCGCTGCTCGGCGAAGGTTCCTCCGGCCGCTGCCGAATCGCCGGTGAGCAGGTCGTAAAGGCCCCGGTGCCGGGACTGGTGCTCCACGAGGACGCGCAGCGCCTCTTGGAGCCCTGCCGCGGGATCCTTCTCGGTGGCCTCCTGAAGGCTTGCCTCGACTGAGGCGAGCACATCGTCGAGCACGGCGGACAGCAGTTCCTCGCGGGAGGCGAAGCGTCGGTAGAACGTCGCCTGTCCCAGCCTGGCGCGCCGCACGATCTCGTTCACGGACACCGCCAGGCCGACCTCCGCCACGGCCTCCCGGGCGACCCTGATCAGGAGTTCGCGGTTGCGTACAGCGTCGCTGCGCGTACGGGTTTTCTCGTCCTGCACACCAGCAGCCTACCCAAAACGGATACCCCCTCTCCTGTTAATGTAGGCTCGCCATTAACGGAGAAGGGGTTTCCGTTTACAGGAGTAGGGGCGCGAACCATGGAACATCTTGCCGGGCGTACGGCACTGATCACGGGGGGCAGCGAAGGGCTGGGGCGCGTGATCGCCGAGTCGTTCGCCGCCGAGGGCGCGAGTCTCGTGCTGCTCGCCCGCGACCAGGACAAGCTGGCCGAGACGGCCGATGCGCTGCGGGCCAACGGCAGGGTGGTGCGGACCCTCGCCGTGGACCTGACCGACCTGCAGGCCCTGACCGACGCGGTCGCCCGGCTCGACGCCGGCGTCGACGTCCTCGTCAACAACGCCGGCCTGGCGCGCCTCAAACCGCTGGCCGACCTCACGCTGGACGACGCGGAGGCCATGGTGCGCGTCAACCTGCTGGCGCCCTTCCACCTCACCCAGCTCCTGTTGCCCTCGCTCACCGCGGCACGGGGGACGGTCATCAACATGTCCAGCTACTGGGCCGCCACAATGGTCGCAGGACGCCCCTCCTCGCTCTATTCGGCCACCAGAGGGGCCATCGAGTCTCTCACCCGCGCCCTCGCCAACGAGCTGGGCCCTCTCGGGGTACGGGTCAACGCCATCGCTCCCGGCTCGATTGCGACTCCTACCTTCGACCGCGAGTTCCTCGGCCGGATGACCTCCGGGCAGCGCACAGCGTACGAACGCTACGTGGAGAGCGCCTACCCCATGGGCCGCATCGGCCGCATGGAGGAGGTCGCGAACGCCGCCGTGTATCTCGCCTCCGACCAGGCGTCATGGACGACGGGCACCGTGCTCAAGGTGGACGGCGGCCTGACCCTCCGCTAGCTCCTTGGGGCATCAGTGTCTGTTATGAACGATGATGTTGAGCCTGCATGTCCGAACGATCGGGGGGAGTTTGAAGCGCCCCGACTTTGATGGAGACCTCAACGGTTGATTCCGGCGGGTTCGTTGGGGTGGTGTTGAGCGTAGTGGAGAGCGTCGAACTCCTCTGGTGGCAGGTGCCCGATCGCTGAGTGCAGGCGGGTGGTGTTGAACCAGTCGGCCCATTCGGCGGTGGCCAGTTCGAGGTCGGCCAGGCTGCGCCAGGGTCCTCGGGGCTTGATCAGCTCGGTCTTGTAGAGGCCGATCTGTGATTCCATCAGGGCATTGTCGAGCGCTGCGCGACTACGGGACGGGCGCCGCGAGCGTAGCGGCCGAGCCGCTGAAGAGCAGTTATACCTACGATGCCGGGGGCAACATCACCCAGCTGACCACCCCTGGTGACGGCACCTGGAATCTCTCGTACGACGGCCCGGGTCGCTTGACCAAAGCCGAGCCTGCTCCCACGGTCAGAGCCACCACACCCTGCTATGCCTCGGATTTCATGCTGGGCAAGAGAGCCGGCTGCTGGGTCGACCCGGTCTACATGGACAACGAACCCGAGGAACAGGGCAACACCAAGATCTCGCCCAAATGGACAAAGACACCCGGCAACTGGTCGGTCGTCGGCGTCCCGTGGGACCACTGCACCAACCCATACATCCCGAAAATAGCGAAGGAAAACCCTGCGGGGATTTCTTTCGCCGCCGCCTGCGACAGCCACGACTACGGATGCGGCATCATCTACTCACACAAGTTCAGCAACTTTCTCAAGCCCAAGAAATACGCTGTCGACGCCGTCTTCTACAACATCATGAAGAACGGCACGTGCAACTACTACAAGAATTACCCCACGACCAACTATGGTCAATGTGTGGGGTGGGCCTGGATCTATTATCAAGCGGTGTACTACCAAGGTGGCATAGAGATGAATCCCGAGGGATAGCCGCACGCTACATCCCGTACGAACCGGGGTCCCCGATCGACGCGTCGGGGACCCCGTCACGATGATGAGGACGAGGCCGGAAGGCCGCCGGTAACGCCCCGACAGCATGGAAGAAGCGACAGACGAAAACCAAGGGGACGGCTTGATCCGCAGAAAATATGCGACGCTCTTTGCCGCGGCATGGATCGTCTTCGTGGTGGCAGCCCTGTTCGACTACGCCAGGCACGGCGGCCACAAAGGAGGAATGGAGCTCGCGTGGTCCTTCCTGGCGAGCTTCCCCCTGAGTCTCGCGATGAAGTGGGCCTGGTCAGCGGGTCTGGATTCGCTGGTTCCAGACGGGTTGTTCGGAGGGGACAGGGTCCACGCATATGCCGGATTGCTGACCGTCACGGGGCTCGTTCAAGCCCTGCTGATCTGGCGGATCGTTCGCGGCAAGGCGTCACGACCACTGCCGGCAGGCGGCGTGCCGCCCTACGACTGGCCAAGCAGATTTCTGACGAGAGTGACCGTGTCCTATCTGGCCATCGTCGTGACGCTCACCCTGCTCAGTCTGCTCACCATGCCTGACAGACCCACTGAACCATGGGTCGGCGGCGATCACCCCGATTTCTGGCCCCTGAGCTTTTACGCCGCATTCCCCACGTCCATGCTGCTGACGTCGTTCACCGGTCTGTTCACCGCCGCTGTGGATCACAGACTCCTCGTCGCGGAGTCCTTCCTCGCGGGCTTGATCCAAGCCGTCGCCTTCTGGATGACCCTCCGCTGCAGCCAGCCCGGCGGAGGAAATCACCGCCTGGATGATCGCCCGGCCCACCAGTGATTTCTGAGGCGCGCAACGTACCTCTCAAGTTCGTGTCGCTCGATCCGGGCCAGTAGGTCTCCGAGGCCGGCCGGCCGGTGACCCGATTCATGTGACAGCGCGGCTTTGTGACCTGCGTCACCAACCATGGGTGTCACATAGCGGTGGGGACCGCGGTCGTATGTATGGCGCGACCGCGAATGAACAGACAGGAACCGGCAGTGAGCGAACGCGACGAGCAACCGCAGATCGTACGCCGGCGCATCGACCGGGCGCGCCACGTAGGCACGACGAGCCGATCGCGGTGCTGGGCAAGGGCCCGGTCGCGGTGGCTCAGACGCTGTCGGTGGGGCTATGGACGCGCCGGTTTCGATCTGCTGCGTCTCCAGAATCTTCACGCGGACTGAACGCCCCCGACAGCGCGTGATCAGTCCACATCAATTGGTTCAGAAAGGCTTGCATGACCGCCGTCAGCCCAGCCCTTCATCGCCGTACTGAAAGCGTGCCGATCTGCTCGAACAATGCCGGAGAAGCGATCGGGTGACCGCGCACCTCGTGCAGAAGTAGGCCATCCGCCGGGAGTCACTGCCCGCACCGACCTGCCAGCCACACGCTGCCACTACGAGCAGGAAAAGAATCCACGGGCTTGTGTCTCCAGCGAATGTCAGCTGACGCGAGTGTCGAATCAATCTTCAACGCTTCAGGTGAACTGAAAATCAATGTGGCGTTGATTCTCCTTAGAGGGTGGGAGGAGCTTTTTGTGATGGACGCGTTCCAAGCAACGGTCAAGGAACTCGCAGACCAGGTCAACCAGCAGGTCGAGCGTTTACGCGACGCGTACGGGGCAATCAACGCGATCGAGTCCACGAGGGCGTCGCCCGACGGGATGATCAGCGTGACAGTGGGACCGCAGGGGCAGGTCCGCGGTATCGAGCTGAACCCGCGCGTCTACCGCAAACTGTCCGCCTCCGAGTTGGCCGGCGCTCTCATGGAGCAGATCAACCGCGCCACGGCCACGGTCACCGAGCAGCGCAGGCGGCTGATGGAACCGCTGATGCCGGCGGAACTCCCCTACGAGCAAGTCTTCGGAGAGAACGTCACACTCGACGCTTTCCTGCCCCCACGTGTGGATCCGGACGCATGACCAACCGCGACGCCCGACCCGAGACGGGCTACTCCGTCCGCTCGGAGTCGCTGCGCCTGCAGAGCCAGGTCTTCACCGCCCAGCGGGAAAGCCTCGCGAAAGCACGCGACGACCTGCGGGCCGCCTTCGACCGCGACAGGAACACGCTCGGCAATGACGAGTACGGCGCCGAGCTGGCCAAGAAGTTGCCTGAGATGGAGCGGAACATCTTCACGGCGTTGAAGGGCTGCATCGACGAGTTCGACGGCCTGGCCGGCGGCCTGCACACCAACGCCGGAAACTACGAGGCCGCCGACCGTCCGCGAACCGGTAACCCATGAGCTTCGACGGATTCCTCGTGCCCGACTGGGCCAAGCCGTACGTCGGCTGGGTCGTCGGCATGGACTGGCCGGAGGGTGACGAGAGCGGCTGTTTCCGGCTCGCCGACGCGTGCGTGACCGCCGCGCACGCGGTTGTCAAGGGCAGCGCCGCCGATCAGCCGTGGAGCGCGGACAAGATCGGCTCGGACTGGGACGGCGATGCGCACCTGGCCTTCGCCGAGCACGTCAGCGAGACGGTGGGCGGGCAGGTGGCCGACACGGTCAACCGGCTGATCAACGCCGCCGTCGCGCTCAACGGCGTGGGCATGCAGATTCAGTACGCCAAGTACATGATCGAGGTCACCGTCTGGCTGCTGATCCTGCAGCTCTCGTACCTGCTGACGATGGCCGTGGCCAGCGGCGGGGCGAGCCTGGCGCTCATCCCGGCACGTGTGCAACTCGCCCGCATGACCGTCGCGCAGATCGCCCAGAGGACCGTGCTCAACATCGCGATCTTCGCGGGGATCGTCGCGGGCATGGACGCCGGCGTCCAGCTCCTGCAGATGGCAAAGGGCCGCAGGGATGAGCTCGACCTGACCCAGATCGGGATCTCCGCGCTCAGCGGCGGCGCCATGGGCGGACTCATGGGGTTGTTGAGCGGCGGGCTCTCCCGGCTGGCCACGCCCGCCCTGCGCGCCGGGCTGACCAGGGCGGAGATGGGCGCGGCCGAGCGGCTGCTGTCAGCGGCCAGCTCCTCGTTGTACGGGCAGGCCGCGCAGTACGCGGTGACCGGCGGCCTCACGACGGCCGGGACCATGCTGGCGCAGGGAAACTTCGACTGGGACCTGCTGGCCAAGGGAGTCACTTCCAGCGCGCTTGGTGCGGACGGCCAGCACTTGAGCGCGCCGCTTCCGCACCGCAGCGACAGCACGCCGAATCCGTACGGCGGCTCCCTTCCCGACCTGGGTCCTCACCCCGACCCCGGCTCGCGTCCCGACGCCGGCCCTCGTGGGAACGGCTCCGATCAGGCTCCGTTCCGGGACCGCGACGGTACGACTCTGAGCCATGCGACCGACACCGGGCCCGCCCGCCAGAGCGCCGACCCGACCGGCCCGCCGGAACGGCAGCCGCTCAGCGCACAGGGAGAGACCCGGCCGCACACCGTGTCCGAGCAGGGCCCGGCGGCAGTGCGCACCCCGGAGGCTCTACGTTCCAGGACACCCGATCAGAGCACACCTCTTACGGGCCACGGCACGCCGGACCACAAGCCCGACGGCGCCTCCCGCCAGCCGGGCGACCGGCAATCCCACGGCACCACGCCGCACCGGCCCCCGGAGCGCCCTTCCGCCGCCGCGCCGCACCAGCCGCCGGAACGAGAAACCGGAGGCACCCCGCATCAGGTGCCGGAGCGGACAGCCGGTGACGCGCCGCGACAGGCGAATGACCGCACTCCTGGCGGCGCGGCGCAGCAGGCCGAACGTGGCCCCGGGAGCGGGAGCCCCGACGCGGCCGGGCGTGGCGACGGCGCGGAGCCGACCGCCTCCGCACGTTCGGAGCGGGGAATGCCAGGCGAGACACCTCCCACGGGGAGGATCGAACGGCTGCTCAACCATGCCCCCGATTCCGTCCCCGATCCCGACGGCACCACGCCGACGCCCCCTGCGGCCCGCGCGCCCGGCCTGGCGGGCGACGGCACGCCCGTGCCGCCGTTCCGTCCCAGCGACACCTCGGCCGGGCCCGCCCCGGGCAGAGCCGATGCGCGAGGCGGCACCCCGCCACGGGTCCCGTTCGGCTTCGAGCGTTTCCTCAACGATCCCCGCTGGTCACACGACGCCACGGGGTTCGAGCAGCGCCTGGGTGCGTACTACTTCAACGACCCGCAGACCGTGGACGCCGCCCGCGCCGCGCTCGGCAAGCTGCGGGACGTCCTCATGAGCCTCACCCCGAGACAGCCCGGCGAAAGCCCCGCGGCCTTCGCCCGCCGCGTGGACGGCGTCTTCTTCAAGGACGACCCCTCCTGCGCCGGCCAGGTGGGCACGCGCTCCGGGGTGACCGTCGACGACCTGCTCGCGCACGGAAATTTGCGCGAGCTGGTGACGGCCTTCTACAACGGCGCCTACTACAATCGCGCCAACCCGAACATCTTCGGCAAGGCCCTGCTCGACCTCATGGACGCGCGCGCCTGGGATCGGGCCGGCGAGGTCGGCCTCGACGTCGGCGAGGTGCGGCGATCACAGCACCAGCTCGACGAGCGGTGGCACCGGCCGGCGCTCGGCCGGCTGGAGACCAGCTTCAGGCCCGGCAGGCACACCTTCGCCCGCGACCCGTTCGGCACGGGCAACGTGGGCATGCTCGCGGAACGCGGGGCCAGGGACGTAGCGGAGATGATCTCAAGCCAGTACAGCCGCCGTGACCGCTCGGAGGCGGAGATCCAGGAGCTCGGCCTCAACACGACGCCCGGCCACTACGAACGGGTGGGGGCACCGCTGGGCAGGTTCGAGTCGGCGTTCGTGGAGGAGCACCTCAGCAGGCCGCTCGACCCCGGCACGCCCCTTACCTGGCGTGAGGGCGTGACCATACACGACACCACCGGCGGCCGGTGGGCGAGGCAGATCTCCAGCGAAGGTTTCCCGGTAGTCGACGGCATATCCGGCACCACCGCCAAAATGCTCACCGCGGTCAAGTTCCTCGACCTCGGGCCCGGGACGACCGAGCGTTTCCTCGGCGCGCTCATGGGGTGGATGTTGCCGGGCCGGAACCACTCGTTGTTCGAGGTCGCCAGAGGCGCGCAGATCGCGGACGTGGGCAGCATGCGGCTTGAGCCCGGCTCCCGGCCCAGCGCGGTGGACTTCTACCGGAGCCTGCCGGGTGTGGACCTCGCCACGTTGCGGCGAGAGGTCCTGCCCGACGGCATGTTCCCGCACGAGTCCAGATATTTCGTGAACGCCAGAGACAGCGCCGGTTTCTCCGAGACGCAACATCCGAAGGTGGGCGAAACCGTCGACCGCCTCTGGCCCCAGCTCGAAAGCGGCCGGGTCACCGATCCGGACCTCGCGGCCTGGCTGGACCGCTCGGGCATCGACGCGGCCGATCCGGCGGCGGTGAGGGCTTTGGGCGACCGGCTGTCGCCCGCGCACGTGATGGCGCTGACCGTGTACACCAGGCACAGCCACTACCTGATCAACAACGTGACGCGCACCCAGCTCTGGACCAACGGCCTGTCGGAGCCGCTGGTCCGGAACCAGATGGTGGGCAAGGTCAACCAGCTCGTCGGCAACTATCTGGACAACCTCGCCGCGGGCGCCAAAGCGCTGCCGCTGCCCCTGGCCCTGCGCCCGCTCCTGCACGTGGGCGATGGTCACCTGAACTCCAGGTCACCGCTGAACTCGCTGGCCGACGCCTACGTCGATGCGGGGCGCCGTATCGACGAGGCCAAGGATCGGATGGCCGAAGCCAGGGAGGAAAGCCGCAAGGAGGATGTCAAGCAGGCCGGCCAGGACCTCAGGGAGGCCCGCAGGGAGCAGAAAGATGCATGGAACGCGCTCCAGGAGAAACTCGGCAGTGTCACCCCGAAACTCTGGGACGAGATGCGCTGGCACGCCGACATGGTGCACGACGCGATGGCCCAGCTACCGGGGGTCGGCTCGCCCGAGCACCCGGTGCAGGCGTACCGGGGGGACTGGATGACTCCGGTGCACTCGCCCATCTACGGCTCCAAGCTGTACCCGCACGGGACGGCCCGCGAGTTCCTCAGCGTGAGCAAGCTGCTGGAGGTGGCGATCAGATTCATGGTCGAGAACCCGGCCGGCGACCGTAAGGTCCTCGTCGCCTATCAGCTCGTCGGGCAGCAGGCCAAGGACATCTCGATCTTCTCCTCCTTCGCCGAGGACCAGGAGGCCGTCTTCCCGCCGCGTTCGCGTATGCACCGGGTGAACGATCCGGAGCTGGACGCGAGGCTTCGCGCGGAGGTGAGCGAGCTGGCGGCGGACATGGTCGAACGAGGCGTCATCCCGGAGGCTCCGAGCTCGTATGAGATCATCGTGATGGAGGAGAGCTGACGTGAGCGCCGAATGGGCTGAGCTGGACGACAGGGCATGGCGGCTCTACAGCGGCATCCACCGGATGTTGCTCCGCCTGGCGGGCCGGTTGCCCGACGAGCTGATCACCCGCACCCGCACCATGCTGGCCGAAGGCGACCTGGCCTACCTGCCCGACACGGTGACGATCGCCGCGGTGGAGGCCGGGATCCCGCTGACGGCCGAAGAGAGCGCGGTCATGCGCGAGGTGTTCGCGGCGCTCGGCCTCGAAGGGGCGCCGACGGGCGGCGACGAGGTCACGCTCACGACGACCACGCCCGCGACCGGTCACACGTTCTCCCCCGACTCGGAGCGACCACCGCGCGTTCCCGCCGGGCTCGACCTGACGGACGGCGTTCCCGACGAGCTGGCCGACCTGGAGGACGACCTGTTCGACCTCACCGACCACCTCGTGGTGGACGCACTCAGTGGGCACGCGGGGGTCGCGGCGGTACGCCGCGCCTGGCGCGACGGTCCCGGCGGGGTGCGGCGGGTCCACCTCGTGGAGGTCGATCCAGGGGTACCCGCCTGGGAGGTGGCGTTGGAGGGGCAGGCCGAGTCGTCGCAGATGGACGAGAGCGACCCCCAGGTCGAGGTCTACTGGACCGGAGACGACCTGCCGCCCTATCACCGGGCCGCGATCGAGGCCGCGACCCTGCTGTGGCGGCGCGGGTGACGGTCCTGCCTGCCTCGTAGCGGGGTGGCACCTCGCCACGGGCGTGGTAGTCCTATCCGAGACCCGCCGTCCCGAGCAGCATCCCGGCGCAAAGATCGTCTGCCGTGATCGCGGTGATGCCTATGCCGAGGCCGTACACACCGCCGCGCCGGAGCCGTGCAGGTCACGGATCGTTTCCACGTCTGGCGCAACGTGTGCGACGCGGTGGAGAAGTGCGTCCTGCCGCACCGGACCTGCCCGCCGAGCCGGCCGATGACGAGCTGCGCGGACTTCTTGGTCAGCTTCACCCAGCGACCTGAGTTGGCGGCGATCTCGGAACCCGCCTGTGCGGCCCAAGCCCCGGCACTGCAGGTCAGCGGCGGCGGGAGGCGCAATTCATGCAGGTCCTGATGGCCGGGAGCACCTGCAGGCGCGGGCGCTGTGGGTGGCACGGGACAAACGAGGGTGTCCCGTGCGGGGAGACGCCCTTCGCCAGCGTCAAGCTCCACTACGCCGACTTCCAGCCTGTCTACTCCGCGTGCGAGCGTGCCGTGCGGGAGATTCTGAGCGGTACGGCTTCCCGATACCGCCCAGCCACTAGACCCTGAGAGCCCGCGAGACCCGGCTTAGGGTTTCGGTGCGCGCCTACAGGTCACGGTCAAGGATCAGGACCTTAGGCTCGGTCGAGCGGATTCCCGCGGGTCTACGCCGACTGCCACGAGTCCGTCACCATCCAGCACGCCACAGGTAATCTCGCACTGATCGTAGGCTCCGAAGATGATCAATGCCCGGGCGATTCGGGGATCCGCTGACCCGCGCTGGTCTCACGCGCATCTGAGGAAACACAGTTGACATAGAGCCGCCGCGCCCGTTGTAGGCATTGATGGAAGCTCGATCATGGTCCACAACTGGTCCACAGCCAGCGAGCGTCAACGAGAACGGGCGGGACTCCGTGAGACTGGAGGCCCGCCCGCACCTGCGATGTTTGCCCTGGTCAGCCGTCGGAACCGCTGGTCAAGGTCGAGTGCCCCCTGCAGGATTCGAACCTGCGCACCCGGCTCCGGAGGCCGGTGCTCTATCCCCTGAGCTAAGGGGGCTGACGAGTGACAAGGCTATCAGCATCCCGACACCACTCGGCACCGGATAACGCTCCTTGAACACATCCCGCAAAAACCCGGCGTGACCACCCCACTACAGGTTAACTTGGCGCCCGTGGGCGAGGTTCTTGGGAAAGTACTGGTCGTGGACGATGACGAGGTCATCCGCCAGCTCATCGCGGTCAACCTGAACCTGGAGGGGTTCGAGGTGACGACCGCGACCGATGGGCAGGATTGCCTTGATCGCGTGCTCGAGGTCATGCCGGACGTCATCACGCTCGACGTGATGATGCCCTGCCTGGACGGATGGACGACGGCGGAGAAGCTGCGCACCGACGAGGCCACCAGGCACATCAAGGTGGTGCTGATCACGGCGCGGGCGCAGGACGATGATCGGGCGCGCGGGCTGGGCATCGGGGTGGACGCCTACCTGACCAAGCCGTTCGACCCGGCGGAGTTGATCCAGGTCGTGCGGGATCTGGCGGCGGGCGTTCAGGAATGAGCTAAAACGGGCTGGCATTCAGGGGCGAACGGGCCGGCGTGAAGGAGCATGCACCCGTGGCGGGCGCCGGGCGCGTACGCGGTTGTGGGGGTTTTTCCGTACGCTGGCGGGCACAGCTTCTCGAAAGGTAGACAACGTGCGCAGCTCGATCTTCGGAAACCTCGACGCCCAGCCGCTGCCCCCTGGCTTCGCCCTCCAGAACGGCAAGATGCTCCGGGTGCAGTTGCCCGAAGTGCTGGCCAAGCAGGGCTCGATGGTCGCCTTCCAGGGGAAGATGGATTTCGACTACGAAGGCTCGGGCGGCCTCGGCAAGCTGTTCAAGAAGGCGATGACGGGCGAGGGTGCGTCGCTGATGCGGGTGCGCGGCGAAGGGCTGCTCTATCTCGCCGACAACGCCGACGACATCCACCTGTTCTTCCTGGAGAACGAGGGGCTCACGGTCAACGGGCGCAACCTGCTGGCCTTCCAGCCGCAGTTGTCGTGGGACATCCAGCGCGTCCAGGGCGCCGGTGTCGCGGCGGGCGGGTTGTTCAACACGACGGTCACCGGCACCGGTTGGGTGGCGGTGACGACGCACGGCACGCCGGTGTTGCTCGATGCCGCGCAGATGCCGACGTTCGCCGATGGGCAGTCCGCCGTGTGCTGGAGCACCAGCCTGCAGGTGGGGGTGAACAGGTCGATGAAGGCGGGGGCGCTGATCGGCCGGGGGAGCGGCGAGGCCATGCAGCTGGCGTTCAACGGGCAGGGGTTCGTGCTGGTGCAGGCCAGTGAGGGCGCTCCCGTGGTGCAGGCTTCCTGACCGGTTCCAGTCTCGGCCTACTTCCTCCGTAGTACGGAAGAGACGCTCCTCCCGTCGGATGCCTTCGTATACCCCTCCCGGGCATTGTGGAGGCGTGCGGAGAAGTCTGTTCCGAAGGGTGGGGTGAGCGCGATGCTGCTGATCGATGTGTACGTTCCCAGGGGAGCTCTGAGCGAGGACGAACGCCAGAAGCTGGGGCGCCGGCTCATCGACACGCTGATGGTCGAGGACGACAGCCACGCCATGGAGATCATCGATGCGCAACGTCTGATCACGCAGGTCCTCGTGCACGAGCCGGCCACCTGGGTTCTCGGTCAGCGGCCGGCGGCGGATCCGGCGGCTCCGCCGCGCTATCTCGTACGCGTCACCGTCCCGGCGTCGTGGCGCAAGGAGGTGTGCGAGCACATGGTGGAAACCGCGACCGCCATCCTGGCCGAGATCGAGCGGGAGGCCGGCCGCGATCCCGAACGCGTGCGACGCGAACCCCACGCGGTGATCCTCGTCGAGGGCATCACCGAGGGCGGCATCGGGATCCAAGGGAGGGTCATGGACAGCATGGATCTCACCGAGCTCGTCTCACGCCCGTACCGCGACGGCGCGTCCGAGCGTGAGGCGCCGCCCCAGGTGGACGACAAGCTGATCGACCCGATCTGCGGCATGAGCGTGGATCTCGACACTCCTCTCACCCTTGTTCACCAGGGCACCTTGTACGGCTTCTGCCACGGCCTGTGCCGGAGGGCCTTCGCCGACGAGCACGGTCTGTCGCTCAGCAGGCAACACGGAGACACCCCCTGAGAGCGCCGGGTGTGGATGTATCCGACCGCGGCACCGAGCAGGCACACCCCCCACGTCAGAAAGACCGGGTACGTCCCGGCGAACGCCCAGCTGCCGTCGAGAACCTCGGCGCCACCCTCGGGCGCGCACGTGCGGGTGAAGCCGAAGGCCAGGCAACTCGTCATCATCGCCCCGTACTGGCCGACGAGCAGCCCGACTGCCAGGGCCGGGACGGCGGCGAGGCCGGTCGGCACCCGCCGGCCGCCGAGCCACGGCACCCATGCGGGCACGATCTGCCCCCATCGGCTGATCAGCCCGAGGGCGAGCAGGCCGCCGGCCACCGGCCCTGCGACGAGCAGCCCCCCAGTACACCGGCGAGCCGCGAGCCCCGCTGCGGAGGGTCCCGCCACGCCGAACGGCACGCCGAGCCCCCACAGCAGGTGCGGTACGGAGAACCCCAGCACCGGCACGCGGGCCGCGTACGCCACGAGGAGCCTCGCCTGGCCTCGATCGCCGCCGGTCAGGAGCAGGTGGGTACGGGCGCGGTGTTGGTGCCGTTCCACGAGGCCAGAAAGCCGAACGTGGCCGAGGCGCCGGGCGCGAGCGTGCCGTTCCAGCCGACGTCGCGCACGATCACCGCGGAGCCACTGGCGCTCAGCGTGCCGTTCCAGATCTGGTTGATCCGCTGCCCGTCGGCGAACGCCCACCGCACCTCCCACCCGTTCATGGGAGCCGTGCCGGTGTTCGTGACGGTGACCTCGCCCTGGAAGCCGCCCTGCCACTGTCCGGCGTTCCTGTACGAGGCCGCGCAGTCACCCGGAGGCGGGTCGGTGGGATCGGGGTCGGGGTCAGGGTCGGCGCCGGCCAGGGCGTCCACCAGCGCCGGATACCACGTGTCGGCCATCTTCTGGTCGCCTGCGGCGTTGGGGTGCACCCCGTCGTAGGTGTCCGTGGCGGTGCTGAACCCCGTCCACTGGTCGACGACCGTGATCGGCGACTGCTCGGTGGTGGTGGCGGCGGCCCAGGCGGGGATGGCGTTGTTGAAGGCCACGGCCCGCTGGGCGCAGTCCGCGCAGCTGGACGGGTT
This sequence comes from Nonomuraea sp. B5E05, assembly GCF_039880665.1. Taxonomy (NCBI): domain Bacteria; kingdom Bacillati; phylum Actinomycetota; class Actinomycetes; order Streptosporangiales; family Streptosporangiaceae; genus Nonomuraea; species Nonomuraea sp. B5E05. The sequence continues at coordinate 42,257 of NZ_JBDPMJ010000035.1, forward strand.
CATCGGGATGATCTTGGCGACGAGGATCTTCATGGCGGGGTTGCTCGCTCGCATCTGGTTCACCAGCGTGGTGAACGCGCCCAGGATCGTCGCCGGAGCGATGTTGCTCCACACGTCGTTCGTGCCGAAGTGCATGAGCACGACGTCGGGCCGGGTCGCGGAGAGCCAGCCGGGCAGCTGGTTCTGGGCGGCGACGTTGGTGGCCAGGAAGCCGCCGTGGCCCTCGTTGTCGCCGTCGTGGGCGACACCGCAACCCTGGGGCGGGAGGGTGCCGACGAAGTCGATGTTCGTGTGGCCGGCGTTCTGGAGCCTGTTCCAGAGCAGCGCCCGCCAGCAGCCGGGGGAGCCCGTGATCGAGTCGCCCAGGGGCATGATCCTGGTCGCCGCGGCGCCGGCGGGCGTGGTCGTCGCGAACAACACCGCGGCGGCCGCGGCCAGCATGGCCGCCAGCACGGCGCTGATCCTGCGCATCGTCTGCTCTCCCGTCGTCGCCTGCGCAGATGGTAAGAAGCACCGGTCCGCGGTGGGAAGCAGGCGCGCACGCCCGCCCGGGTGACCTGCGGCGACGGATGTAACTTTCAGGCCCGCACCGCGCCAAGGAGCGGGAGCGCACCACGGCCGGGGCCGGCCCGCACCACGCCGAAGGTCACACCACGGCGGGGGTCAGACCCGCACCACGGCGAGGGGGCAGGGGGTGTGGTGCAGCAGGGCCTGGCTGATCGAGCCGAGCAACATGCCGGCGAGCTGCCCGTGCCCGCGTGAGCCGACCACGAGCAGGTCGGCGCCCTCGGCCGCCTCCCTCAGCACCTCGACGGGGTGGCCGTGCACGACTTCGGGCAGCACGTCGACGTCCGGGTGCCGCTCCTGGCGCTCGGCCAGCAGGTCTTTCAGCTGCTGCAGGGTGTGCTGCTCGTTCTCGGGGTCGGCGGGGACGAAGCCGCCGGGCCGCGGCCACGCCCACGCCTGTACGACCCGCAGCCGCGCCTCGCGCAGCTCGGCTTCGGTGAAGGCGAAGTCGAGTGCCCGCAGGCCGTGAGGCGAGCCGTCGGTGCCGGCCACGATCTCGCCGCGCGGCGCCGCGGGCCGCTCGCCGACCACGACGACGTTCGTAAGGGCGTGGGCGGCGACCCCGTGGGCGACGGATCCGACCAGCAGCCCGCGTACGCCGCCGATGCCGTGGCCGCCGACGACCAGCAGGTCGGCCTGTTCCGCGGCCTTGATCAGCGCGGAGCGGGGGTCGCCGGGCAGCAGGGTGGTCTCGACGATGATCGCGGGGCGTTCGCGCAGCGCCCGGTCGTGGGCGGCGACGAGCACCGAGTTGGCTTCGTCGCGCATCCACCGGGCGACCTCGGCGTAGCGGTGGGACAGCGCGTCGTTCACCCACCGCGGCACGGCGTGGGCCACGGTGAGCGTTGTGCGGCGCAGCGCCGCCTCGGTGGCCGCCCAGCCGGCGGCCTCCAGCCCGGCGCGCGAGCCATCCACCCCAACAATGATCATGGCGTCTGCCACCTCAGGAGAAGGCGTAGCACTCCACTTCGGCGCGGCGGAACGAGATGCCGTGCTCCTGGGAGTCGCGGATGCAGGCGCGCTCGGCCTCGCTGAGCTGGAGTGTGCCGCACACGGTCACGCCGGCGTACGTACGGCAGTCGAGATCGGCGTCCCTGGCGCCGATGCGGAAGATCTCCTTGACCGTCGAGCGGCAACGAGCCTTGCCCGTGTCGGCGTAGCGGCACTGGGCGAGCAGCGTCCGGTATTGCTCCTCGCTCACCTCGTGCTGGTCCGTCCCGTCGCCGTGGGCGGCGGGGGCGCCGAAGGTGGCCAGCAGCACGAGTCCTGCGACAGCGGCGATCTTTTTCATAGTCCCCCTGATGGGGTTGGTACCGCTGGAGAGTGCCGTCAAACCTCGCGCTTGATCGCCAGGACGCTCAGCCACGTGCGCCCGGCGGTGTTCAGGCCGTGCTCGACGGTGTCGAATCCGGCCGCGTGGACGAGGCGCAGGAGCGTGCCGGGGTCGCGGTGGACGGTGGCCGCGGTCGTTGACGTGGGATCTTCCATTTTGCGGATGATGTCATGTTTCGTCCTGACATGGGCGTGGGTAGGATCACCGCCGTCCAACGCGGGAGCCCGGTGCGGACCGGGCTGAGAGGACGGCTGAGAGCCGCCGACCGCCAGAACCTGCTCCGGGTAATGCCGGCGAAGGGAGTTTGCGCGATGACCGACGCGCGTGTCCCCACCTTTACCAAGATCTACGAAAGCGACCTCCGCGTCCCCAAGCGCCAGGTCAACCTCTCCGACGGCTCGTCGGTGACGCTCTACGACACCTCAGGCCCGTACACCGACCCGTACGTCGAGACCGACGTGCGGCGCGGGCTGGCGCGCCTGCGCGAGCCGTGGGTCGCAGGGCGCCGCGCGGCGGGCGAGCCCGTGACCCAGGTGGCCTGCGCCAGGCGGGGGATCGTCACCAGGGAGATGGAGTTCGTAGCCGTGCGGGAGGGCGTCACCCCCGAGTTCGTACGCCAGGAGGTCGCCGCCGGCCGGGCCATCATCCCCGCCAACGTCAACCACCTCGAGACCGAGCCGATGATCATCGGCCGCAACTTCCTCGTCAAGATCAACGCCAACATCGGCAACTCCGCCGTGACCTCCTCCATCGAGGAGGAGGTCGAGAAGATGACCTGGGCCACCCGGTGGGGCGCCGACACGATCATGGACCTGTCCACCGGACCCGACATCCACGAGACCCGCGAGTGGATCATCCGCAACTCGCCGGTGCCGGTCGGGACCGTGCCCATCTACCAGGCGCTGGAGAAGGTCAAGGGCCGCCCGGAGGCGCTGTCGTGGGAGGTCTTCCGCGACACCCTGATCGAGCAGTGCGAGCAGGGCGTCGACTACGTGACCGTGCACGCGGGGGTGCGGCTGGCGTACGTGCCGCTCACGGCCCGCCGCAAGACCGGGATCGTCTCGCGCGGGGGCTCGATCATGGCCGCCTGGTGCCTGGCGCACCACCGCGAGAGCTTCCTGTACGAGCACTTCGACGAGATGTGCGAGCTCCTGGCCCGCTACGACGTGTCGTTCTCCCTCGGTGACGGGCTGCGCCCCGGCTCGATCGCGGACGCCAACGACGAGGCCCAGTTCGCCGAGTTGCGCACGCTCGGCGAGCTGACCACGATCGCGCGGGCGCACGACGTCCAGGTGATGATCGAAGGCCCGGGGCACGTGCCCATGCACAAGATCAAGGAGAACGTCGACCTGCAGCGCGAGCTCTGCGACGACGCGCCGTTCTACACCCTCGGCCCGCTCGTCACGGACGTCGCCCCCGGATACGACCACATCACCTCGGGCATCGGCGCCGCCATGATCGGCTGGTACGGCACGGCCATGCTCTGCTACGTCACCCCCAAGGAGCACCTCGGCCTGCCGAACAAGGACGACGTCAAGACCGGCGTGATCACGTACAAGATCGCCGCCCACGCCGCGGACCTCGCCAAGGGCCACCCCGGGGCTCAGGCGTGGGACGACGCGCTGTCGGACGCGCGGTTCGAGTTCCGCTGGGAGGACCAGTTCGACCTGTCGCTCGACCCCGACACCGCGCGGGCCTTCCACGACGAGACCCTGCCCGCAGCGCCGGCCAAGACCGCTCACTTCTGCTCGATGTGCGGCCCCAAGTTCTGCTCCATGCGCATCAGTCACGACGTGCGGCGCTACGCCGACGAGCACGGGCTGGACACGCAGGAGGCGATCGAGGCCGGCATGGCGGAGAAGGCGGCCGAGTTCACCAGGCGCGGCGGCAGGGTCTACCTGCCGATGGCCGACTGACCAGGGCTAACCGGGCAGCGTCTCGCCGCCGATCGGGGCCAGCACCTCGCCCGTGTAGTACGACGACATCCGGTCGGAGGCGAAGAACACGTACGAGGGGGCGATCTCGTCCGGGTCGGCGGGCCGGCCCATCGGGACGTGCCCGCCGAACGAGCCGACCTTCTCCTCCGGCAGGGTCGCCGGGATCAGCGGCGTCCAGACCGGGCCCGGCGCCACGGCGTTGATCCGGATGCCGCGATCGACCAGGTTCTGGGCCATGGAGTAGGTGAAGGCGTTGATGGCGCCCTTGGTGGCGGAATAGTCGATGAGCGTCTTGTTGCCGCGCAGGCCGTTGATCGAGGAGGTGTTGATGATCGCGCTCCCCTCGCGCAGGTGGGGGAGCGCGGCCTTCATGACGCGGAAGTAGCTGTGGATGTTGACCGCGAACGTGTGCTCCCACTGCTCGTCGGTCAGCTCCTCCAGGCCGTCGACGGGCGCCTGGTAGGCCACGTTGTTCACCAGGACGTCCAGGCCGCCCAGCTCGGCCACGGTCTGCTCGACGACGGACGCGCAGTGGTCGCGGTCGCCCAGGTCGCCGGGCAGGAGCACGCAGCGCCGCCCGGTCGCCTCCACCAGCTTGCGGGTGTGCGCGGCGTCCTCGTGCTCGCTGAGGTACGCGATCGCGACGTCGGCGCCCTCCTTGGCGAAGGCCACGGCGACCGCCCGGCCGATGCCCGAGTCGCCGCCGGTGATCAGCGCCTTCTTGCCGTTCAGCAGGTCACGGCCCACGTAGTCGCGCATCTCGTCGCGCGGCTCAGGGGCCATCTCTTCCGTACGGCCCGGGTACGGCTGGTTCTGGGCGGGTGGTGTGTGCGACATGTCCAGCGGCTGCCCGCGCAGGGGCAGGGTTAACGCCTTTACCGGACGAATCCCTCGTCCCGCAGCCAGTCGCGCGCCACCAGGGCGGGCACCTTGCCGTCCACGTCCACCTGGGCGTTGAGGCCGCGCATCACGTCGTCGGTCAGCTTGGCGCTGATGGGCGCGAAGATCTTCGCGATCTCGGGGTGCGCGTCCGCCAGCTCGCGCCGCATGGTCACCGCGGCGTTGTAGCTGGGGAAGAACTTCTTGTCGTCCTCGAGCAGCACCAGGTCGAGCGCCTGGACGCGGCCGTCGGTCGTGGTCACCATGCCGACGGCGCACTGGCCGCTGGCGACGGAGTTGTAGAGCACGCCCACCGACACCCGGCGCACGTTCGCCCTCGGGACCTCCTTGCCGTAGGTCATGCCGTACGCCTTGATCATGCCGAGGAAGCCGTCGTCGCGGCCGAAGGTCTCGTGGTCGACGCAGAACGTACGCTGGTTGACCGGGATCTTCATGATGTCCGAGATCGTCTTCACGCCCCACTTCTGCGACGTGGCCCGGGTGACGCCCATGGCGTAGCTGTTGTTCAGCGGCGCGGGCGGCAGCCAGACGATGCCGTTCTCGCGCAGGTCGAGGTCGCGGACCGCGACGTACTGCGCCTGCGGGTCGGGCAGCGCCTTGGTCTGGCCGAGGTAGGTGATCCAGCCGGTGCCGGTGTACTCCCACATCAGGTCGGCGTCGCCGCGGGTCAGGGAGGCGCGGGCGTTGACGCTGCCCTGCACGTTCGTCTGGTCGCTCACGTCGGCGCCGGCGGCGGTGAGGGCGAGCACCGCGATCTTGCCGAGCACGAGCTGCTCGGTGAACTCCTTGGACGTCACCCGTATCCGCGTGCCCTCCAGCGACGGGATGGGCTGGATGCCGGCCGGCTCGACCGGCGGCACGAACGACGACGCCGGCTGCAGCCCGCACCCAGCCATGATGAGGACGAGCAGCAGGGCCAGGAACGCTCTCACGACAGCCCCTTCGGGGCGAGGACCCGCTGCGCGAGCCCGCCCACCCAGTCGATGATCAGCGCCAGCACCGCGATCAGCACGCACCCGGTGACCAGCACCAGGTTGCGCTGCGTGCTCACACCCGTGGTGATCAGGTCGCCGAGCCCGCCCGCGCCGATGAAGGCGGCGATGCTGGCCGTGCCGACGTTCAGCACGAGCGTGGTCCTGACGCCCGACAGGATGACCGGCGCGGCCATCGGCAGCTCCACCTTGAACAGCACCCTGGCCGCCGACATGCCGATGCCGCGGCCGGCGTCGACCAGCCGCCAGTCCACCTGTTGCAGCCCGACCATGGTGTTGCGCAGCGTGGGCAGCAGGCTGTAGGCGAACAGGGCCGCGACCGCCGTCCAGAAGCCGATCTGGAAGACCACCGCCAGCAGCACGACCATCCCCACCGCCGGAGTGGCCTGGCCCACGTTGACCACGGCCAGCACGAACGGTGTCGCCCGGCGCATCGCGCCCCTGGTGAGCAGGATGCCCAGCGGCAGGGCCACCAGCAGCACCAGCACGGTCGAGAAGAACACCAGCTGGATGTGCTCCCACGTGCGGCCGAAGATGTAGGGCAGGTTGAGCGAGCCGCGCTCGATGCCGTCGAGCGGCACCGACTGCGTATAGATGATCATGGCCGCGCCCACGGCCAGGTAGCAGAGGAGCGGCAGCACGATGTGCCAGGAGCGGCCGAGCCGCGGCTCCGGGCGGACGGCTTCGCCGGCGGCGGCCGTGGGAGCGGTCATCCGCTCTCCCCGAGGTGGTTGCGGTGCAGGCGGCGCTCGCGTTCTCTGGTCTTGATCGCCTGGATAGCGTTCTGCACGGTGCTCAGCGACAGCGCTCCCGCGTACGCCCGGCGCCTGCCCACCACGGGCACCACGTCGCTGTCGGCGTTGAGCAGCGACTCCAGGGCGTCCTGCAACGTCATCCGGTGGTGGAGGGTGCCGGTGATCGGGTCGCCGGCCGAGCCGACGGGCCCCTCGATCCCCTCGAGGTGCTCGGCGCCGACCCAGCGCAGCGGCCGCCGCATCCCGTCCGTGATCAGCGCGTAGCCCCGGCCGTCGCGCTCGATCTCGGCGCGCACCTCGGCCGCGTCGGCGTCCTCCGACGCGTACGGCACCTGGTCCACCTCGATGTCGCCCACCTTGGTCAGGCGCAGCAGCCGCATCGAGGAGCCGGCGCCGAGGAACTGCTCGACGTAGTCGTCGGCCGGGTTCGTGAGGATCTCGGCGGGGGTGGCGTACTGCACGATGTGGCCGGGCGCCTTCATGATCGCGATATGGTCGCCGATCTTCAGCGCCTCGTCGATGTCGTGCGTGACGAAGACGATCGTCTTGGCCAGGTCGTCCTGGAGGCCGAGGAGCTCGTCCTGGAGGCGTTCGCGGCTGATGGGGTCGAGCGCGCCGAACGGCTCGTCCATGAGCAGCACGGGCGGGTCGGCGGCCAGCGCCCTGGCGACGCCGACGCGCTGCTGCTGGCCGCCGGACAGGCGGCGCGGGAAGGTGTCGCGGTAGACCTGCGGGTCCAGGCCCACCAGCGTGAGCAGCTCGTCGACCCGCTCGGCGATGCGGGCGCGGTCCCAGCCGAGCATCTTCGGCACCTGGGCGATGTTCGCGGCCACCGTCATGTGGGGGAACAGGCCGGCCTGCTGGATGACGTATCCGATGTTGCGCCTGAGCCGGTCGGGGTCGATGTCGTGGGAGCTGCGGCCGTCGATGACGATGTCGCCGGAGGTCGGCTCGATCAGGCGGTTGATCATGCGCATGGTGGTGGTCTTGCCGCACCCGGACGGCCCGACCAGCACCACGATCTCGCCCGCGGGGATGTTCAGGTCGAGCTCGCGTACGGCGGGGTCGCCGCCGCCGGGGAAGGCCTTGGTCACCTTGCGCAACTCGATCGGCACACCGGAGGTGCTCTGGTCAGCCACGGACACCTCCTGTGGTCAGGCGCCGGCTCAGCGGGCCCTCCGGCCTGGTCAGCTTCCCGAGCAGCACGAAACAGGCGTCGAAGAGCAGCGCGAGAACGGCCACCCCGATCGTGCCGGTCAGCGTGGAGTTGACCGCGTTGGCGCCGCCCAGCCGGGCCAGCCCGGAGAAGATCTGCTCGCCCAGCCCCGGCCCCGAGACGTACGCGGCCACCGCGCCGATGCCCATGGCCAGCTGCGTGGACACCCGGATGCCCGTGAGGATCACCGGCCAGGCCAGCGGCAGCTCGATCCTGGTCAGCGACCGGCCCCGGCCCATCCCGATGCCGCGCGCCGCGTCGACGACGAGCTGGTCGACGCCCTGCAGGCCGACGACGGTGTTGCGGATGATGGGAAGCAGCGCGTACAGGGTGATCGCGGTCACGCTGGGCGCCACCCCGAGCCCGAGCGCCGGGATCAGCAGGCCCAGCATGGCCAGCGACGGCACGGTGAACAACACCCCGGAGGAGGCGGTGGCCAGCGACGCCAGCCGCGGGCGGCGGTAGGTGGCCACGCCGATGAGCACGCCGAGGACGGCCGCCACCAGGACACATTGGGCGACCATGCTCGCGTGTTGCGCCGTCTCGAAGAGGATGAGGTCCCACCGGTCCTCGACGTACTCCCACAGGGTCATCGAGTACGTACTAACCGGGATTCGGAGTACCAAACCTCACAACTGAAACGTTTGTCCCTTTAGTCACACCTGTCTCAGGTGAGCCACACCACCAGAGCGAGGGCCATGAGCGCGTAACCGGCGACCGCCCCGAACACCTGCTTCCGCTCCGCCCGGAGCTCCAGCAGGCCGGCCCCCGCCTGCACCGCGAACGTGAGCAGGACCAGCAGTGGGTTCCACACGACGAGCAGCCACGCCGCCATCTCCTTGGCGATCATCCCGCCGCTGATCAGCACGTACACCGGTCCAAGCGCGGGCTCGGGCCTCTCCTGCGGCCTGCGCCCGGCCGCGGGCAGGCGCCTCAGCCCGACCAGCCCGAGCGGCAGCACGAGGCCCCACCCCAGCAGCCCGATCCACGCGGCCTCGACCGCGCTCACGCCCGACCAGAGCACCAGTCCCAGGCGGATCAGCTCCTGCAGCGCGAGATGGACCACCATGACCACCCTGATGTGCCGAGCCGGGTCCGCGGAGCGCCCGAGCAACCGCCCGGTGGGCAGGCCGGCCAGGAACGAGCCGGCCATGAAGGCGATCGACAGCCCCACCGCACCCCACGTGGGGCCGCCCGCGAAGATCGCCAGCCCGGCCGCGACGAGCACACAGATCATGGCCCGTACGAGCAGCTTCCTCCGCGGACCGTCCCACGGCCCCGCCGTCATCGAAGCCTCTGTCATGTGCCGTCCTTGCCGCAGAGCGGGCGGTCGTCCTGCACCCGGCCGTTCAGCGCCCCTTCCAGCGCGTCCACGGACGCGAAGAGCGTCTCCCGCGAGACCTTGTCCTCCCAGACGCCCCGGGCACACCGGCGGAACAGCTCGCTGAACTGGGCGTAGTAGGGCGACTTCGGCCGCGGCCGGGCCAGCTCGATCGACTCCCTGGTCTTCGCCGCCAGCTTCGCCAGCTCGTCCAGGCTCGGGTTGGTGATGTCGGAGCCGTCCTGGCGCGGGCACGACGGGCCGCCGCCGCCTTCGTAGTGCTCGTACACCTCGGTGAGCACCGGCGAGTAACCGCCGCAGGCGAACAGGTTGGCCTGCACCTCGGGGCTGGTGAGCCGGTCGATCAGGCGCCTGGCGGGAGCCAGCTTGGCCGGCTTGATGTGCTGCGAGACGGCCAGCACCGACCCGCCGAGCACGCCGCCGCGCGCAGCGGGCGCGTGCACGTCGAAGCGCAGGTCCTTGCCGGAGACGCGCATGCGCGGGTCGGCCGCCAGCTGGTGGAACGCGATCGGCCAGTTGCGCATCCAGGCCACCGGCTGCCCGCCGGCGTGGCCCTGCTTGAAGGCCACGACGCTCGCGTCCTCGTCCATCTGGAGTGACTCGCGCAGCACGGCGACGTTCTCCCCCGTGGTGGACAGCGTGCGCCTGAAGGACCGCAGCGCCTCCCACGTGGCGTCGCGCCGCTGGTCCAGCACGATGGAGGTCCTGTCGTCGCCGTCGAGCACCTTCCCGCCGCCCAGCTCGATCGTCTCCAGGAAGTTGATCGTGCCCATCTCGTTGTCGTCGAGCTGCAGCAGGTAGCCACCGGACCGCCGGTCCAGCCGCCGGAACTCCAGCGGCGCGTCCGCGGCGAACGGCACGCCGTACTGCTCGCCGTCGATCCGCCCGGTCCCCAGCGGGCCGGACAGGAACTCGTCGTCGCGATCCGCCAGGTCGATCGGCTGGATGTAGCCGTGCCGGGCGAACTCGGTCACCCACGCCACGTCGAGCACGAGGATGTCGTACGCGCAGCTGCCCGCCTGCGCCAGCGCCGCCATCTGGGCCCGCCGCACGTCGGTGCTGTCGGACAGCTCCAGCAGCTTGGCCCGCGGATCCCCGGGCGGCTTCATCAGGTCGTTCCACTCCTCGATCGCCTCGCGCCGCACGCTGCCCGTGCTGACGTCGTCGCCGGTGGCCACGACGAGCTCGGCGTCGTTGCCGCCGCAGTTCTCCTGCGGCGTGGCGGGCGCCGAGGGCGGGGAGATGGTCGTCCGGGGCCTGTCCGGCTGGGACGGCCCTGCGGACAGGCCGGACTGCCACGTCAGGAGCAACACCATCAGCAAGGCCCCGCAGCCCAACGCCACCAGGTTCCTGCGCCCGACATGTTCGCGCCAGCCCGGCGGGAGCCACGCCATCATCGCCACCCCCGCACCGTGATGATGGCCCGGGTGAGCGCCTGGTCCGCGCCCTCGCCCGCCGTCACGCAGCGGTACGGCTTGCCCGTGCCGGGCAGCGCGGTCACGGCGCACTCGTCCTGTCCGAGAACGATGACGTACAGACCCGAGACCGTCGAGGCGCGCTTCAGAGCTTGGGCGATCACCTTCGCGGCGTCGTCCTCGCCCTCGTTGTCGAACAACCTGCCGTCGGTCAGCAGCACCACGGGAGCGGCCACCGCCTCGTCGCCCGCGCCCAGCCGGGTCAGCCCCGCGGAGGCGGGGGCGTCCCAGTGGTCGAACGCGGTGCTCTCGATGTCCGCGGCCACGGCGCCGAGCTCCTCCCTGGTGCTCTCGCCGGCGATGCTCGTGACCTGGGCGGGCCCGTTCCTCGTACGGGCGTGCAGGCCGAACACCCGGACCCCGTCGCGCGGCCCGAGCAGCCTGTTGTTGGCCCGCACCGCCTCGGCGGCCTGGACCCGCACCGGGCGGTCCGCCGATCCCGAGGTGTCGACGAGCAGCCGCAGGTCGAGCTTCGGGCGCAGCTCGTCCAGCACCAGCTTCTTCAGCTGCCCGAGCTCCTTGTGGTCGAGCTCGCCGTCGGCCGGCCCCGGCGCGTTGGGGAAGAGCGGGTGGGCCCGCAGCCACGCGCCGAAGTGGTCGACCAGCTTCTCCCGCTCGGCCGAACGCTGGTCCGGCCACGACACCTTGACGAACTGGTAGTCGAGCGTGCTCAGGTCGTGGTGCCGCACCCCGACGAGGGGCGCGCTGTCACCCGTCCCCTCGCAGCCTTCCACCCGGCCCGCGTTGTAGTCGTCCACGCTGTGCCCGGGAACCAGCAGGGCGATCTTCGGATTTCCGGCGCCCGACCTGTCGGCCAGCCGGTCGAACTCGCACAACAACGAGGTGACGGTGTCCGCGCCGAGCCCGTTCTCCACCAGCTCCTGCTCGGCCTCCAGATAGCGCGACTCGGGCAGCCCGCGGTCGTGGAAGACGTCGTGGGTGCCGATCAACGCGGCCACGGACGTCTCGGGGAACGGCCGGGCGATGGTCATGCCCATCCTCTTCGTCAGCGTGTCCCACACCTCGCCGAACGGGTAGCCGTCCGGATTGTCCATGTACGTGCCCAGCTCCTCGCGCCGCTGCCCGGTCATCGCCAGCACCAGCTGGTCCCGCCCCACCGCGTCCTCCGGTTTCCGGGCGCTGAGCAGCCGGAGCTCATCCGCTCTGAGCTCGTCCGGCTCGGCGGCGGAGGAGGCGACCCAGACGTCGGGCTGCAGGTCGTAGAGGCGGGCGTACGGCTGGTCGCGACGGTCCTCCTGCCACTCCCACCGGTTGTCGAAGGCGTCACGGAGATGGATGGGCGGTGGCGCCACGCCCACGGTCATCCTGACCACGGGGCAGCCGTCCTCCGTCTGGTGCTCGCGCACGTAGCTCTGGGCGCGCGCGGTCAGCTCGGTCACGTTCTCGGGCGCGGTGACCAGCCGCAGCTCCGCGGGCGCCGGGCACTGGTCGTCGGCGGCGACCGTCTGCACCCCGGTCCACACCCCGGTGGCCAGCGCCCCGCCGGCCAGCACGCACAGCGCCGTCGTGACCCTGCTCGGATGCTTCTGGATGAGGTCGCGCAACACCGGAATGAGCGCCACGGCACCGAGCGCGACCCCGGCGACCAGGGACAACCACAGCTGGACGTGGAAGGGCTGGCGCTGGAACAGGTCGAGCCACGGAGCGGAGATCCACGTCACGAACGCGCCGGCCAGGGCACCGATCAGCGCCGTCTGCACCGCTGAGGCGAACTGCGACCTAGTCCGCTCCGGCGCGCGGGCGGCACGAGGACGTTGTGGCGGGGGGCGCGATGGCTTGGCATCGCCGTCGACCCGGCGCACGTGTTGTAACTCTTCCGGATTGACATCGCTCATGTGAGAGGGCGCCCTCCTGCGACGGGATCACTTGAAGACTAATCCGGCTGTCCGACGCATGTGTCGCTGTTATGCAGTCGTTCGATATCGGCCCAGGGCGAATTCCAACCGGAATGCGATTTTGCCCGGTCCGTTTTCCCGCCGCCCTTCCGCCTTCCCGGGCTCTACCGTGGAGGAATGCTGACCATCGGCGTCGATCTCGCAGCGGAGGCGGCACGGACCGCGGTGGCCTGGCTCGACTGGACCGGTGGCCGCGCGCGGCTCGTCGAGGTCTACCCGGCCGCCAGCCTCAAACAGTAGGGGCTGCCCCACCGCGGCTACAAGCGCGCCGCCAACCCCCATGCGGGATGCGCTCCTGAGCTCGTTCGTCAGTACGGTGGCCGGACTGTGCCGCCTCGATCAAATCGCCATCGACGTGGCTCTGCAAGCACTAAGCCGCTCACTTTTCGCAGCCGTACGTGTCAGTGCTTTGGATCAGAGGGTTACCGGGTTTCCAGGGAAGCTCTTTTGTGGCGCTCTTCCGCGCGTCTGGTCTGCGGATGGTCGGGGCCGTACATCGTCGTGTACAACTCCAGCACCGCGCGATATTCGCGGCGCGCCTCGTCCCAGAGGCTCCGTTCCTCCAGGACGCGGGCGATCTCGTACCGGGTCGCGACCGTCTGCGGATGCGCCGGCCCCAGCACGCGAACCTGGCGCCGCAGCACGTCGCGCAGCTCGCGCTCCGCCCGATCGTGCGCACCGGTGACCCGCCACGTGCGCGCCAGCTCATAGCGGATGTCCAGGGTGTAGATGTGGTTCTCACCCCACACCCGCTGGGCCGCCTCCCTGATCGTGCCGAGTTCGTGCTCGGCCTCGGTCTCCTGGCCGATGTCGCGGAGCATCCAGGCCCTGTTCGACCTGGTGAGCAGGATGTCGGGGTGAGCCGGTCCGAGCACCCGGGCCTGGTGGGCCGCCAGGTCGGCCATGCCTCGTGCGGCCTCGCGGGTGCGCCCCTGCAGGGCCACGTTCATCAGCATGTTGAAGCGTGTGCGCAGCGTGAGATGGTGGTCCGGCCCGATGACGCGGACGCGAGCGGCGAGGAGGTCGGCGTAACCCTTCTCCGCCGTGGCGTAGTCGCCGAGATCGCCGACGGCCCGGATGTGGTAGAACCTGCTGGCCAGCGTGTCAGGATGTTCAGGGCCGAGGACACGGGCGCGCGCCTCCACCACCTTTCGGCACACCGCCTCCGACTCGTTGAGGAGCGCGCGCATGGCGAGGGCACGCCCGATCTCGTGCCAGGTGGTGAGGGTGTCCGGGTGGTCGGGGCCTAGCACCCGCGTCCTCGTGGCCAGCGTCCGCTCGTAGCAGGTGTGGGCCTCGGCGTACCGTCCCTGCTCGAAGAGGGCGAATCCGAAGTCGTGCCGAGTCGCCAGCGTGTCAGGGTGCTCCTCACCCAGCAGCCGGCCCCGTGCGCGCAGGACCTGCGCGAGTTCAGCCTCCGCCTCGACGGCGCGGGTCATGCACGCCCACGCGGCGCCACGCTGGTGGCGCAGGGCGAGGACGCCCGGATGGTCCGCCCCCAGACCGCCGGCCTGCCGCAGCGAGAGCGTCGCGAGCTCCGCGGCGGCGGCGTAACAGCCGCTCGCCCGGAACGCTCCACACGCGCGGCCCACCAGCTCGGCCAGCTCGACCAGCGTCCGCTCGTCCAGGGCCGAGGACGTGATGGACAGCAGGGCGCGCAGGTGAGGCATCAACTCCTGCCAGGCGGGCCAGTCGCCAGGCGCGTCGTGACGCCTGCCGGACAGCGCGCCGCGCAGGAGGGCGACCGCGACGGTGGTGATGTCCGGCGTGACACGCGTACGGCTCGCCTCGGCGACCAGGGGATGCACGACCAGCGTCCCGGCAGGCGCGCGGGCCTGGATGAGGCCCATGGACCTCAGCGCCTCAAGCCCAGGGCGCACGTTGTGCTCGCCGCCGCAGATCTCACCCAGCGGCGCGGCGTCCAGCAGCGCGGCGTCGATCTCCACCGCGGGAGCGAGGCAGGCCAGCACCCGCAGCAGAGGGCGGGCCTGCCGGCACCCGCGCCCGGCGAGGGCGTCAAGGGAGATCTCCCACGTGGTGGTGATCGACGGCTCTCCACCGCTGCCGCCGAGGAGCGCGGGGAAGCGGTCGTCCAGGGCGAGAAGGTAGTCGGGGAAGGTCCTCTCCTTGGAGAAGGGAGAACTGAGATGGCTACCGGCGTGCGACAGGGCCAGCGGCAGCCCGCCCAGCCGCCTGGCCACCGCGCCGGCCTGCTCCAGCGTGCCCGCCTCCCCGGCCAGGTCGAGCAACATTCTCGCCCCGTCGTCCTCGTTCACGCACAACACCTGGTGAACCCGGCCGCACCGGCCCCAGACCCGCTGCTCGACGACGCGGGTGGTCACGACGACGAGCCCGGACGTCGTGGGCCGCAGCCAGCCGGTCGCGTCGCGTACCGGTGCCCCCGCCACTTCCAGCGCCCGCGGATCGTCGGCGTTGTCGAGGACGAGGAGCCAGCCGGTCTGCTCCTCCAGCCGCGTCCAGAGCACGTCGGCCGGATCACGCCGCCCGGCGCGCGCCTCCCCGATCGCGATCGCCGGCGCGCCCAGCTCGGCGGACAGGGCCAGCAGGGACGACGTCACGGTCTGAGCGTCCGTGGCGGCGATCCACCACACGCGCCGCCCCATTCTCCGCGCCCGCTCGGCGAGTGCGAGCGCGACCGTGGTCTTGCCGACCCCTCCAAGGCCGCCCAGCACGTGGAACGTTCCGTCCGGCTCGGCCAGGCGCTGCTCCAGGTGCAGCAGCAGATCCTCCCTGCCGCGCACATGAGGCAGCCGCCCGATCGGCGCCCGCAGCACGGGGACGGCGCACGGCCCCGGCCGGTCCTCGGGCGGAAGCGTTCCAGAGGGAGGCGGTGCCGGCGGGTGCGTTGCGGGCGGAGGCGCTGTGGGCGGAGTCCGGGCCACGGGCGCCGGCAGGCTCTGACGGGGGGTTCGGCGCAACTGCAGGGCGGCGATGAGCACCGCGGCCACTCCCGCCAACGCCCCCACGACGCTCACGGGATCCATGTCGTTACTGTACGAAGTCGCTCGCCCGTACGGCGCGGCTTCGGGCGGGCTTGCGGGAATTTCCAGGGCATTGATGCGGCGAATATGGCTTTGGGGAGGGTTGGTTCTGATGGTTCAGGCGGGGTGGTCGCCGGGGCCCATCCCGGTCAGGGCGGAGGTTCGTAGATCGTTCCAGTGGTATGCGCAGTTGCCGTGCGGAAGGCCTTCGAAGGTGTGATCTGGGTCGATCTGAAGCTCGGAAAGGTGCTGGTCCAGGGAGAGCGCGTGGTAGGCCAGGGCTTTGTTCATGGCGGCCGTCACGTCGGGGGCTTCGACCACCCAGGTGTACGGGGCCTCGCCGTCGAATCGTTCGGTGCCCGCGATGGTGACGGTGAAGGTCTTCACAGAGCCTCGCCTCGGAGGATCTGCTCGAAGGTGTGCCTGGCCGCCGAGGTCAGGGACCACGCGGTTTCGTGAACGGTGTCCTTCTTCCGGTCCGTACGGCGCACGAAGCCCTTGCCGGCGGCGGCGCACAGCTCGTACGTCATCGTCTTGCACTCACAGGTGTGGGAGACGACGCGGATGCGCGGCGCCCGGTTGGCCGGCTCGTACCAGGACAGGGTGACGCGGTCCGGCCTGGGCGGCTCGACGTGCGGACCGTGGAAGTCGGGGAACTCGTTCCGCCGGGTCACCAGGTCCTCCCTTCGAAGATCTCGACGAGGTTCTTGAGCGCGATGTCGACGCGCGCCATGACGAGCTCGGGGATGTGGCCGTTGCCAGGGGGAAGGCGGTAGCCGTGTCTCTCCAGTACGGCCTGGACCTCTGCCGTCAGGAGGGGAGTGAACCGCAGGTCGGTGACGGAACTGTGCATGGGCTGAACCTCCGGGTCCCGATCTGGAGCCTGCCGTGACGCGCCAACGCCCTGGCTTGTTCACCGTTGTCTGGCCAGGCAGGCGCTTCGCTGTCGGCACGCCTACACCTCAGCTTGACCCGTAACCATAGAAGAGATGTAGGCCCATGTCTACCCTTGTCCATTGACAGACCTAGAAGCCAGCGGGGAACAGGGGGTTTCTATAGTTCTGTGTATGGCGGATGAGTGGCAGTTTGACCCGACAAGCCCGAAGTCGGCGCAGATAGCGATCGAGATAGAGAGGCGCATCCGGGCTGGCGAATATCCTGCCAAGCATCCCATCTACGAAGTGCGGCTCGTACAAGAGTTCGGAGTCGCGCGCGACACCGCGCGGAAGGCGACCGTAATTCTCAGAGATCGAGGGCTGATCTTCACCGTACGTGGCATGGGTAGCTTTGTGGCAGATCCGAGGGCTTGGGCAGAATCGCCTGAGTAGGTGCGTCGCTCATTCGGCGACCGTTCGCGGCTCATTAGCGTCCGTAAGTCGTCGAAGCCGACAATCCATCCGTAGATGAACTTCGACGGCTCCTCGGCGAGGCGACGTTCTTCCTGGGCTGTCCAGAGACTGTCGACGGCAGGCTCTGGCGACACGGGCTGCCCTGACTCGACGTTGCCGCATGACAGCGTTGAAGCGCTCGGCTGAGCTTGCGTCGGGAGACGTCAGCCAGGGTGGTGTCCTCTCGATCGCCTCATTGGATGGAGCTGACGCTGTGCTCTTGCTGGTCAGCAGGCTTCGCACGATCTCCGCCCTGATGCGAAGCGAGTCACGGGTCCCGCCCTACCCTGGGCCTCGGCATCTTTGCGTGGCCTTTCTTGGATGAGGAGTGCCAACTGGGCCGCGAGACCGGCTACATTTCTTCCGTGATAATGGAGCCGTTGCCGGGTATGTCTGCGCCCGACTTGGAGTTGGACGAGGTCTTCACTCACCTCAAGGCCCTCGATCCCGACGGTTCGAGGATAGGGAAGGCGATACGGCGCAGCTTCGACATGCTCCTCGACGGACAACACACCGGCCGCTATCACTGGGAACAGCTTCACAAGACCGAAAAGACCCACTGCGGTACCTTGATCGAGATAAACCTGCAACGTGAGTTTGACTTCGCCGACGGTAAGCTCCTCGACTACCGCATCGCCGATACGGAGGTGGACTGTAAGTACTCCCAGAGCCTGGCCGAGTGGATGATCCCACCGGAAGCTCTGGGGCATGTTGTCCTTGGTCTATGGGCGAACGACCGGGCGGGGAAGTGGAGCGCGGGTCTCCTTCGCGCGTCCCAGGAAAACCTCAACTTCAAGACCAACAGGGATTCGAAACGCACACCGAGCAGGCACGGAAGAAGCGCTATTCGTTGGCTCTTCAAGGACGCGCCACTGCAGGACAACGTCCTGCTGCGTCTCTCCAGTGAGGACATCGACGCGATTTTCAGGTCGACTAGCGGGCAGAAGCGTCTCAACGAGTTGTTTCGACGGGCTCAGCGCCGCCTTGTCAGTAGGAACGTTGTGGCCACCGTTGCCATGCAGGAAGACTATATGAGGCGTGCGCGCCGTCGTGGGGGCTCGCGTACCGCTCTCCGCGCCGAAGGTATAGTCATTTTCGGACAGTATAAGAACCACGTCCAAGCTGCAGTATCGTTGGGCCTGCCTGCTCCAGGCCCAGGGGAATTCGTGAGCGTACGAGTTGCTCGTCGTCAGTGGCACCACGGGGATGCGCCATCGATTGAACTCGACGGCGAGCATTGGGTTGTGGCGGTGGCCGGCGATCCTGTCGAGGACGCTCCGTCGTTGCCCGACATCGGACCGCTAACGGGTTGACGGCCGACAGCGCAGCGCAGCCGTACCAGCTCACGCGCCCAGTCAGAGCCGACCGGGTAATCTCCCAACGTGAGCGTGAGAGGTCCGAATCTTCCGCTCGCCGGTCTGGATCTGACTGAGGAGGTCGTCTGCACAGCCTGCCGTGTAGGTACGCGCCTGATGATGCCCTGGTCAGTCTCTTCTGGCGGCGTGGGCGAGCAGAAGAGAGATCGGCTGATGCCTTGTCCCGCGAGCGCCAGCCGTCCGGTGGTTCCGGCGGCATGCCTTGCAGCGTGGACGTGGTGACTGCCATCCCTGCGCTAGGCTCCGAGGATCCGTATCCACGACTTGCCCTGCGACGCACGCCAACCTCGAGACATTGTCGCCTCTATTCGCTAACCTCGCTCTCGTGTTCGACTCCGGAGTGCAACGCCACCACCACGGCCTCTACGGCGGCGGTCAACGGTTCGTGCTCCCACAGGCGGACAACCTTCCAGCCGGCGGCCTCAAGCGCGGTGTTTACGAGCTGGTCGCGTTCTATGTTCCGACGCAGCTTAGGCGTCCAGTACCACTCATTGGTTGTAGGCTGCCGGCCGTGATCAGGGCAAACATGCCAGAAGCAGCCGTCGACGAAGACCGCGACCTTCCGGGCGGTGAACACGATGTCCGGCCTAACCTTCACACCTTCGAGATCAAGGCGAAGGTCCTTCCGGTAGCGGTAGCCCAGGCGGTGCAGCGCGCTGCGGAGCATGACCTCTGGTTTAGTGTCGGTCCGGCGGTTGGCCCGCATGTTCCTCGATCGACCCTCGTTGAGGGGCGCTGGGTACAACCCGCGCTTGTGGGCCTGTTCTCTGGGGCCTGCTGGCATGTCTTGTCCAAGTCCATCAACGGTGCGACTCCCTCTCCGGGAAGATACAACCGCCAGCTCGACCGCCCCAACCTCGGATCACCCAAGGAGTGCACGCATGGCTCTTGAAGCTGTCGAAATTTGCGCCGGAGCCGGTGGCCAGGCTTTGGGCTTGCACCAAGCAGGCTTCACACATCGCCTGGCATTCGAACTTGACCCGAACGCTTGCACTACTCTTCGCGAGAACGCTCGCGAGGGCAACATCACGATTAGCGACCCGGGCAAAGTCAAGGACGGAACCTGGGTCGTAGAGGGCGATGTCGCGGACCCTGAGCTATGGAAGCCCGACGAATTCCATGGAATAGACCTGCTCGCAGGTGGGGTCCCCTGTCCGCCGTTCACAATCGCTGGCAAGCAACTCGGCGCCACCGACGAGCGTGATCTTTTCGCATGGGCAATCGAACAGGTTAATACAGTCCAGCCGCGTGCACTCCTGCTGGAAAACGTGCGCGGACTGAGCATGCCGCGCTTCGCGGGATATCGCCAACACGTGCTGGATAGGCTCCAAGACTTCGGATATCTTGCCGAGTGGACGCTATTGAACGCCTCTAGTTACGGTGTTCCGCAGCTCCGTCCGCGGTTTGTGCTGGTGGCAATGCGTCCGGAAGATTTCAAATACTTCAGTTGGCCGGCGAAGTCTGAAGTGGCGGCTCCAACAGTCGGAGAAGCACTCAAGGACCTTATGGCATCGAGAGGCTGGGAGGGCGCCGAAGAGTGGGCTAGAAAGGCCAATCAAGTTGCACCGACGATTGTCGGCGGATCGAAGAAGCACGGTGGGGCCGATCTAGGGCCAACCCGTGCCAAGCGTGCGTGGGAAGCATTGGGCGTGGATGCTTACGGTGTCCACGATATCGCTCCTCCCTACGATACTCCTCCTTACGACCGTAGGCCGATGACTAAGTATGGCCCGAAACTTACGTGCGAAATGGTTGCACGCCTCCAAGGCTGGGATGACGGCACCTGGATTTTTACGGGGGGCAAGACATCTCAATACCGTCAGATCGGTAACGCCTTTCCTCCGCCTGTTGCCAGGGCCTTGGGCCGGTCCATAGCTGCTGCGCTCAATCACACAGGCGACAAGCGTGAATTGTACGAGGACCGTACGCATGATCCTATCTATCGAGTGCTGCGTGATGCTAACGATTTCATCACGGCTGAAGAAATCATGGCAAGGGCAGAGATAGAGCTTAGTGATCCCGAAATAGATAGGCGTATCAGCTTGCTCGGCCGAGACTTTGAAATCGAGAAGAGGGCGACAAGTAAAGGGCTTCTCACCTACAGACTCGAGCGTTTCAAGGCCTTTGTTGGGCAAGTTGACCATGCTCGCAATGAATATTTGCGTGCAAGCGCATCTAAGGTGAGCTGATGATGATGCTGCTGTGGCGATTGGTGTGTGCACAGGGCAGGCGGTTGTAGCGCCTGTCCTGTGGTTGTGAGTGATCTCGCACAAGGATTCTGCGCGTACCTTTTGAGTCAGTGGCGGGGTTCAAGGCAGTCCGGAATGCGGCGGAGTCCGCTGAATGGGTGCGCCGTTGAGATGATCCATAAGAGCCTGGATGTCAGCCATATCCATGCCCCCTGCAGCGGAAGGTTCCTCCTCAAGATCGGCGAGTTGCTGAAGCTCAGGATCGTCAAGGATCCGGCCCATGAACTCGACCTTCTCCTTTAGGCGCAAGGTCACCGCTTCGTCGATGGTTCCTTCGGTGACCAAGATCGTAACCCGTGTCTCGGCATCTGGTGCAAGCCCTAGCCGGTGGATACGATCCAGGCTCTGAAGAAATCGGCCCGCCATGAAGTCCCGGTCGATATAGACGGCGTCATGGCAAATCTGATGGAGGCTGATGCCCTCACCGAGGGTCGCGGGGTTCGAGAGCAGAACCATGCACTGCGGATCTTCTCTGAAGCGCCTGATTTCCTCATTACGTTCCACCGTTCCACCATGAACCATCGCAGGATTGTAGGTGGCTAGGAGGCGTTGCAGGGTCGTAAGGCTGCGTACGAAGGTAGACCACACTATGGTCTTCCGGCCCTCTGCAGCGTTCTCCCTGACGACGGTGAGGGCTTCATGATACTTCGGAGACATCTCAAAGCTGGGAAGACGCTTAAGGAGATCGTACAAAGAATCATCAGGCACCACCTTGAGTGGTGGAACCTGGTAGCTCAGCGGCTCATACCGGCTGGTGCCTTCGATGAGCAGGGCTGGTGTGATTGCGGCCATCAATAGGCGGAGCATAGCCCTGCCAAGGTTGTCGATTTGGTCGCGCGACGCATCAGCGCGCGCAGAGTAGCGTCCTCTCAGTGCGTCGTAAATCTCCCGATGCAGCGGCGGCAAAGTGACATATCTAATTCTGGGTTCGTATGGCGGCAAGCCGAGTTCGCGTTTAGTTGTCCTGGTGAACAATGGACGTAAAACGGCGCTTGCGTACGCAAGGTCGCCATCGGCTACGGCCTCCGCAACCGCTCGCCGCCCATGGCCAGGCCAGACGAAGGACAGCAGATTTTCAAGATCGCGTGCGCCATTAGGCGCGGGTGTGCCGGTTAGGACGAGTCGGCGCTGAGAGAGCGGTCCTAGGGCAAGGCATGCAGAGCCGTACGTTCCCCGGGCCCCGAGCTTCATCCGGTGCGCTTCGTCCAGTATGAGCATTGAGGGAGACGCCCGTAGCCAAGAAGCAAGGTTTCCCAGGCTGCGGCTGAGCCGCTCGTAGTTGACGATCAGGAGTTCTGTGCCAGGGTCCGGGACCTGGTCTAGGACCTGAGTTCTGAGCGGCTCAGCAAAACAGACAGCGCTCTCGTATTGCCAGGACTCGAAGGCAGACTTAGGGCAAACGACGAGCATTCGGCGTATCCGGCTCTGGTTGCGCATAGCGCTGTACACAGCAAGTGCTACGCGTGTCTTTCCCGCGCCGGGCACACTGAAGTTCGCTCCGTGACGTAGTGACAGTAGCTTTCCGATGTCTCTGAGCTGGAAAGGTGTCAGGTCCGCAACCCATTCCGGACCGAGGAGGTCGGTGACCTCCTCGGCATCAATGGACTCGGCCACGCCGGGGGATCCGTCTGTGAGCTGTTCCTCGGCCGCTTCCGCGTCATCAAGGACACTAGAGACGAGTTGAGCTAGCTCTTCGTCCCACTCGACGTTCTCCGGCGCCGGCCACGTGGCTAGTTCGCCCACCGCGACCAAGAAGTCGTCGAGTTCGACTTCGACAGCAAGAGGTCCTCGTCGGCTGCCGAGGGTGAAGCGGGCGGCCAACTGAGCCAAGTCGTTCTGATGCTCGGGGATGGTACGAAGAAGAGCTCTTGTTTTGGTGACATCCAGCGAGATCCTCAGGGAGGGCTCTTTCACCTTTACTTGCCTTCCACGCCGGTGGCCTCCAGCAGCCAGGCCACGCCGTCTCCAGGTACTTTGATGGTGCGGGCTGATTCCACCGCCAGCTTTGCCAGCGCGTCGCGCAGGCTGGCGAGTGCATCGTCGTAAGCGTCCTCGTCAAGGCTGCTCGAGGCTCGCGCCAGCACTAGATCCGTGATGCTTTGCTCAATTTCCGCTCGGGCCTCGTCAATCCGATCCGACACAGCCCTTTGCTTCTTGCGTATGAGGCTGTCCTTACCGGCTGCCTTAAGCGCCGAGTTGAGAGCTTCCCTGGCATGCTGTAGAACAGGCGAAGCTTGGTTGTTACTCTTTTCCTCTGTTCGAGCCTTCAGAAGGATATCTGTAAAGGCGCGGGCCTGTGTAACCTGAGTGCTGGCGGCACGCACTTTTCTGTTCAACCCTGGAATAGCGGTTGATGTAGGCGTATCCGGCGTCGAGGTCCTGAGTTCTTCAGGAAGATGCCGATCGAGGTAGCGGGTGCGGAAGTCAACCTCAATGTGCCGCACATCAGTCTTCGAGTATCCCAATGTGATTGCTGCGAGGCGATTCTCCTTGAGCAGGTCAGCTCTCTCCTTGCTGGCTGCTGACTCTAGCTGGTACCTCCGGTGGAGCTCGGAAAGCTTCTCCTGTTGATCTTCGAAGTCCATGAGGCGGAGCTGGCGATCGCCTTCACGACTGCGTGAAATCAAATCACGTAGGGTGGTGAGGATCCAAATATCTCGTTCAACAGATTTTGGTTTCATCCGGAACTCGCGGGCGATGTCCGGGACCGCCCGTCCCATGCTGACTTGCTCATCGATCGAGAGCAACCGGTTGATATAGGAGTATTCTCGCTTGTGCTCGCGCCGAAGCTGGAGGGATAGTTCGACAGCGCTGATGTCCTCCCAGGTACATGATTCGGGAAGAACACCAACGCGAATGTGCTGGACACCTAGATCTTTGAGGGCAACACAGCGTGTGTTGCCGTTGACCAGGATGCCGTCTTGGGTTATCAGCCCCGGCTCGTTTTGCTTGAACTCTCGAAGGCTCTCCTTCAGAGTCTCAAAGTCTGGATCGGGCTTCGAGGGATCTGACGGAAGCGCTCGAAGCAGGAACGCCAAGTAGCCTTGGCTTTCTTCTGACCAGGGGTTGTTATTCAGTTCTTGTTCTTGTGCTGGGTCGAAGCTGCGCTGCGCGCGAATCCGATGTGTGCTGGGGTTGTAGACCAGATTTTCGACAGGCATATCGATGACCTCGACATGACGCGCTTTTCCGCGCCACTCGATCGTCAGTGTCTCCTGCAGTCCGCCTGTGTTGTGGGCCTCGCTCAGGCGCTGCCGCACCAAGGCGCGGTTTTCCTCGGCGCGGTGCGGAGTGCCATAGTTGACTGGCAATTGCATTCCCTTCTTGATGAACGGCTTCTAATCTCTAACAATGTTAGGCATGGCTGTAACCAACTCCCATGTGCCAGTTCACCTAAGCCTGCCCATCAGTTCAGCTTGGGACTCCGCCGGCAGCGCCTGGTAGAGGCCCCAAAGCTTTTCCACCTCGCTGAACTCGCGTTCGCTGTCGCGCATCCAGCCGGCCAGGATCTGACGATCGAAAGCGGAGAGGCGGCTGAGACGTGCCGTCAGGTCGCCGAGGTCGACCTCCAGAGCCCGGCCACCTACGCGACAGCGTCCACACTCCACCACGAGTTGAGTGCTACGAGATCCATCGGAGGAGACAACCGCTCGCCGTGCAACGTCGAGTTGAGCGGTCTCATAGGTGCCGCTGTAAGTGTGTCCTGCTGGTATGCCGCAGGAGCGGCAGATGTAGTTGGCCCTGGCGAGAAGCTCACGTCGCTGGACTGCGCTGATTGCATGTCCCTCCCTCTTCTTCGTAGCCTTGCCGGGTTCCCAGACAGGCTCGCCCGCAGAGACGAAGCGTTGTTCGTCCTGGCGGAGTGCGGCATCCTCCCGGCTGGTGTCGATTCGCCAGCCGAAGTCACGCAGGTCACGCATCCGGCGGTCAATCTGTGCCACCCCGTGAAAGTCGCTCCGCAGTTCCTCCTTGGTGAAGGTGTTGCCCTCGCCGATCCTCTGGACCAACCACAAAGCGGCACGCTTCATGGTTCCCAGCTCTGTGTTCTTCCATGACGGAACCTGCACAATGCTGCTCCTCTCTGAAGGAAGCGCGGTGAGGAGGGGCGGCCTGGCGGGAAGGCCGTGTCGCCCCTCAAGTGGACTTCCATTGGAGCTCCCGCGAGGCCGCTGCGCAAGCCGTTCGCGATATTTCCGGCAAGTGGCAACATGCCCTGGCATCTGCGACTTAGCCAGAATGTCTGGCATACCGTCTCCCGGGGGAGTTCTAATCTGGTACACCTTGAGTCCTCGCTACGCCTCCAGCCCACTCCTGCCTACCCCCTGTCCAGAAATCTCTGTCCCGGTCGGGTCCCCCGGTAGCTGACGCTGGCCCGGGCGGCGCGAGTAAGAAGCGTGTCGTGGTTTCGTTGTCAGGCCTGCCCGAAATGTCGGTCTAGCCAGCCCAAGGAGGATGCAATGAGGTTGGGAGAGCTAAAGAAGTTGGATGACGGGTCGCTATCACCTGCACGTTTGCGGTTGGCGCACATGCTCCGCCAACTCCGCGCTCTTATCACTGACATGCCTTGTGCGGACCTCGGAAGGGATCTGAACGTCTCGCCCTCGCTGCTCTCGCGCTATCTGGGGGGCCATCGCCGCCCGGAACTCAGGACATGTCTGCGCCTGTACAACATCGCATCCACACGGGCGGTCTCGAAGGGCATGGGCATGCCCTTCGACTCTGAGGCTCTCGAGAGCGCACACGCTTCAGCAGTCCGCCGCCAGCGCGACGGGCGTCGCGGTGGCGGCGCTGCTCGGAAGGGGAATGCGCATGGATGATCACACGGACGAGTTTCCCGGGATGCCGCTGGAAGTCGCTGGGGGCAAAATGAACGCCATGTACGGGCGCGAGTTGCCGGTCCCCTCTGTCCTAGGGGACCGGCAACTGGATGGCAGACGCTTGGCCGACTACATCGTCGAGAGGATCGAAGCAGAAGATCTTACTCATGCCCGGTTGCTCCTGCATCTGGCCGGCGCGAGGTGTGCCTCGATCGAGCTTCCGATCATTTTGGAACGACTTCGGGAGGCAAGTTTGAGGATGGCAGCTGAGGCGGTCCTCTTTCATGTCGGCGAGCGCGTAACGAGTGATGTCCTCCGCATTGTTAAGCAACTTATTGAGGCGAAGCTATATGATGACGCTGCTCTGGTACTGCGAATTGCAGTGCCCGAGTAGCTGGCGCGGTGTTCGATTTTTTTTCTATAGAGCTCACGGACGCCGCTCTTTCTCCGTGTCGTCTTGCAAGTGCTCGTCCAGTGCAGGCGAGATCGAGCGAAACATGACTCTTTCGGTTCTTCCAATATCCATCAGCTGGGCGAAGTGAGGGGATAGTGAGCAGCGCATCACGAATCGGAATCTGTGTGACTATGATCATGCTCATCTCGCTAGTATTCGCGCAATTTGCGTTCATAGTCGCAAGAGAGAGCGGATTCGCCGTTGCGGGAGCGCTGGGCTGGGGCGGCGGCACATTCATCGCCGTGGCCACGCTCGTTACCACGATCATGAGTCACGCGGGAGCATTTGATCAGGGCCGCAAGGCTCCTTGATCCTGACCTTGGGCGATCGTCCCTGGCGCCGTACCGGCTGACCGGGCTCTCGCTCGCTGCAGTCGCGTTGCGGATCACCTCGTCTGTTACTAGCCTTTGTCGGCCGCATGCATTCTGATCCGGCTTTCTGGGATCCGCCAAACCTGCGTCGTGATCAGCCGTTATGGCGAATAGAGATCCAGTATCTAGCGGTCTATGAACGTAGTCGTCGCTTTGCCCAGGTCATGTGGAGTGAAGATCGAGCCCTAGTTACTCGTTAGCCTTGGCGGACCAGAAGGATTCGATGCGGTCGTTCATGTACGAGCCCATGAATGCTTTTCATCCAGCCTCACGGAGCTGAAGGACGAGGATCGCTTTGACGAGCTGACCTGCGAGAAGTGGGCAGCAGCGGAGTTTGTGCAGAATACGCCAGGTCTTCAGCTGTGCATTGGCCCGTTCTCCCGGTCCGCGGAGCTTGGCGTGGGTGGCGTTGGCGGTCTTCTGTGAGGCGGGCTTCTTGCGGCCCTTGTAGGGCACGCGTACGTGCTCGCCGGCCCAATGCCGTTTAGATAGCAGTTGATCATGGTTTTCGCTGGGTGGCCGATGGTGCGGGCAAGAGCGTGACGGTCGGTGGCCCTGCGTACCGGATGCCCTTGTCGGAGGGGCGTCGCTCGCGGTAGCTGCTCTTGCGGGAGCGTTTGACGGCTCGTGGGTAGGAGCGGTGGCGGCGGTGTGGGTTCGTGTTCCGTCGGTGCGCGACGTGATGGAGGGCCCGGTTCCAGGTTGCGTCGGGTGGCTCAGGGGGAAAAGGCCGCGCGGTCGGTGACCGAGCGGCGCACGATGCGGACGGTGCCCAGGAACTTGATCCGGTCGGGGTCGATCCCGGCGGTGGTGGCGGCGGTGCAGATCAGGGTGCATAACGCCCAGTGGGTCAAGAGGTAGGCCCAGATTTCCTGGTCGGCCAGCTCTGGGGTGCGGGAGCGGAGGATCCGGCCCGGCCCTCGCAGGTGCGTCTTGAGCTGATCGATGCCGGTTTCGGCCTCCCAGCGATCGTGGTAGCAACGGGCCAACTCTTCGGCCGTGGCCTCGGCCGGGTCGAGAATGCTGGTGATCAGCCGGATGTGCTCGCCCTTGCGGTCGGGCACGGTGTAGTCGACCACCCGGACGATCACCGCGTGCTCGGGGTCGAGGTCTCGTCCCTGGCGGGCGGCCTCGCGCAGCCGGTCCTTTTGTGACTGGCGCAGGCCGGCGGGTTTGGTGATGACGGCGAGCCAGGACCCGTCGGCCAGGTCACGCAGCCAGTACGGGCGCAGCCCGGCCTGGACCCGCCACAGCAGATGCGCGCCACCACGGCGGGCCTCGTTCCAGGCGGGGAAGCTGTAGAAGCCGCGGTCGGCGGTGAGCAGCATCTCCGCGGTCAAGCGCCGATACAGGGAGAAGGCGAGAGTCTGCTCGCCGGCCCAGCAGCCCGCCACATCGGCGGCCACGATGGCGTGGCTGGCGCATTCGCTGATGGCGACCACCCGGGCCTGCGGGAACGCGGTCTCGTATCCGCCGGCGTTATCGCGGCCGAACTCGGCGACATTGGTTTCGGTGTCGGGCAAGTCCACGACGAACCCGTCGATCGCCATCACCCGCCGGCCCTTCAGCCACGCACCTGGCGTCGACTCGGTCGCAGCAGGCCGGGCGACCTGCTGGAACACCTCCTTGACCGGCTCAGGTCCCAGCCGCTGGCGGGCTTGAGTGATCGCCCCGCGGGTCGGCGCCTGCCAGCGCGCCCCCGGCACCAGCGCCAGCATGCCCGTCAGCTTCTCGGCGACTTCCTCGTAGTCGTCGTCCGGGTAGAGGCACAACGCGATCAGCAGGTAGATGACCACATGCGCGGGGAGTTTGCGAACGCGACGCTCCCGGCATCCGTGCGTGGCGATGGCCGCGTCCAGGGCCTGGCGAGGGATCAGCGATGTCAGCGCTCCGACGGCGATCAGATCCGTCAACCGCCCCGAACTGCCTGTGTCATCCGACAAGATCACCAAACGACGCTACCAGCAAGATCGCTATCTAAACGGCATTGGGCTCGCCGGCACCGACGTAGCCCTTGTCGGCGAGGGTGACCAGGCCGGCGGCCTTGAGGCGGCGCAGGATGCCCCAGATGCGGGCGGCTTTGAGATCGTGGACGGAGCCGGGCAGGGGACCGGAGGTCTGCCGTCGGGGGTGGCCAGGACTTGGATGTTCATGCCGTGTCTGCGGTGCTTGCCGGAGTAGTAGGGCCGGTGGGCGGCCACGCGGTCGATGGGGATGAGGGTGCCGTCCAGCACCAGGTAGGGGTAGCCGGCACGCTGGGCGGCGCGTAACGCCTGCTCCAGGCGGGGTGAGCGGCGGGCGAAGAGGGTGATGGCCTCGCGGATGTAGCGCCAGGCGGTTGCGATGCCGACGCCGAAGCCGGCGGCGACCTCCGCGAGGGTCTCGCCTTTGCGCAGGTGGACGAGGACGCGCGTTCCGCAGCTAATTGGGGTCATGGGGCATATTCGAACGTGAAGGTGCAGGTCGGCGGCATGGGGCCTAGCGGAAATCGCGAGAACGCCTAGTAACACGACTTCCACGAAACAGCAGTCACACGCAGTGCTTCAGCTGTTACGGTCTGGTGGCATGTTCGTCAGGAGCTCCGCCCGCAGGAACAAGGACGGCACGGTGGTGCGCTACCTGCAACTGGCGCACAACGAGTGGGATCCGGCCAGCAAATCGTCCAAGACCAAGGTGCTGCACAACTTCGGCCGCGAGGACCAGCTCGACCGCGCGGCCGTCGAGCGCCTGGTCACCTCGCTGTGCCGGCTGCTGGACCCCGAACGTGCGGCCACCGTGCGCACCCCCGGCGAGCTGAACTACCAAGGCTCGGCCGCCTTCGGTGGCGCCTACCTGCTGGACCAGCTGTGGCGGCAGCTGTCCATCGACAAGATCATGACCTCCATGCTGGCCCGCACCCGGCGCGGCCCCTACACCGAGCGGGTGCTGTTCGCGCTGGTGGCCAACCGCGCGCTGGACGCCTCCTCCAAGCTGGCCGCCTCGCACTGGGTCGGCCGCCGCGCGCACATCGACGGCCTGGCCAGCTGCAGCGACGATGCCTGCTACCGGGCGATGGACTGGCTGCACGAATGCCGCGACGCGATCGAGAAGAAGGTGTTCGACCAGGTCGCCACCCTCTTGAACCTTCAGGTGGACTTGCTGTTTTTCGATACGACCAGCACCTATTTCCAGATTGACGAGGCCGATGAGCGCGTCGACCGCGACGAGCGCGGCATACCCCTGCCCGACGATCGCGAGGCGGGCGAGGAACCGGCCATGCGCAAGAGCTTCCGGGCCTACGGCAAGTCCAAGGATCACCGCGACGACCTGCCACAGGTGGTGATCGGGCTGGCGGTCACCCGCGACGGCATCCCGGTTCGCTGCTGGTGCTGGCCCGGCGGCACCGCCGACGCGACCGTGATCAGCCAGGTCAAGAAGGACATGCGGGACTGGACCCTCGCCAAGATCGTGTGGGTGGGCGACCGCGGGTTCACCTCCGCCGACAACCGACGCACGCTACGCAGCGGCGATCACCACTACATCCTCGGAGAGAAGCTGCGTTCCGGCTCGCCTGAGGCCGAGGCGGCGCTGTCGCGGCAGGGCCGCTACACCGACGTGGCCGGCAACCTCAAGGTCAAAGAGGTCCGCATCAGCGAGCACGAACGCTTCGTGATCTGCTTCAACCCCGACGGCCCCGACCGGGACTCGGCGGTGCGGGAGCGGCTGCTGACCCAGCTGGGCGAGCTGATCGACGGCACCGACGACTGCAAGAGTGACAAGCGGGCCGAGCTACGCGGGGTGATCTCCACCAAGCCCGGGCTGAACCGCTACCTGCGCGTCACCGCCGGCGGGCTGCTGCGCATCGACCAGGCCAAAGTCAAGGCCGAGGCCAAGCTGGACGGCAAGTACCTGCTGCGCAGCAGCGATCCGCGCCTGAGCGCCGAGGAGATCGCGCTCGGGTTCAAGCAGCTCTGGCAGGTGGAACGCGGCTGGCGCGACATGAAACAGATCATCGACCTGCGGCCCGTCTACCACCGCCTGGAGCAGCGCATCCGCGCCCACGTCATCCTCTGCTGGCTGGCCCTGCTGCTGATCCGCATCATCGAAACCAGCACAGCCCGGACCTGGCGGCACATCCGTGAGGAATGCGAGCAACTGACCATCGCCACCTTCACCGGACCAACCGGCACCTTCCGCCAGATAGCCGAACTCACCAAGCCGCAGCGGGACATCCTCACCCAACTCGACCTCCCCGCCCCAAAGAAGGTCATAGAGGCGATACCAACCACCCCCTCCTGACCAGCAACAACACCCCGCCCTAGTAACACGCCGCGCACGCGCTCCAGCATGCGTTACCGCAGCTCAACACCTAGATTCGTGTGCTTTTCCTCAGACACATCTGCCCGGGTTCGACGTAATTCGGGGCTCCTAGAGGGCACTGTGGCCTGAACGTGCAGGTCAGCAGCTGAGGGCGGACCTCCCGGGCCGAAACTGCCTAGAGACGCGATTTTGATGATTCGCCTGTACTG
>NZ_JBDPMJ010000036.1:0-66398 GCF_039880665.1 Nonomuraea sp. B5E05
CCCACCGCCTGGCCAGCGTCCGCTACGCCGACCGCATCTACGTCCTCGACCGCGGCACGGTCACCGAACACGGCGACCACGACACCCTCATGTCACTCAACGGCCTCTACGCCGACCTCTACACCCTCCAGGCCGCCGCCTACCGCTGACCGGCAGCAGCGGGGGCGGAGGATGATGAGATCTGCGTCCTGCTGGGCACGGGAAGGATGGAGATCGTGATTCGGGTGTTGCTGGCGGAGGACATGGAGCTCATCCGCGGGGCCATCGTCGCGCTGCTGGGGTTGGAGAGTGATCTGACGGTGGTCGCCGAGGTGGCTACGGGGGAGGCGGCGGTGGCGGCCGCCCTGGAGCACCGGCCGGACGTGGCGGTGCTCGACGTGCACATGCCCGGTGAGCTCGACGGGCTCGCCGCGGCCGGTGTGCTGGCCGAGCGGCTGCCCGAGTGCCGGGTGCTGATCCTCACGTCGCTGGGGCGGCCCGAGACGTTGCGGCAGGCGCTGGCGTCCGAGGCCAGCGGGTTCATGCTCAAGGACGCGCCGCCCGCGCAGCTGGCGGAGGCGATCCGCAGGGTGGTCGCGGGCGAGCGCGTGCTCGACCCGGATCTGGCCGCACAGACGATCATGAGCAGGCCGAACCCGCTGAGCGAACGGGAGATCATGGTGCTGCGGATGGCGGCGGACGGCATAGAACCCGCGCAGATCGCCTCGACGCTTTACCTGTCGAAAGGCACCGTACGCAACTACCTGGGGGCGATCGTCACCAAGCTAGGGGCCCGCAACCGGCTCGACGCCGTCCGCATCGCGACCGAAGCCGGTTGGTTGTAGGACCAGAAGCTCATACCCTCCGGGAACCCGGGAGGTGCGCAGGGAGCCGCCGTGGGCGCTCACCCGCTGGGTCAGATTGCGCAGGCCCTGCCCGGGCGGGGCGGCGTCAGTGTCGGCGTGGGTGTCAGTGCCGGTGTCAGTGCCGGTGTCAGCGTCGGCGTCGGTGACGCCGTCGTTGGTGATCCGCAGGCGTGCGGTGGCGTCCTGCGAGGTGAGCTCGATGCGGCAGAGCCGGGCACGGCTGTGGCGCAAAATGTTGGTGACCGCTTCGCGCAGCACCATGGCCAGCAGCGCGTCGATGTCGGCCGGCAGCTCGATCACAGGATCGGCGTGGACGTCGGCGCCCGCGGCGGACAGCACCTCACGGGCGGAGGCCAGCTCGGTGGCCAACGACAACGGCCGGCCGCTGTCGCGGGGAATGGCGGCAACGTCGGCGAGGGCACGCTCGGCGATGCGGGTGATGTCGGCGAGTTGCTCGGCGCTCCGCTCAGGCGTCCGGACGGCCAGCTCTGCCTTCACCACGATGGCCGACAGACTGTAGCCGAGCAGATCGTGCACATCACGGGCGATGCGGCGGCGCTCCCTCTCCAGCGCGATCCCGGCCAGCGCCAGGCGGGCTTGGCGCACCTGGGCGACCATGTGGGTGTGCAGGGCCAGGCCGTGGAACATGACCGCGATGGCCAGCGCGTTGAACGTCCAGTAGAGGTTGTCCACCGGAGCGATGCCGCGTAGTGCCATCACGACGGAGGTCACCGCCAGCACGGCGCCGACCACGGGGAAGGCCGCCCAGCGGGTCCACAGGATGAGCAGCGAGCCGGCGGCGTAGCCGATCAGCTGCGGGTAGGGACGTTCAGGGAATAACAGCGGGGCGAGGGCGAGGGCGAGCTGCAGCGGAAGCGTCCATCGCGCGTGCGCGGGCCGTACCCCGGGCGGCCGGGGCCATGAGTGGCGCAGTTGCAGGCCCGTGACCCCGGCCAGGATCAGGAGAGCGGGGGCCAGGACGGCGGGTGGCGGAGCCGCCCGCCACAGAAACACCGCGGAGACGATCAGGAAGCCCAGGTGCACGGTCACCAGGATGGGCAGCGCGAGCCTGGGCGTGAGGTCGTCGAAGGGCGGCTGGGCCTGGGGCGGCGGAGCCCGCCGGGCGCGCGCGGCGGCCCGGCGCGCCAGGGTGACGATCTCGCCGGTACGCCCCTGCGCCGCCAGGGCGGTGATGGCCGACAGGCTGGAGCCCAGGACGCTCTCGAACTCGCGTGAGGCTCGCTCGCGCTCTTCGGCGACCGACGCCTCGGCCAGTTCGTTGCGGGCGGCGTGCAGTTCGGCGCGCAGGTCGTTCAGCCGGGTGACGCCGAACACCACCAGACCCTGCGTGAGCGCGTTCACCATGGCGTTCACGCAGGTGTAGACGTCGGCCGTGTTGAGCAGGCCGGTCACGGCAACAACGGCTCCGGCCAGCACCCAGCGCGCCGGGCCGCGCGCGATCAGGAGCACGGAGGCGGTGAGCAGCCCAGGAGCACCCTGCCCAGCCCACACGAACAACAGGGCCTGCGCGACCAGAGTCCACGGGCCGACCAGGCGGCGTGGGCGGGGCAGGCTGTGCACGATCTGCAGGATCAGCATGACGATCGCGGGCACGCCGGGCAGCGGTGCGAGCGGATCGAACGCCACACCGGCCAGGACCACCAGGATGATCACCACAGCGGAGAATCATACCGATATGTACGGATCATGCATTTCGCCATACGTACTGGTGTCCCTGACACTGGTCCGGTATCAGCCCAGGTCGGCAGGGTTGTCCCCATGAAAGCGCACCTGATCCGCATCTGGGCCACGGCACTGGCCGGCGCCCTGATCCTTCTCGCAGCAGGCCCGGCCACGGCATCCGCCAGGCCGGTCACGCCGAGGACAGACCTGCCCGGACTGGCCGAGATGATCGACCGGATCGTCCCGGGGCAACTGGCCGAGCACCGCATTCCTGGCGCGGCCGTCGTCGTGGTCTCCGGCGGGCGTACGGTCCTCGCCAAGGGATACGGTGTCGCCGACGTGGCCACGCGCCGGCCGGTCGACCCCCGGCGCACCGGCTTCTTCACCGGATCGCTCGCCAAGCTGTTCACCGCCGCGGCCGCGCTGCAACTCGTGGACGACGGCAAGCTGGACCTGCGAGCGGACGTCAACAAGTATCTGACCACGTTCAAGATCGAGGACTCCTACCCCGGGCGGCCGGTCACCCTGGAACACCTCCTGACCTACACGGCAGGCTTCGACGACGACATCGTCGGGCTCGCCGAGGCCGACCCGGAAGACGTCGGCTCCCTTGCGGAGAGCCTGGCCGAACGGCAACCGCGCCGGGTACGCCCGCCCGGCACGCGCGTCGCCTACGACAACTACGGTGTGGCGCTGGCCGGCCACCTCGTGGAGGCCGCCTCGGGGCAACCGTTCGCGCAGTACGTCGAGCAGCACGTACTCAAGCCGCTCGGCATGAACGCCACCAGCATGGCCGTGCCGCACGCCGCGGACCTCGCCCTCGACCTCGCCGGCGCCTACCGCCCGAGCGAGGACGGCTACGCTGCCGTCAAGGGCCAGTACGGCCCCTGGGCCCCCTCGGGAACCGGCCCTGTCTCCACCCCCGCCGACATGGGCCGCTTCATGCTCGCCCAGCTCAGCGACGATCCGCGCATGGGTACGAACGTCGCTCGCCGCCTCCAGGAGCAGCGCTACGCCCAGGACCCGCGCATCCCGGGCATGGGATACACCTTCGAGCAGCGCTCGCACAACGGCCACCGGATCGTTTACAAGGACGGCGACGTGCCCGGCCACCACAACGTCATGGCTCTGCTACCGAAGCAGGACATCGGGATCTACGTCGTCTACAACGGCGACGGCGTCGGCCAGGTCGCGAACTGGGCCGGCCAGAGCCTCGTCCATCAGATCATGGACGAGTACGTGCCCGCGCAGCCGGACGGCACACGGGCCGTCTCCGGCGGGGACACGACGCGCTACGCCGGCAGCTACCGCTCCACACGCACCAGCCGGACCAGCCTCATGAAGGTCAGCGCGCTGTTCGCCACGACGACCGTACAGGCCAACGCCGACGGCACTCTCACCACCACCGGCCTCTCGCTGGACCCGGAGAAGACGACCCAGCACTGGACGCCCATCGGGCCAGGTCTCTTCCAGGAGCGCGACGGCCGGGCGAAGATCGCCGTCGACGACGAGGGCACGCTGTCCAGCTCGATGAACCCGTCCGAGGCGCTGGAGAAGCTGCACTGGTCCGACGAGCCGATGTTGCACACGGTCCTGTTGGGTCTCAGCGGCCTCGTGTTCATGCTCGCCTTCCTCGCCCTGCCGGTCAACGCCTTGGTCCGGGTCCTGCGGAGGCGTTCCCGTGCCGGCGCCCGGTCTCAGCCGGCCGGTGCCCGTGTCGCCCGGCTGCTGGCCTGGATCACCGCCGCGCTGGTGACCGTCTTCGTCGGCGGCGTCGCCGTGACCATGTCCGACCCGAACGTGGTCATGGAGCTGACCTCTCTCTACGCGCCCCGGCTGGCCGCACTGCCGATCGTCGCCACGGCCGGGCTCGTGCTCTGCGTCGTGGTCGCAGGCTGCGCGGTGGCGGCCTGGGTGAAGGGCTGGTGGGGCCGGCCGGGACGGCTGTGCTACACAGGGCTCGCCCTGGCCGGCGTGGTGTTCTTCAAGATCGCCATGACGTACAACCTCCTCGCCCTGCCGTTCCCGACGAACTGACGACCGGGGCCTTCCTGGCCGCGTTCCGCACGAGCCGCTGCTCATGCGCAGCCGGACACCCGGTGCGTACGCGAGCGCGGACCCTGGTCTCAGCCGACGGTGACGTCGAGAAAGATGGGCTTCTTGCCGGCCAGCAGCGGGGTGCCGTCCTCGTCGGTCATCTTCCAGAAGATCTTGCAGCGGCCGGGGGAGTCGGCGGCGCGCACGCGTACTTTGATGTCGACCGTCTCCCCGGGCAGCACCGGTCCGATCCCGACTCGTTCCGGCGCCTTGCACGGGGTGTCGTTCATGCGGGTCAGATAGCGGTCCTGCCACGGGAGGGTGCCCGCGTTGCGAATGCGCCAGACCTTGTCGAAGGAGGTGCCCCGCTTCACCACGCTCCCGTCGGGGAAGGTCAGGTCCCCTTCGAAGGCGGAGTCGTCGCGCGGCGAGACGGTCTGCGCCGGGGTGGGCTGGGCCGTGGGTTCGCTCTCGTCGCTCTCTCCGAGCAGCGGCAGCACCCAGCCGAGCAGGATGGCGGCGACCCCGACCACGCCGGTGGCCACGGCGAGCACGGTCGCCTTCCTGACCGGCGGCGTACGGCGAGCGCCCGGTCCCGGGCCGGAGGACGGCCCCGGGCCGGCGGAACCATCGGGAGGCGGTGGGGAACCGTCGAGCGGTGCACCGGACGGAGAGGAACCATCGGTCGGTGTGGACCCGCCGGGCTGTGAAGAGCCGCCCGCCTGCGACGGCCCGCCGGGCTGCGAGGGCTCGCCCGCCTGCGACGGCTCGCCCGCCTGTGAGGGCCTGCCGGGCTGTGAGGATCCTTCGGGCTGCGACGGCCCGCCGGGCGGTGAGGAGAGGGCGGGGGCGGTGGGGGAGGGGCGGGCGGATGGGGGTGGTCCGGGCTGATCTGGCGTGCGGCCCTCGATCGTGCCGTCTGCGCTCTCCCCGGCCTGCGCCTGCTCCCAGAGCCTCCGCCACTCGCGCCTGACCTGCTCAGGATCGCGGCCGAGCCGGTCGACCGCCAGGACGCGGACGAACTCCCACGTCGTCTCCCAGCTCGGCAGCGCGCTGCCCCGGGCGGCGGCCGCCAGCGACGACTTCGAGGCCGCCGCGCCGAGGCGGCCGGCCATGTCGGCGAACGACGGGTCGCCCGCCTCCTCCTTGAGCTCCCAGAGACGGTGGGCGAGCAGGGAGACGGGACCGGCGCCAGGGTCAGGCCGGATCGGCCGGCGCCCTCGCCGGGATCCCGTGCCTTCGTCCTGCGGTCCGGAGGAATCCGCCATCCCACCCCTGCTTCGGTCGAGCGCCCGTGCGGCTGCAGAACCGCACCACGTTCAGACGGAACGAGGCTATCAAAGGTGTCCTGGTCGGCCGGATCCCAGGCGGGAGCCCTCTCCCGGTGCGGGCCCCGGCCGGGTGGATGCCACCGCGAATTCACTCGGCCGGGGCCCCGAGGCGCCTCGGCGGTGAGCGCCCAGGCGATCAGGAACGGCGTGTCAGCCGCAGTCGTCCACGGCGTGCGCGACGCGGACCTTGATGCCCCGCGAGTGCTCGCAGTGGTTGTGGAAGGAGAAGGCGACGCTGCGGATGCCCTCGTCGCCGTAGGAGCAGGTGAAGCACGCGCACGATGTCGAGGGCCACGTGCCGTTGCGGTGCTTTCCTCCACCACTTTTGCCCGCCGCCCCGGCTCGTGCCAAGCCATCAATGTCCGAACATTGTCCAGCGGACGTTGGACAAATGAATGCGCTGGTAAGAGCGGCATGATGAAGGATCAGGCCGGTTACGGGAATTCGCCGTACGGGCTGCTTTCGCGGGGCGTCAGCCGGTAGGGGACGCGCACCTCTCCCGGCTCGCTCGTGGCGCCGGCGAGGCGGTCGGCGAGCAGCGACACCGCCGCTCCGCGACGTCCTTGAGTCGTGCCCGCACTCCGCCCCCCCTTCCGCTGCCGATGACCTGACATGGCCCGGTTTACAACGCTGTAACGACTTTCGCCCTGCCTGTTTACAACGTTAGAACCAACGATGTAGAACGGGGCAACATCACATGGGCAGGAGTGATTCACATGTCCCTGGAGAGCCTGACCCGGCGACGCGCGCTCGGCCTCGGCCTCGGCGCGATGGTGCTCGCCGGATGCGGCGGGGGCGGCGGCCCGAAGCAGGCGGCCCAGCAGTCGAGCGGGCCGGCCACGGCGGCGCCCACCAGCTACACGGGCCCCGCGGTGTCCCTCGCCTTCTGGAACGGGTTCACCGGCGGCGACGGGCCCTTCATGAAGCGGCTCGTCGAGCAGTTCAACAGCGCCCATCCGAACATCAAGATCACGATGAACGTCTATCAGTGGTCCGACTACTACTCGAAGGTGCCTGCGGCGGTGTCCGCGGGGCGGGGGCCCGACCTCGGCATCATGCACGTCGACAGCGTGGCCACCAACGCCGCCCGGCAGGTGGTGCTGCCGCTCGACGACGTGGCCACCTCGCTCAGCCTGACCGAGGCGGACTTCTCGCCGCCCGTCTGGCAGGCCGGCGTCTACAAGGGCGCGCGTTACTCCATCCCGCTCGACGTGCACCCGCTCGGCATGTTCTACAACAAGACCGTCCTGTCCAAGGCGGGGCTCGACCCGGACAACCCGCCCAAGACGGGCGAGGAATACCTGGCCGCGCTGGAAACCCTGAAGAAGGCCGGGGTGCAGGGCCACTGGGCCACGCCGTTCCCCTTCACCGGGAGCATGCAGTTCGGCAGCCTGCTCCACCAGAACGGCGGCCGGCTGTTCGCCGATGACGCCGGCGTCTCCCGCTTCGCCGAGGAGCCCGGCGTGCAGGCGCTCACCTGGCTGGTCGAGCTGGTCAACAAGGGCTACAGCCCGAAGAACGTGGGCCAGGACGCCGACTTCATCGCCCTGCAGAACGGCAAGGCCGCCTTCAACTGGAACGGCATCTGGTCCATCAACACGCTCCGGGAGCACAAGGACCTGGAGTGGGGCGTGGCGCCGCTGCCCCAGATCGGCACCGAGCCCGCCGCATGGGCCGGCTCGCACC
The DNA here is from genome assembly GCF_039880665.1 of Nonomuraea sp. B5E05. NCBI lineage: Bacteria > Bacillati > Actinomycetota > Actinomycetes > Streptosporangiales > Streptosporangiaceae > Nonomuraea > Nonomuraea sp. B5E05. The sequence continues at coordinate 7,583 of NZ_JBDPMJ010000036.1, forward strand.
AGTTCGTGATCTTCAAGCAGCGCCGGCCCGACCAGAACAAGCTGACCGCCGCCAAGGTGTTCATCAACTGGATCAGCGGCCACTCCATCGAGTGGGCCAAGGCCGGTCAGGTGCCCGCGCGCAAGAGCATCCGCGAGAGCGCGGAGTTCAAGGGGCTGAAGGAGCAGGCGGCGATCGGCTCCCAGATCGACCACCTGTACTTCCTGCCGCCCGTGGCCGGCATCGGCGACGCCTCAGCGGTGGTCGACCAGGCCGTCAACGCGGCGATCCTGCTGAAGAAGAGCCCCAAGGACGCCCTCACCGAGGCGGCGGCCAAGGCGGACAAGGTCCTGGAGCAGAACCGGAAGAAGTACGGCGCCTGATGGTCTCGCTCACCCTGAAGGGTGCCGCGGCCCGCACGGCCACCGCCGTCCCCCGGTCGGGACGCGCCACCCCCTACCTCTTCCTGGCCCCCTACCTGCTGCTCTTCGTCGTGTTCGTGCTGGCCCCGGCGATCTACGGCTTCTGGATCAGCCTGCACGACTGGGACTACCTGCTGGAGGCCAGGCCGTTCGTCGGGCTGGGCAACTACACCGCCCTGCTCGACCCGGAGTCGGCGGTCTACGCCGACTTCTGGATGTCGATGCGGGCCACCGGGATCTTCACGCTGTTCAGCGTGCCGTTCCTGGTGGTGCTGCCGCTCGGGCTGGCGTTGCTGCTCCACCGGCCGTTCAGGGGGCGGACGTTCTTCCGCGGGCTGTTCTTCGCGCCGTACGTGCTGGGGGTGGCCGTGGTCAGCCTCATGTGGCGGCTGCTGCTGGACCCGAACCTCGGCCTGGTCGACTGGCTGCTCGGCACCGACATCGGCTGGACGACCTCGCTGCCCTGGGCGTGGATCGCGCTGGTCGGCGTGACCGTCTGGTGGACGATCGGCTTCAACGGCGTGATCTACCTCGCGGGCATGCAGGACATCCCGCGCGACCTCTACGACGCGGCCAAGGTGGACGGCGCCGGCAAGTGGGCGGAGTTCCGCCACGTGACGCTGCCTGGCCTGCGGCCCGTCGCGTTGTTCGTGGTCACCACGACGATCCTGGCCTCGGCCAACATGTTCGGCCAGTCGTACCTGCTGACCCAGGGGGCGCCGGGCGGTGAGACCAGGACGGCGATCTACTACATCCTCGACCAGGGTCTCAGCCAGTACAAGATGGGCAGCGCCGCCGCCATGAGCTACGTGCTGACGCTCGCCCTGATCCTGGTCAGCGTGCTCAACTTCCGCCTGTTCAGGAGGCGCTCGTGAAGCGCTACACGCTGCTCGCCGCGCTGGCCGTGGTGTTCGTGGCGCCGCTGCTGTGGGCGCTCGGCACCTCGTTGAAGAGCCAGTCGGAGGCCACCAGGATGCCGCCGACGTTGTTCCCGACCGAGCCGGTCACCAGGGCGTACGGGACCATCTTCGAGGGCACGACGCAGACGCCGGTGCTGCGCTGGTTCGCCAACAGCCTGATCGCGGCCACCCTGCACATGCTGCTCGTCCTCGTGGTCTCGTCGCTGGCCGCGTACGCGCTGGCCAGGCTGGAGTTCCGGGGCAAGCGGCTGATGTTCGCCGTCATCGTCGGCACGCTGCTGGTGCCGGGGTTCGTCTTCCTCATCCCGCAGTTCCTCATCATCGACCAGCTGGGCTGGCTCGACAGCCTGACCGCGTTGATCGTGCCGGGCGCGGCGGGCGCGTTCGGGGTGTTCTTCCTGCGCCAGTTCTTCCTCGGCCTGCCCCGCGAGCTCGACGAGGCCGCGCTGGTCGAGGGGGCCAACCACTGGAAGATCTTCACCAGGATCACGCTGCCGCTGTCGAAGCCCGCGCTGGCCACGCTCGCGGTGCTGAGCTTCCTGGCCAACTGGAACGACTTCATCTGGCCGATCTTCGTGATCTTCAGCCCGGAGTACTTCACGCTCCCGCCAGGGTTGTCGATCCTCCAGGGCGCCTACACGATCGACTACCCGGTGATCATGGCGGGCGCCGTGCTGGCCAGCGTTCCGGTGCTGATCCTGTTCGCGCTGACCCAGCGTTACGTCATCGAGGGCATCTCCCGCAGTGGGTTGAAAGGCTGACATATGCACATCGCAGCGGTTGCCTCGCTCATCCTGTCGCTGGTGGGCACCCCGTCCTTTGACAATCCCGTGTCGCGGGACTTCGCCGACACCTTCGCCGACCCCGCCGTGATCCGCGGGCTCGACGGCTACTGGTACTCCTACGGCACCTCCGACCCGCTGCGCGAGGGCGAGGGGAAACATCACCGCCTGCCCATCGCCCGCTCCAGCGACCTGGTGGAGTGGACGTACGTGGGCGACGCGTTCGGCGAGGGCGACCTGCCGTCTTACGCGGATCCGAACACCCTGCTCTGGGCGCCGGACGTCCGCTATCTCGACGGCCGGTACGTCATGTACTTCACGGTCACCAACTCGGCGAGCACGCCGCACCAATGGGACTACTCGATCGGCGCCGCCACCGCGCCCACGCCGACGGGGCCGTGGACGCCCGCACCCGAGCCGGTGGTTCCGCCGCGCCCGTCCGGCGACGCGTACTGGAACACGATCGACCCCTCGCAGTTCACGGACGTGGACGGCAAGAAATACCTGTACTTCGGCGGATTCTTCGGTGGGGTGTGGGTGACCGAGCTGTCCGCGGACGGCCTCGAACCCGTCGGCGAACCCACCCAGGTCGCCGTGGACAACAAGTTCGAAGGCTCGTACGTCGTCCGCCGCGACGGCTACTACTACCTGCTGGCCTCGTCGGCGAACTGCTGCGCCGGCCCCACCACCGGCTACTCGGTGCTGGCCGGGCGCGCCACCAGCCCGCTCGGGCCGTTCACCGACCGGGAAGGACAACCCCTGCTCGCCTCCCGCGCCGGCGGCACCCCCGTCCTCGCGCAGAACGGCAACCGCTGGATCGGCGTCGGCCACCACGCCCAGCTCACCGACCTGGCCGGGCAGGACTGGATGCTCTACCACGCGATCGACCGCGACGACCCGTTCCTGGACGAGCCGTACGGCGTCAACGAGCGGCCCATGCTGCTCGACCGGCTCGACTGGATCGACGGCTGGCCGGTCGTCCGCGCCGGGGCGGGGCCGTCCGAACGCTCCTCCGAGCGGCCCGTGACGCGCGGGCACGTCGACGAACGGTTCTCCGGCGGCCTGTCCGGGTGGCGTGACACCGGCGACTGGGCCGTACAGGACGGATATGTCCGGCACACCGGTGGGGAGCAGGCGACGCTGGCGTCCAGGAAGGGCCTCGGCGGCGACCGCCGGGCCGAGACCTACCTCCGGCTCGCCGACGCGCGCCCCGGTGACACGGCGGGATTGCGGATCGGCGCGGCCACCGCGGTGGTGTCGGATTCCGGCCTGACCGTCACCGCGGGAGGCGAGCGCCGCACGGTGGCCCTGCCGGGAGGCGCGGCCACCTGGCGGAACCTGGCCGTCACGGTCAAGGGGCGGACGATCACCGCCGAGGTGACCTCGGCCAGGCTCGGCGACCCCCAGGCCGGCGTGAGCCTGGACTCGCCGGTCCCGCTGTCCGGCGCGTTCGGGCTGGTCGCCAAGGGCACGGCGGAGTTCGACAACGCCGGCGTGGCCCGGCTCGCCAAGCCGGTCACCCGCATGGCGCCCGTCCCCGAGCCCGGCAGGAAGCTCGACGCCGACGAGTTCGGCAGCCTTGACCACGCCTGGCAGTGGGTACGGAAGGACCCCGCCGCCCGCGTCGCCGGCGGCGCGCTGCGCTGGCCGGTGCAGAACGGCGACCTGGTCGGAACGGGCAACACCGCGAGCGTGCTGCTGCGCACGCCGCCGCGCGGCGACTACATCGTGGAGACCAAGGTGACGCTCGACCTGGGCGAGGACACCGTACGCAACCACCAGCAGGCGGGGCTCGTCGCCTACGCCTCCGACGACGACTTCGCCCGGCTCTCCCAGGTGGCCATCTGGAACACCCGGCAGGTGGAGTACGGTCGCGAGCTGCCCTTCGCCGACCGGCTGTCGTTCGGCGGGAACATCGCCGGAGCCCCGGCGAAGACGACCTGGCTCCGGCTCGCCCACCACGTGGACCGGGAGACCGGGGAACACGAGTTCCGCGCCGGGTCGAGCCGTGACGGCAAGACGTGGACGTGGGCCGGGGTGTGGACGTTCGGCAAGGACACGTCCCCGCGCATCGGCCTGGTCGCCCACGGCGGGGCGCAGCCCGCGGTCGAGGCCGAGTTCGACTACGTCCGCTTCTACCGCACCCGCTGATCCGGCGACCTCGGGGCCGCCCCGCTCGTCAGGCCGGCGCACGCCACCAGCCCGGCGGCATGCGCCGGCACGTCGCGCGGGGGCGTACGCCGTGCCGGCGGAGTCGCGTCACGATCACGGCGGGGGAAGCCTGCGGTGTCGGACGACAACGTCGAGGGGGTTCAGGCCAGAACAGTCTCGATCAGGGACGGCTGATCGGAGGAGGCACGCCTCACGCCGGAGACCGCGTGGAGCCGCCGTCCGTGAACGAAGCGCCCGCCGGGCCTGATCGTGCTTCCTCACGGGCGGGAACGTGCTTCAGATCGCCGTACCGCCGAAACCATGCCAGAGTCTCCGCCAAACCCTCGGTGAGGTGAGAGCCGGCCGTGACGCCCGCAGCTGCCAGCCTGCTCACATCGAGCGTCAGTTCCACGTCACGGAACGGGAAATAGTCACGCGGGCGTATCGACGTGTCCGTGACCATCACCAGCCGAGGCGTGACCTCCGCGACACGCGCCAATATGCGCAGGTATTCGAGGAACGAGTACGTGGCGTGCTCTCCCACGTTGTACACATCCGGCACGAGCCTTCCCTCGCAAGCTGTGACGGCAATGCGCGCCAGCTCCCTGGCGTGGATGAACTGGATGCGGGTGCCGCCGTCGCCTGGAACGAGGATCGGCCGGCCGGAGATCATACGGGCCCAGAGAAACTGCTCCCGCTGCTCAGCGTTGTGAGGTCCGTAGACATAAGGAGGGCGCAGGATCGTGAGGGTTCCAGAGGGAAGCGCGCGGCGCAGCAACGCCTCGCAGGCGGCTTTCGCCTCCCCGTAGCCGTCCCAGACCGCGTCGCCGTCCGCCCTGTCCCTTTCCGCGAAGGGAGGATCGGCGGACAGCCGATTGTAGACCGCGGCCGAGCTGATGTAGACGTAGCGCAGGCTCTCCCCCTGTGGAAGCGCCCGAATCACGTTAGAGACGTGCACGAGTTCGGTCCCCGACACATCGACGACGGCGTCGTAGGAGGAGGCGCCGAGCGCCTGGCGCATCTGACCCGCGTCGGTCCGGTCGGCGACCACCTGCGTCAACCTGCGATCCCACAGCGGCCGAGTCGCCCGGTTGAGCACCGACACCTCGTGATCGCACAAAAGGGCGTCGACGATGGCGCGGCCCACGAACCGGGTGCCACCCAGTACCAGAATTCTCATGTCCTCTGATTCCTCTGCGTCGCGTCCTGGCCTGGATAAGCTTCCGGCGCCCTCGCCGCCGAGCTGCGGGTGCTGTGGGAGCTGCGGACGCCCAGGTCATCGGCGGCTTTTCCAACGGCGCTTCTCCAGGGCGACTTCAAGATTGCCAGAGTGGTTAGCCCTGGTGGACTTGGGTGTTCTGGGCTGCGGCGATCTTCCATAGGCCCTCTGTCTTGGCGAGGATGTAGAAGGGGCGGCCTTCGGGATCGTCCGTGGCCCTGCCATCCTGATCGATGGGGACCTGGTGGACGTTGACCGCGGCGACGTCCGGGCGGATGAAAAGGATCCGGACCGGCGTGTAGGTCGCGGTGCCGCGCTTCGTCGCCCCCGGCAGAACTCGGGCGGTGAAGTCGTGGATGGTATCCCACCCCGACAGTCGTTTGCCGTGACCGGTCGTCCACACCGGATCCTCCTTGCTGAACAGGCTCAGAAAATCCTCCACCCGCTCGTTCTGCTGCGCTTCCTGGACCGCCGCGACCAGCGCGACGATCGCCGCGACATCGCCCTGCGGATCATCCGCGTCGCCGAAGACCTCAATGTTCATCATCACTCCTCAAGGATCGTGAGAATTCTGGTTCTGGGTGGCACCCGGTTCGTCGGCCATGCCGTCGTCGATGTCCTGTAGCGCAAGCATGAGGTGCTCGTGCTCAACCGGGCAGCCACTGTGGGACAGCTGTCCAGCCTGAAGGCGCGAGGTCTCGTTTCGCCACCGAGATGCTCGACTGCGGGGTTGTCGTTCGTGTGCGTCCCGGCATCGCCGGCCCGGACGTCGACGAAACCGGACGAGTTGAGTTCGAGAACGAGGACTGTTTCGATTTCCGATGGTGGCCCGGCGGAGATGTGCGGTGGAGGGGTTCGCGCAGGTGAGGGCATCACTGGGCCGTTCGACCCGTGGCCATGAACCGCACGCCGCGCTGGCGGCGGGCGCTGGGGGGTGTGCCGAGTTGCCGGACGAAGGCGCGGCGCATGGTCTCGGCTGTGCCGAATCCGCTTCGGCGGGCGATGACGTCCAAGCCTTCCGCTGTGGCCTCCAGTAGTGTGCAGGCCGCCTCCACGCGGGCGCGTTCGACGTACTTGCCCGGGCTGAGGCCGACCTCGCGGCTGAAGACCCGGGTGAAGTGCCGGCTACTGGTCGACAGCCGTGCGGCCATGGCGGGCACGGTGTAGTCGGCTGCGGGGTAGGCGGCGATGTCGCTGAGCAGCAGACGCAGTGCCTCGTTGCGTACGGCGCCGGTCCGCTGCCAGACGCTGAACTGGGAGCACCCGCCCGGCCGCTGGACGAACATGACCAGCCACTGGGCGACCTGCCGCGTCAGCTCGGTTCCGTGGTCCTGTTCGATGAGGGACAGGGCCACGTCCACGCCGGCGGTCACGCCCGCGGCGGTCACGATCGGCGGGTCCTGGACGAACAGCGCGTCGTCCAGGACGGTGACCGCGGGATAGGCGGTGGCCAACTCGTCGCGGAAGCGCCAGTGCGTGGTGACGATGTGTCCGTCGAGTAACCCGCCCTCGGCCAGGACGAACGCGCCCGTGCACATCGATCCCACGCGCCGGGCCTCCTGCGACAGCCGCCGCACGTGCTTGACCAGCTCGTGGTCGAGCAGCGCCTGCCTGCGGCTCAGGCCGCCCGCCACCATCAGCGTGTCCAGCGGTCCCGTGATATCGGCGATGTCCACATCCACGCTGATGCGCACACCACACGATGTTCGTACATCTCCTCCTCCCGTGGAGGCCAGGCGTACCTGGTATCGGGTGTCGGCGAGCCGGGCGGCGCTGGCGAAGGCGTCCGCCGGCCCGGCCAGGTCCATCAGCTGAACCCCGTCGTACACGACGAAGAGCACTGTTCGCTCGCCGCCCGCCACAGCGGGTAGGTCAACGGTGTCGTTCATCAGTCATCCCCTGAGCTTCACAGCATGTGTAGTCAGTCGCCGGCGGTGCGATTGGCGGAGCGGTGGTGCGCGCGTGCAGCTACCTCAGATGCTCGGCGAGCCAGTCGTAGGCCATGGCCGAGGTGTAGGGGATGTTGCTGATGCCGCAATGGGTGTCGGCGCCGTCCACGGCGGGAAGCGTCGCGAAGTACTTGGGAGCGCGTAGTGCGTGGTGGAAGCGGCGGGCCTGCTCCGTCGCGATGTCCGTCTCCCCTTCGGCGACCAGGCTCAGCGTGGGACAGGTGATCTGTTCTTCCAGGCCGTCCAGGGTGAAGGCCTGGACGCGAGCGGCGAATTCCTCCAGGCGGCTCACCCCGTGGTTCCACATGAAGTAGTTCTCGACCATGGCCTGTCCGGCCCAGCCGGCCTCGTCGAGCTGTTCCGCCACCCCGGTGGCCGCGCGCTCGGCACCGCCCATGATGACGCCGAGCGGCGCGCGCATCGGCGAGTTGGCCACCAGCGCTCTGACGCGCCGGTCGTGCGCTGCCGCCCGGGGAGCCAGGTAGCCGCCATAGCTGACTCCGTACAGGGCGACTCGCTCGGCGTCCACGTCCGGCCGGCCGACGGCATGGTCCACGACCGCGCCGAGCGGTACCTCGTAGTCCGGGCGGAATGTGAGGTGGGGGTGGCTGAGCTGGAGTCCGCGCTGCCCGGGGCCGTGAAACACGATGACGTTCAGCCCGCGCGCCAGCGCGTCGGGAATTCCGCCCAGCAGATACATCTCCTCGCCGGAGCCGTCCACCCCGCCGCACAGCACCACCGTCGGGCGCGGACGCCCGTCGTCGGTGACGGTGAAGACGTGGCCGGGCAGCGTGACGCCGTCCTCGTAGGGAATCTCGACCTTTTCGACCGGGTGGGGCATGAGTTCCGCCGCGGCGTCGAACTGCGTAAGGCTCTCCTCATACACCTTCCGCCGTTCCTCCAGCCGGTTGGCGGGGAAGAAGAACTCCGCCGCGCGCAGGTAGGTCGAGGCCCTGAGATGCGCGGCTCGCGCGGTCACTCGCCGGCCGGCCGCCAGCGCCTCCTCCGCCTGCGCGGCGATCCGCCGGCCCAGTTCGGCCCAGGTCTCGATGTAGATGTCGCGGTCGCCGCCGCGGGCCCGCATCGTGCTCGCGACGTTCATGACCTCCCCCGCGGAGGCGGCGCCGTACGGCGCGCCGGAGAGGATGCGCAGGTAGTGGACGTCCAGCCCGATGTCGTTGCTGAACCGTAGCCGGTTGAAGTGTTGTGCCATCTGTGATCGCCCCCGCTTTCTTGATGAATGTCTCGCGGATGGCCCAACCGTAGGTACGTCGTAGAGTGGCGCTCAATCAACAAGTACGGCCCACTGGCGCATACGCAACAGCGAGGACAAGGTGTCGCAGAGACCGGAGCAGGCCGGAGACCTGCGGGTGGTGCGGACCCGGACACATCTGCGCGCCGCGCTGGTGCAGTTGGCCGGTGAGCGCGGCTACGACGCCGTCACCGTCGGCGACATCGCCGGCCTGGCGATGGTGAACCGCGCGACCTTCTACCGTCACTACGAGGACAAGGAAGATCTCGCGGTCGACGTCCTCGCGGAGGAGGTCGAGGAGGTCGGGAGGTTCACGCCCGTGCGCCCGGGCTGGGCTGGCGGAGACGAACTCGCCGAGTTGGACTCGAGGATCGCGGGCGCGGAGAGGTTGTTCGAGCACTTCGCCGAGCACCGCCGGATGTACCAGCCGCTGCTCGGTTATCCGCGCAACCGCCGGTTCATGATCAGGGCACGTGAGTTGCTGAGCGGGGGGATCTCGGAGCGGATCGACACCGCCGAGCCCGACCCCGACCAGGCCCGCATGCCCATGACGCTCATCCCGGTGTTCGCCACAGAACTCTTTCTGGGCGTGATCGCGTGGTGGCTGGATCGGGGCCTGCCTTACCCGCCGCGCCAGATGGCGGACTGGTCCATCCGCTTCCTCTTCTACGGGTACTTCGGCGCCCTCGGCCTCGAGCACCGCCTGCCCGATGACACGGCCACCTGATCCCGCTTCGACCGTCCGGGCCGAGGTCGATCCCGCCCTCGCGGCGGGCAGGTCGGCCCGATATTTCACATAATTCACGAAATTTGTGAATTTAGTGTAGCTTTGAATCATGACACACGCGATTTCCGTGTCCGGCCTCGTGAAAACATTCGGCCGGACACGTGCGCTGGACGGTCTCGGACTGAACGTCCGAAGCGGCGAGGTCCATGGCTTCCTGGGCCCCAACGGAGCAGGCAAATCCACCAGCATTCGGATCCTGCTCGGCCTGATGCGCGCCGACGCGGGCGAGGCTCGCCTGCTTGGCGGCGATCCCTGGGCCGACGCCACCGAGCTGCACCGCCGGCTGGCCTACGTGCCGGGCGACGTCACCCTGTGGCCCAACCTCACCGGCGGCGAGGTGATCGACCTGCTGAGCCGGCTGCGCGGAGGAGTCGACGAGCGGCGCAAGGCGAGCCTCGTCGACCGGTTCGAGCTGGACCTGCGGAAGAAGGGCCGGGCCTACTCCAAGGGCAACCGGCAGAAGGTGGCGCTGGTCGCGGCGCTCGCCTCCGATGTGGAACTGCTCATCCTCGACGAGCCGACCTCCGGCCTGGACCCGCTGATGGAGGCGGTCTTCAGGAACAGCGTGGCGGAGGAGAAGGCGCGCGGCCGTACCGTGCTGCTGTCCAGCCACATCCTGTCGGAGGTGGAGGCGCTCTGCGACCGGGTGAGCATCATCAGGGCCGGGCGCATCGTGGAGTCGGGCACGCTGGCGGAGCTGCGCCACCTGACCCGTACGTCCGTGGTCGCGGAGGTGGCGAGTTCGCCGGCCGACCTGGCCGGCCTGCCCGGCGTACACGATCTGCGGATCGACGGCCTGAAGATCACCTGCCAGGTCGAGCCCCGCCATCTCGACACGCTGTTCGGCCGGCTGACCGCGCTGGGGCTGCGCGGCGTCACGGCGGCGCCACCGACGCTGGAGGACCTGTTCATGCGGCACTACAAGACGGCGAGCAGCGGCGCGCACGAGCGCCGGAGGGTGGATGCCCGATGAGCGTCTTGACCGGGACCGGCGCGCTCGCCCGGCTCATCGTCCGCCGCGACCGACTGCTCCTGCCCGTCTGGGGCCTGCTGGCCGCGGTCTACCCGGCGAGCATCGCCTCCAGCACGGCCGCCCTCTACCCGACCGCCGAGGATCTGCGCGGCGCGGCCGACGCGGCGTCGGCCAACCTCTCGCAGGTGGCCACCCGCGGCCCGGTGTTCGAGGCGAGCGTGGGCGGGCTGACCGCGTACACCGTGTCCAGTGCGGGCGCCATGCTGCTCGGGCTGGTCAGCATGCTTCTGGTGATCCGGCACAGCAGGGTCGAGGAGGAATCGGGCCGCCGTGAGCTCGTCGGCGCGGGGGCGGTGGGCAGGCACGCGCCGCTGACCGCAGTGCTGGCCGTGGTGCTCGCCGCCAACCTGGTGATCGCCGTCCTCATGGCAGGGGCGCTCATCGGCGCGGGGCTGCCCGCCTCCGGATCGTTCGCGCTGGCCCTGTCGCTGGCCGCCGCCGGCTGGACGTTCGCCGCAGTCGGCGCCGTCACCGCGCAACTGACGCAGAGCGCGGTGGCGGCCAGGGGGATGGGCGTCGCCGTGTTCATCGCCTTCTTCCTGATCCGCGCGGTCGGCGACGTGGGCGGTGTGGCCTGGCTGTCGTGGATGTCACCACTGGGCTGGACGGCGCGGACACGAGCGTTCGCCGAGGAGCGCTGGTGGGTTCTCCTGCTGCTGCTGGCCCTGGTCGGGCTGCTGGCAGGCATCGCCTACCGCCTGTCGGCCCGCCGTGACCTGGCCGCCGGGTTGCTGCCCGCGCGGCTCGGGCCGTCCGCGGCGGCGCCCGGCCTGCGCGGCGCCCTGACCCTGGCCTGGCGGCTGCACCGCGGCCAGCTCTGGAGCTGGACCGCCGGTTTCGCGGTGGGCGGCCTCGCCCTTGGCGGCGCCGTCTCTGGCGAGATCGAGGACCAGATCAAGGCACCGCAGATCATGGAGATGATCGCCAGGGTGGGCGCCGGTGACGCCGAGCCGGTCGACTTCTTCGTCAACTACCTGCTGTCCATGCTCGCCTGGATCATCGCCGCCTACGGCATCCTGTCCGCGCTGCGGCTGCGGACGGAGGAGACGGCCGGACGCGCCGACCTGCTGCTGGCGACCCCGACGAGCCGCGTCCGGTGGGCGCTCGGCCATCTGATCATGGCGGTGGCCGGGCAAGCCGCGGCGCTCATCGCGCTCGGCGCGGGCGCCGGGCTCGCATACGGCGCGATCAGCGGCGACCTGGGCAAGCTGCCCCTGGTGCTGGGAGCCGCGCTGGCCTATCTGCCCGCTGCGTGGGTGATGACCGGGATCGCAGTCCTCCTGGCCGGCCTGCTGCCCCGCCTGTCGATGGCCGCGTGGGGGATCTGGGTGGTGTTCATCCTGCTCGACGTATTCGGCATGCTGGGGCAGGTCGACGAGTCTGTGCTGGTCGTCATCCCGTTCGTGCACGTGCCCTGGGTCCTGCTCGGGCAGGTGACAGTGGCACCCCTGGTGCTACTGAGCGCGGTCGCAGCCGCCCTCGGCGGCGTCGGGCTGGCCGGCCTGCACCGGCGCGACATCGCCTGACTCCTGCTCCAGCCACTTGTGCATCAGCATGGGGACCTCCCTGCGCAGGAAGGCGAAGAACCGCCGGGTCTCCTCCAATCGCTCCCCCACCGGCGTGTCCCGGCCGAACACCGCAAGGCCCTCCAGGGCGCCCTCCTCGAAACGGCGGTAGACGTGGTCGCTGGCCAGAGCCGCCGTGAACCACGCCACCTGATCGACCCGGTAACGGTCACGCCGCTCGCCCGGATCACGCTCGCGGGCGACCATGCCGACGTTCATCAGGTATTTCACCGCGCCGGAGATCGCCGACGGCCCCACCTGGAGCCGGTCGGCCAGCTCGGCGGCGGTGAGCCGGCCGTCGTCGGAGACGAGCAGCGCGGCGAAGACCCTGGCCGCCATCCGGGGATAGCCGGACTCGGACATGATCATCGCGAACCGCTCCAGGAACCCCTGGTCGTCGAGTGTCATCCGAGTGACTTTACACAGTTCACGAAATGCATGAAGGAGCGCCGCATGGATCTGCTGCCGACCGTCCGAGACCATCCCTTCGACCCGCCCGCCGCGCTCAGGCGGCTGGCCGTCGACGGCCCACTGCACCCGCTGGCCTTCCCCGATGGCCACGTCGGCTGGGTGGTGACCCGTATGGCGACGGCCCGGGCTGTGCTGAGCGACGCGCGCTTCAGCGCCCGGCAGGAGCTGCGTCACATGCCGTATCCCCATCCGCTCGGCCAGGAGTCGTCCGCACCCGCCATACCCGGCTGGTTCATCCGGATGGACCCTCCGGAGCACACCCGCTACCGGCGGCTGCTGACCGGCCAGTTCACCGTGCGGCGGATCAACCGGCTGATTCCCCGGGTCCAGCAGATCACCGAAGAGCATCTGGACATGATGGCACGGGCCGGCTCCCCCGCCGACCTGGTCCAGGACTTCGCCCTACCGATCCCGTCCATGGTCATCTGCGAGCTGCTCGGCGTGCCGTACCGGGAAAGGGAGGAGTTCCAGCACACCACCGCCACCGTGCTGAAGCTCGACGCGGACAAGCACGATGTCATCGCCGCGCTCACCAAGCTGCACGAGTTCTTCGTACGGCTCGTCGCCGCCAAGCGCGCCGAGCCGGGCGACGACCTCCTCAGCGGCCTCATCGCGGGCGGCGAGCTGACCGACGAGGAACTGCGGGCGATCGGGATGCTGCTGCTGGTGGCGGGGCACGAGACGACGGCGAACATGCTCGCGCTCGGCTCCTGGACGCTGCTGCGCCACCCAGAGCAGCTGGCCGCCCTGCGCGCCGCCCCGACGCTGATCGACAACGCGGTCGAGGAGCTGCTGCGGTATCTGTCCATCATCCAGTTCGGCGCGCAGCGCGCCGCTCTGGAAGACGTCTGGCTGGACGGCACGCTGATCCGCGCCGGTCAGACCTTGGTCGTCTCGATCCCTGCGGCCAACCGCGACCACACGAAATTCCCGGATCCGGACACGTTTGACTTGGCCAGGGACGCCGCCGGGCACCTCGGCTTCGGCCACGGCGTGCACCAGTGCCTGGGCCAGCAGCTGGCAAGGATCGAGATGAGAGTCGCCTACCCGGCCCTGTTCCGCAGGTTCCCCGACCTCCGGCTGGCCGCTCCCGACGAGGAGGTCCCGATCCGTACGGACATGGCGATCTACGGCGTGCACCGCCTGCCGGTCGCCTTCTAGGGCGCCCGGGACTCCGGCGCTTACGAGGTCGAGATGCTGCTCGGACTCGGCGTCGATCAGCTGCCGACGATGCGGGATCGCGGGCATCCGGTCAGGGAGTACATCGTGTTCGGCACCCAGTGGTGGCTGTACGTCTGCAACCGCGTCGCCGAGGACCCGCTCCGCCTGTTCCAGGCTCTGGTGGACGCCACCCGGCACGGCGGTCATCCCGCATCCGATCAGATGACAGGAGTGGAGTGACGGTCAGCCGTACAAACGCCGGCCGTACTGCGGGCCGTAGTAGACCTCCAGGTCTTCCAGCTCCTCGTCGGGACGTTCCAGGGTTTTGGCGATACGGGCCCTGGAGGGGGCCGCGTCCGGAGTCCACGTCTCGGGCTTCCAGAGGGAGGAGCGAAGGAAGGACTTGGAGCAGTGGTAGAAGACCTCCTCGATCTCGACGAGGAGGGCGAGTCGAGGACGGTAACCCTTGACGATCATCCGGTCGAAGAACGGGGCCTCGCGCAGGATCCGGGCGCGGCCGTTGATGCGCAACGTGTCGCCGCGGCCAGGGATCACGTAGAGCAGGCCCACCTGGGGGTTGCTCAGCACGTTGCGAAAACCGTCGGCGCGCCGGTTGCCGGGACGTTCCGGGATCACGATGGTCGTGTCGTCGAGGACCAGAGTGAACCCCGCCGGGTCGCCTTTGGGCGATGCGTCGCAGGAGCCGTCGGCGGCAGAGGTGGACACCAGGCAAAAGGGGGAAACCGCCAGCCACTGCTTGTCGTGCTCGTGCAGGCGAGAGCGCGCCTTCGTGGCATTGCGCGTTGAAGGCTGCCCTAGGAGTTCGCCTAGCTCCTCCTCCGAAGTGATCTCAACTATCCCCTCAGCGACCATGACGCATCCTCCCAATAGCTCCGGATTGTGTAGTCCTCGTACCCGCGCCGAGCGCGCCGGTCAGCGCGACCCGAGCCTTGCCCCGCCGCTGTCACAAGGCGTTCCGTTCGCTGGCCTCGAAACGGTGGAGGCTGGGAGCGCCTGCCAGCCGGGGCAGGGCCTCGCGCAGTTCGGCGGCTTCCGCACCGGCCCAGCCGACGTAGCCGTCCGGGCGGATGAGCACCAGCGGGCCGTTGGGTGCGGCAGGCGCGGCAATGACGAGCCGGTCCTCCCATCCGGGGACGTCGGCGTCGCCGAGGAGGACGAACCGGCGGCCGCGCAGCGCTTCGTACAGGCGCCGGCCGCCGGCGAGGAAGACGTCGGAGGCACGGGTGCCGACCAGCTCGTCTGCGCCCGCCGGAGCGGAGTAAGCGTGGCCGATGCCGCTGAGCTGACCGGTGATCTTCGTACGGATGGTGGGGATGGACAGCGCATGGCCTACGGCGAAGCCGCGGACAGCGCGGCCGGCGGATGATTCGATCATGGCGGCCCGGATGATGGCACCGCTGCTGCGGAGCACCGAGCGGCCGACGGGGTGACGCTCGGCCTGGTACGTGTCGAGCAGGCTGTCGGGCGCGCCCCGCAGCACCGCGGCGAGCTTCCAGCTCAGGTTGGCCGCGTCCTGGAGCCCGGTGTTCATGCCCTGACCGCCGGCGGGTGAGTGGACATGCGCGGCGTCCCCGGCCAGGAAGGACCGGCCCACCCGGTAGTGCGTCACCTGCCGCTCGTCACTGTGGAAGCGCGACAACCAGCGGGGGTCGTGCATGCCGTAGTCCGTTCCCAGGGCGCGTTTGGTGACCTCGCGAACCTCCTCCAGGCCGAGGGGCTGATCGTCGGGTACGGCATGGCGGCGGTCCCAGGCGAAGACCCGGTAGTAGCCGTCGCCGAAGGGCGCGATGAACGCGAAGGCGTCGCCAACTCCGTTGACGCTCAGCACCTCGGCGGGCGGCTCGGCGACCTTGACGTCGGCGAGCATGATGGACCGCAGGACCGACTTGCCGGGGAACGGCTGGCCCAGGGCCTGCCGTACCGCGCTGTGAAAGCCGTCCGCACCGACGGCATAGACGGCGCGATGGGCCCCGTCCTCGGTGGTGACCGTGACTCCCTCGGAGTCCTGGCTCAGGCCCACCACCTCGGCGTTGTGGACGATTTCGACGCCCACGTCCCGGGCCCGTTCCAACAGCAGGGCCTCTACGTTGTACTGCGGAGTGATCAGCAGATAGGGGAAGCGGCTTGGCAGTGTGCTCAGATCGACCTCGACGTGTTCAAAGAGTCTCAGCCGGTCGAGGGCGGTACCCGTGGCCACGAGCCGGTCGGCCAGTCCGCGCGCGTCCAGGTGCTCAAGTGTGCGAGCGTGCACGCCGAACGCCCGCGAAAGGTTGGAGATCTTGCTGGACCGGCGCTCCAGGACCGTGACCTCGATCCCCGCCTCTGCCAGGTCCCCGGCGAGCAGGAGCCCGGTGGGCCCCGCTCCTACGACGATCACCTCGTGCATACCTCTGCCTCCTTAGTAATAGGCCCGCATCAGCTCGGTCGACCATTGCGGCTGAACGATCTCGCCCTGCGGGCCGAACTCGGTCATGTAGGGCTTGATGTCCAGCACCGGGGTGCCGTCGATGGCGTCCAGCCCGCGTACGTGGATGTCGAGGCCGTCCACGGCGAGCAGCCGGCAACGGGAGACGCCCAGCCGATTCGGGCGGTTCTTGCCCCGCTGGGCGAAGATGCCGACCTCCGGCCAGTCGGGGTTTCCGCGAGGGCGGCGGGCGGCGGTGTGCACGGAGGAGGGAGGCACGAGATGTAACTGGTACACCACCTCCAGGTGTGAGAACGTCTCCAGTCCTGTGAGGGAGTCCGGCCCGAAGCTCGTCCCGTCGAGGCGGATCAGCGCCTGCTCGGTGTTCCAGTCATCGTCGAACGCCTCTGCGCGCCCGCCGACGACCGTTCCCACCGGCTCCACGACGATGGCCGTCGCGTCGTTCAAGGTTTCCTCCAGTTATCGGGGCAGTCGCACCCGACCGTACGACCCGGCGGCTCCGGCCGGATCAGTCACGGTGACCGGTGCCTTACCTGACCGGCCCGCGGGGGCCGTCGGCCGGTTAGGTAAGGTCGGGTACCGTGATCGGGCGGAACGCGGAGATTGCCCTCCTCGGAGGGCTGATCGCCGAGTCCCGCGCCGGGCAGGGCAACGCCGTCGCCGTGTACGGCGAGGCCGGGATCGGCAAGTCGGCCTTGCTGGCGCACATCGCGAGCACGGCACCCGACAACCTGCTGGTGTTGCGGGCGACCGGCGTCGAGGCCGAGTCCGAACTGCCCTTCGCCGCCCTGCACTTGCTGCTGCGACCGGCTCGTCACCTCGTGGACCGGCTTCCCGCCGCACAACGGGCGGCGTTGCGCGGCGCGTTCGGAGAGGATGCGAGGGACGCTCCGGACCGTTTCCTCGTCGGGCTCGCGGTGCTGAGCCTGCTGGCCGACCTTTCCGAGGAGCGTCCGCTGCTGTGTCTCATCGATGACGTGCAGTGGCTGGACCGCGCCTCGGTGGACGCGCTACTGTTCGCCGCGCGCAGGCTGGTGGCCGAACGCATCTCCATGATCTTCGCAGGCCGTGACGACACGGACCCGACCTTGCCCGGCATCCCCGAGTTGCGGCTCTCCGCTCTCGCCAAGGATGACTGCGCGCGACTGCTGGCCGAGCGAGCGGATGGTCTCACGCCCGAGGCACGCGATCGCGTCATCGAGGAGGCCGAGGGCAACCCGCTGGCGCTCCTGCAGTTCGCCGGGAGCCTGACCTCCGAGCAACGGGCCGGACGCCTTCTGCCGCTTCCCTTGCAGCCGCCGGGGCCTTCCCTCGCCGGGCGGTTGCAGCAGTCACTGCGCGCCGCGATCCGGCGGCTGCCCGAACGCGCCCGGTTGCTGCTCCTGGTCGCCGCCGCCGACGGATCGGGGAGTCTGCCGCTCGTTCTGAAGGGGGCACAGGCACTCGGTGCCGCGCCGGAAGACCTGGAACCTTGCGAGCAGGCCGCCCTTGTGGAGGTCTCCGACGGCCGGCTGCGCTTCCGTCATCCGCTGATCAAGGCCGCCGCCTACCACGAGGCGTCTCTCGCCCGCCGCGTGGCCGCCCACCGCGTGCTGGCCGGCCTCCTCGTCGACGACGAGCACACCGACCGCAGGGCCTGGCATCTCTCGGCCGCCGCCCTCGAGCCCGATGAGGAGATCTCGGCCATCCTCGCGGCCGCCGGCGATCGTGCCTGCGGGCTCGGCGGCAACACGTCGGCCGCCACCGCCTACGAGCGGGCGGCGCAACTCACCGTCGACCGGTACAGGCGCGCCCGCTGGCTGGCGGCGGCCGCGCAGGCAGCACTCGGCGCCGGTCAGCTCCCCCGCGCCCGTGCCGTGGCCGACCGGGGCCGACGCCTGACCACGGACCCCGTGCTGCTGGCCCGGCTGACCACCGTACGGGCCGCGGTCGAGACCGAGCAGGGCGACCCGGCACAGGCCGCCCACATGCTGATCGCCGTCGCTGCAGCGGGCGTCGTGCAGGCCGCGCCCGCCGAAGCCGCGTCGCTGCTCGCCACGGCCGCCGGCCAGGCCTGGTTCGCCGGGGACCACGTCGCACTCGGGCAGGCCGCCGATCTCCTGGAGTCTCTCGGCTCCGGCGTCGAGGCCCGCCTGGCCCCCGTGGTCGCGGCCGTGCGCGGCATGGAGCGGGTGTCCGCCGGCGACCCGGCGGCGGGCCTGCCGCTTCTGCGCTCCGCCATTCCCGCAGCCGACATCACCGCGACCGGCCCAGACGCCTCGACGGACTGGGGCATCGCCACCGACCCGGCCGCCGGGGCGTACGCCGTCTTCAGCGCGCTGATGACCGGCGACGACGACGCGGCCAGGGAACTGGCCGCCGCCCGGGTGGAAGCGTGCCGCCACCAAGGGCTCATCGGAGCGTTGCCACACGCGCTGCAACTCCTCACACAGGCGCAGATCCTGTGCGGCAGGCACTCCGAGGCCGCCGAATCCGGCGCTGAGGCCTGGCGCATCGCGCACGACACCGGACAGGTGGGACGCCTGCTGCACCTTCACGGAATTCTGGCGCGCCTGGCCGCCATCCGAGGTGAGGACGAGGAATGCCGCCGCCTCGCCGGCCAGGCGGAGGGCACCGCCCAGGAGCGCAACGGCTCCGGATGGGGCGGGTGCGCGCTCACCCTGCTCGACCTCGTACGAACTCGCTACGACGCAGTGGCCGAGCGGATGGCACGGGTACTTGACGGGCCACTCGGCCACACCGTGATCGTCACCTTCGCCATCGCTGACCACGTTGAGGCGTGTGCCCGCCTGAACGAGCCCCATCGGGCGACCTCGGCATTCGCCCGGTTCGACGCCTGGGCAGCGGCCAGCGGCCGACCATGGGCGGCGGCAGTCGCCCACCGTTGCCACGCCCTGCTCGCCCCACGCGACGAAGCCGAGGCGCACTTCGACTCGGCGCTCGCGATGCACTCCCGGGGCGGGCGGCCTTTCGAACGAGCCAGGACTCAGCTGATGTACGGCGAATGGCTGCGGCGGGCACGGCGCCGCGCTGACGCCGGCGCGCAACTCAGCGCCGCCTTGGCCGGCTTCACCGCGATGGGCGCCGCGCCCTGGGCTGAGCGAGCCCGCATGGAACTGGCCGCGACCGGCGTCCCCGTCACGGTGCCGAGCCCTCGCGCCGACACCGCACCGCTCGACACCCTGACCCCTCAAGAACTGCAGGTGGTGCGGCTCGCCGCCACCGGGGCCACGAACCGGCAGATCGGCGCCCAGCTCTTCCTCAGCCCCAGAACCGTGGGCTTCCACCTTTACAAGGCCTATCCCAAGCTGGGCGTCTCGTCGCGGGCCGAACTGGCGGGCATCGATTTCGGCTCTTTCGGTGATCGGAGTCGGCACGATGCGTAGCGGGGCCACCCGATCCATTCCTCGGTGTGGGCGCGGTAGCCCTCGCCGCACTGATCGACCAGTGCGCGCTGGAGGAAACCGCCCCGGAGGCGGCGTCTGACGCCCCCGCTCGCGCGCCGATTCCGCGCAGACCGCAGCGGGCGCGCATCACGACTCAGGACACACCTAGCATGCCGTCAGGCGTTGAGCTCGGCCCGCAGGAACGCCGCGACCCGCGCCTGCCACTCCCGCGCCAGGCTTCTGTTCGGATCCGGTCCCCGGCTGAGGCCCGGTCAGGGGTTCTCCACGCCTGGTTCGCGGGGCCCTCCCGGCGTGCCGGTGCCGTCGCCTGTGGACGTCGGCGACGGGCTCGGCGGGGACGTGCCGGCTGACGTGGGCGACGGTGGGCTCGCGGGCGACGGCGTCAGGTGGGCGAAGTGGCCCGTTCGCGGCTTGACCGGCACGGTCACACGGATAGGAGGCGCGCCCCGGAACGAGAACGTCAGCGGCACCGTGCCGCCCCGGATGCCGCCGGCCGTGGCGAGCGGCTGCTCGCCCGTGCCGACGGGCTGGTCGGGCGGCAGGGTGATGGGGCCGGGCAACTGCACCGTGCCGCCCCCTTCGGCGGTGATCCGTTCGAGCTGCAGCGGTCTGTCGCCGGTGTTGACCAGAACGCCGTACAGAGGGAACTGCGGCGGCGGTTGGGCCGGGTCGGCGCCGCCCAGGAGGAAGGCGTTGCGCAGGCGCACCCCGCTTCGCCCGTCGGCGTTGGCGCCGTCGTTCGGCGGGTGCCACTGCACGGTGTCGATCCCCAGCTTCGCGCATCCGGTGGCGGCCAGCGCCACGGCGACCATGGCAGAGACGATGGGACGCATCGCACCCAACCCCCTTCGGCACCTCCGTCATCGCCCAGTCGCTACCCGTGACGAACCCGCCCAACCGCCGCCCGCCGCGAACCCCCCGCAGGCACGGGGAAACCGGCGAAAAGAGCATGATGACCACCGGCGGCACGTCCTGTAGCGTCGCGGGTAACGCGGCACTACCGGAGGAGCGGTAGATGGCAGAGGACCAGCGACTCGACGCGACAGATCAGCAGAAGCGACGGCAGGTGGTCCGGGCGGTGATCGCCTCGGCCGTCGGCACCTCGATCGAATGGTATGACTTCTTCCTGTACGGCTTCGCCGCCAGCACCATCTTCGCGGAGCTGTTCTTCCCCACCAGCGACCCGACGACCGGCCTCCTGCTCGCCCTCGGCACCTACTTCGGCGGGTTCGCCGCCCGCCCGATCGGCGCCGCGATCTTCGGCCACTACGGTGACCGCATCGGCCGCAAGGCCACCCTCATCATCACCCTCATGACCATGGGCGTCGCCACCGCCCTCGTCGGCCTGGTGCCCACGTACGCGCAGATCGGCATCTGGGGCGGCATCCTGCTGACGCTGCTCCGCCTGCTCCAGGGCATCAGCGTCGGCGGCGAGTGGGGCGGGTCCGTGCTCCTCGCCACCGAGTGGGGCAAGACGCGCGGCGGCCGGCGCGGGTTCCTGGGCAGCTGGCCGCAGTTCGGCGTCCCGGTCGGGCTCGTGCTCGGCTATCTCGCGCTGCAGATCTTCCAGCCGCTCGACCCCTACTGGGGCTGGCGCATCCCGTTCCTGCTCAGCATCGTGATGGCCGGGGTCGGCCTCTACATCAGGCTCGGCATCCTGGAGACGCCGGTCTTCACCAAGGTCCTGCGGGAGAACAGGGTCGAGCGCGTCCCCGTACGCCAGGTCATCGTGAAGAACTGGCGGGAGATCGTGCTGAGCGCCCTGCTGCGCACCGGTCAGCAGGCCCCGTTCTACATCTTCACCGTCTTCATCCTCACCTACGCCACCAAGACGCTCGGCTTCGAGGCGAGCGACGTCTACCTGTACGTCATCGTCGCGGGCGTCGTCTCGCTGTTCACCGTGCCGTTCTGGGGCTACATCTCCGACGTGGTCGGCCGCCGGCGGCTCTACATCATCGGCGCCGCGGCCATGGTGGTCTGGTCGTTCGTCTACTGGCCGCTGCTCGACACCCGCGTGCCCGCGCTGGTCTTCCTGGCCATCGTGGCGGCGGCGCCCATCCACGACATCCAGTACGGTCCGCAGGCCACGTTCATCGCCGAGAGCTTCACCGGGCGGTTACGCTACAGCGGCGCCTCGCTCGGTTACCAGCTGGCCTCGGTCACGGCGGGCGGGCCCGCCCCGCTGATCGCCGTCTGGCTGTACGCCACCTATGAGAGCTCGTTCGCCATCGCCGTCTACATGGCGATCTGCGGCCTGATCAGCGTGGCCGCCGCGTTCGCGCTCAAGGACCGCGCCCACATGGACTACGCGGTCGAATACGACGAGACCGGCCCCTAGAGCGGGCCCGGCGCATGCTTCGACGATCCTCGAAAGAAGACCCCGCCCGGCGCACCCGGCCCTAGGGTCGCGTTGAAGCCGTACGGCTTGCCGAGCGGGGGAAGGAAACCGACATCACCACGACAGCGGGTCCCTGCGCGCGCTGCGGAGCTCCGGTCCTGGCCGACAGGCACGCGCCGGGATGGTGGGTGGACCAGTGGAACGGGCGGCACTGCGGGGGCGACCCCCGCTTCCCGCACCAGGCGCCGCGGAAGAAGCAGGACCACACGCTCTGGATCGTCGCCGGCTGCGTGGCCGCCGTGGCCGTGCTGGCGGCGGCGGTCGTGGTGGTCGTCGTGCTGAACCGGGGGCCGGACGAGCCCGCCGTGGCGCAGGTGGCGCCGACCCGGCCCAGCACGCGGGAGAAGGAGCCGAGCGCGACGCCGGACCGGCCGAAGGCGGCCGAGGCGCCGGTGCCCTGCGAGCCGGGCAAGAAGCGCAGCCGGTACTGTTTCCCGTCCACGACGCGGGGACCCGACTTCCTGGCCCGCATCGAGAAGGCGCTGAAGTGGCGGTGTTACGAGGCGGGGGAGAGGGACCGTTCCGGCTACAAGGTGAGGGACCCCGAGTGCCAGGCCGTGAACAACGTCGACCAGGCGTACACGAAGCGCGTCTCCATCGGCTACAAGACCCACGACCGCGCGAAGGGCGGCGCGATGACGGAGGTCGACATCGTGGCCTCGACGCACGCCGAGAACCAGGGCACCACCGTCAGGAACACCGCCGCCCTGGCCACCGACGCCTTCGAGATCGCGGTGGTCCACCTGTGGCCCGGCAACAAGAAGTTGCAGAACGAGGCCAAGCAGGCCCTGGCCAAGGCGCAACGCCGGTGCAAGCCCGACTACGACCCGCAGTCGGTGCCGCTCTCGATCGGCTACGAGATCGGGTGCGGGACGCCCATCCCCGTCACGGTGACCAGCAAGGAGGGCAAGCCGGTGCTGACCATCACGCAGTCGCTGGACATCGGGATCCCCTTCGACTACGGCTGGGACTGACTCGCGGTGTCAGACCAGGCCGACCACGAAGCCCTCGTCCTTGATCTCCAGGTACGCCGCCGGCCGGGTTGCGAAGTTTCGGGTCTCGTGCCGTCCGGATCACAGGATGATGTTGATGACGATCGTCAGCAGGATCGACAACACGATCGAGATCGCGATCATGGTCAGGCATCCGGCCCATCCCCCGAGGGGCCGGACGTCCCGGTTTCCGAGGCGCATGACCGGCGGCTACCCGCCCCCGGCCGGGCTAAGCGTCAGCGATCACGGCGACCGCTTCGACCTCGACGAGCTGGTGGTCGTAGCCCAGCACGGTGACGCCCAGCAGGGTGCTGGGCGCGTCGTGCGTCCCCATGTACTCCCGGTAGACCTGCCAGGCCGTCACCAGGTCGGCCTGGTCGGAGGAGGCGACGTAGACCGTGGTCTTGACGATGTCCGTCAGCGCGGCCCCCGCGCCGTCGAGCGCCGTGACGAGGTTGCGCATCACCTGGTGAGCCTGCTCCGCGTAGTCGCCCGGCGCCACCGTCGCGCCCTTGGCGTCGAGCGGGCACGCGCCCGCCACCCAGATGGTCCGCAGCGGCGCGTCCACGGCCGAGGCGTAGGCGTATTCGACGTCCTGCGCCAGCCGGTCGTCGCGGATCAGTCTGACACCCGTGCTCATGGCTCTCCAACGCTTGTGGTCTCGTGCACCGCCACACGATACGCGAGCCCAGGCGGGTGCGACTCATCCGGCCGCGGGAGGGTAGCGGGAACCGGTCAACGTCAAGGAGGCTCACGATGAGTACTTCGCACAAGGCGGCGACGCGCTCGCCCGTGCAACTCGCCGCGCTGGTCGTCGGCCTGGTGTTCCTGCTCGTCGGAGTGCTCGGCTTCATCCCGGGCATCACGACCGACTACGGTGATCTCCAGTTCGCCGGCCACCAATCCGAGGCGATGCTGCTCGGCATCTTCCAGGTGTCGATCCTGCACAACATCGTGCACTTGCTCTTCGGCATCGCCGGTGTCACGCTGGCCCGCTCGTGGCCGGGCGCGCGCGCCTACCTGATCGTCGGCGGGATCATCTACCTGGTGCTCTGGCTGTACGGGTTGCTCATCGACCAGGACAGCGCGGCCAACTTCGTTCCGCTCAACACCGCCGACAACTGGCTCCACCTGGTCCTCGGCGTCGGCATGATCGCGCTGGGGGTGCTGCTGGCCCGTGATCGCGCCGCGGTCTCGCGCTGACCACCGGCGGTCGATCGGGTGAGGGCCGCGCGACGTACCTACGTGCCCGTATATGGGTAGCTATATGGGGGTTTCTCACGTCCCCCTCTCCGGTGAGCGGAAGGCATGCTTGCAACGTGCTCACCAGACGGGAGGGGCCATGCCGCGAGTCACCGAACAGCCGCGGAACATGTTGCGAGCCACTGGACCGCAGAACGCTCGCATGAGTCTGGATGCCCTGTCCGGGAACCGATTTCTGGCGTTGCGGGACAATGTGGCCCTGTGGGTCGGATGGGGCGTTGACGAGCCGGCGGTGTCCTGGGAGTTGTCGGCGACGCCGTCGGCGGTGCCGAGCGCCCGGCGGATGGTCGCGACCCGGCTGCGGGCGTGGGGGCTGCGGGACCGGGTCGAGGCCGCCGAGACACTGGTCGGCATACTGGTCGACGAGGCGCTGCGGCACGCTTCCGGCAAGATCGTGATCAGCTTGTCCGCCGAGGACGGGTGGTGCAGGTGCGAGGTCGGGCGGTGCCCCGCTCCGGCTCGCCGGGCGCGGAAGCTGCTCGACCGCCTGGCCTGCTGCTGGGGTGTCTCCAGGACGGCGGGCGAGGAGGCCGTCTGGTTCGAGCTTCCCGAAGCCGGGCGTTCCTGACCCCCTCCGCCCCCGGGCCGGGGCCGGCCTGACCGGTCCCGGCCCCCGTGCCCGCCGCGCGGTGTCGCCCGCCGGACCGCCTACCATCGGCGGTGTGAGCACCACGACGGGCAGGCCGCGCCGCGCGGGACGGCCGCGCAAGGAAGACGCCAAGGACACGCGGGCCGTGCTGCTGGAGGCCGCCCTCGACCTGTTCGTCGAGAAGGGCTACGCCGCAACGTCCGTCCGCATGATCGCCCGGGCCGCCGGGCTCAGCGACGCCGGCCTCTACGGCCACTTCGCCGGCAAGCGCGCGATCTACGACGAGCTGCTGGCCTCGGCCGGCCCCGGCGCGGTGGGGCAGGTGATCGCGGAGCTGTTCCCCGGCCCCGAGGTGACGCCGGACGACCCCGAGGCGTTCCTGCGCGAGTGCGTCGCCCGCGTGGTCGAGTTCTTCGAGCAGCCGGCCGCGCGCAAGTTCAGCCGCCTTCTGCTGCGCGAGGAGATCGCCGACAACCCCGGCGTCGTCAACGAGATGATCTCCCACGGCACGCGGGCGCTCGGCCCGATCTTCTCCCGGTGGGCCGGGCGGGGCCTGCTGTCTGCGCGCGTGCGCGCGCGGCTGCTGGCCGGCGAGCTGGACGGCGGCGAGCTGGCCTGGGAACTGCTGGCGCCGCTGGTGTTCATCCGGCTCACCTACCTGCACGGCCCCGATGACCTGCACGACGAGGGCAGGCGGCGGGCCGCCTCACACCTGGAGCTCTTCCTCGACGCGGCCGTCCGCCGCTAGACGCCGTCGCTCAGGTCTCGCGCTTCGCCTGCTCGATCTCCGCGTCGTGCTGGGGGTGCCACATGTGCGGATAGTGCAGATCGAACGCCGGTCGTTCCGAACGGATGCGGGGCATGGACGTGAAGTTGTGGCGCGGCGGCGGGCAGGACGTCGCCCATTCCAGCGAGTTGCCGAACCCCCACGGGTCGTCGACGGTGACGCGCGGGGCGCGGCGGGCCGTACGCCAGACGTTGTAAAGGAACGGCAGCGTCGACAGGCCGAGGATGAAGGCGCCGATCGAGGAGACCAGGTGCAGGTCCGTGAACCCGTCGACGGCGCTGTAGTCGGCGTAGCGCCGCGGCATCCCGGCCACGCCCAGCCAGTGCTGCACGAGGAACGTCGTGTGGAAGCCGATGAACAGCAGCCAGAAGTGCCAGGCGCCGAGCCGGTCGTCGAGCATCTTGCCGGTCATCTTCGGCCACCAGAAGTAGAAGCCGGCGAACATGGCGAACACCACGGTGCCGAACACCACGTAGTGGAAGTGCGCGACGACGAAGTAGGTGTCGGTGACGTGGAAGTCGAGCGGCGGCGAGCCGAGGATGACGCCGGTCAGGCCGCCCAGGAGGAACGTCACCAGGAAGCCGACCGAGAACAACATCGGCGACTCGAAGCTCAGGTGCCCGCGCCACATGGTGCCGATCCAGTTGAAGAACTTCACGCCCGTCGGCACCGCGATGAGGAACGTCATGAACGAGAAGAACGGCAGCAGCACCTGCCCCGTGCCGAACATGTGGTGCGCCCACACGGTCATCGACAACCCCGAGATCGCGATGGTGGCGCCCACGAGCCCGATGTAGCCGAAGATGGGCTTGCGGCTGAAGACCGGGATGACCTCGGTGATGATGCCGAAGAACGGCAGCGCGACGATGTAGACCTCGGGATGGCCGAAGAACCAGAACAGGTGCTGCCAGAGCATCGGCCCCCCGTTCTCGGCCAGGTAGACCTGGGTGCCGAGCTTGCGGTCGGCCTCCAGCACCAGCAGCGCGGCGGCCAGCACCGGGAACGCCATCAGCACGAGCATGCTGGTCAGCAGCACGTTCCAGGTGAAGATCGGCATGCGGAACATGGTCATGCCGGGAGCGCGCATGCAGATGATCGTGGTGATGAAGTTGACCGAGCCGAGGATGGTCCCCAGGCCTGCCAGCGACAGCCCCATGATCCACAGGTCGCCGCCCGTGATGGGGCTGTAGACCACGTCCGACAGCGGCGTGTAGGCGAACCAGCCGAAGTCGGCCGCCCCGTCGGCGGTGAAGAACCCGCTCACCACGATCAGCCCGCCGAACAGGAACAACCAGAAGCTGACCGCGTTCAGCCGCGGGAAGGCCACGTCGGGCGCGCCGATCTGCAGCGGCATGATCACGTTCGCGAAGCCGGCGAACAGCGGGGTCGCGAAGAGCAGCATCATGAGCGTGCCGTGCATGGTGAACAGCTGGTTGTACTGCTGCTGGTTGACGAGCTGCAGGCCAGGCTGGACCAGCTCGCCCCGGATGACCAGCGCCATCAGACCGGCGAGGAGGAAGAAGGCGAACGACGCGATCAGGTACATGTAGCCGATCACCTTGTGATCGGTCGAGGCCAGCCAGGCCGCGATGAGCCTGCCCTTGCGGCGGAGCCGTGGCGGCTCCGGCGGCGAGGCGAGCGGCTCGTCCCGGGGCTTGAAGGTGGTCATGTACGGTCTCCGTCTTTCCAGCTCAACGGGTATCGGCTGACCAGGGCCCCTGTCGGAGCGTGCCGCCGGCCACCTGCCCGACCAGCGTTCGCTACCCGGGCGCTCCCGCCCGAACCACCGCCATACCGCGGGACGACCGATCCGTTACACCTCCATGAGAGTCGACCGGCCGTCAGGACGACCGCTTCACCGGTCCTCGACCAGCGCCCGGCCCGTCGCCTCGTGCCGGGCGGCCGGCTCCGGGAGCCGCAGCGCGATCATGGCCACGTCGTCGTCGGCCGAGAGCGGCAGAGCACTGAGCAACTCGTCGCAGAACCGGTCGAGAGGCTGGCGCGCGAGCGCGCACGCGTGCCTGCGCAGCCGCTCCAGACCCTCGTCGAGGTGCTCGTCGTGCCGTTCCACGAGGCCGTCGGTGTAGAGCAGCAACGTGCTCAGCGGGGGCAGCGGCTCGCGCGCGGACACGCACCGGGCGTCGTACGGGATGCCGAGCAGCGGGTTGGCGCCGTCCTCGAGGAAACGGCCCGCGCCCTCGCCGGTGATCAGCAGGGGCGGCGGGTGGCCGGCCACCGCGTAGTTCAGCCGGTGACCGCCTTCGCCCTTCTCGACCCTGGCCAGCACGCAGGTCGCGGTCTCCTCGCAGTAGAGGGTCTTCATCGCGATGTTCAGCCGGGCGAGGATCTCCCCAGGAGGTTCCTGCCGGTCCACGACCAGCCCTCTGAGCATGTTGCGCAGTTGGCCCATGGCGACCGCGGCGCGCAGGTCGTGCCCCGCGACGTCGCCGATGGCCAGCACGGTGGCGCCGTCGGGCAGCACGAACGAGTCGTACCAGTCGCCGCCCACGTCGGCGGCGGCGGGGCTGGCGCGGTAGCGTGCGGCGATCTGCATGCCGGGCACCCGCGGCGGTTGCGCCAGCAGGCTGTGCTGCAGGGCCACCGCGACCTTGTGCGTGCGCTGGAACCGCATCGCGCTGCGCAGGTTGTCATGGGCCTGCTCGATCATCTCGCGCAGCAGGGCGACGGTGCTCTGGCCGAGGGGCGCGCGGTCACCGCAGGCGGCCGCCGTGACCACCGCCGCGAGCGTGCCGTCGACCACGACGGGCAGGAGCGCGATGCTGTTGGCTCCGGTGGCCTCCAGCCAGGTGTGCGTGCCCGCCGGCACGAGATCGCCCAGCGGCGACCCGGGGGCGAACGTCGTGCGGAACGGCCTTCGCCGGCGTACCACGGCGGCGAACCCGCTGTCCGCGGCCAGGCGTTCCTCGCTGAACGGCGGCAGCCTGGGCAGCCCGGCGCGGGCGGCGGTGGCGATGCGCTCGGCCACGAAGTCGCCGCCTCTCGCCAGCCCGTCGGCCAGGTCGATCACCAGGTGCACGCTGCATCCGTCGGCCAGGTCGGGCACGATGACGTTCGCCAGCGCGCCGAGCATGCCCTCCAGGCTCGTCCGGTCGGCCGTCGCCGCGGCGGCCGAGTCGAGCAGCCGCTGGCGCCGCTGCTCCTGCCACTGCTGCTCGATGTCGGTGCAGGTGCCCACCCACTCCACGAGACGGCCGTTCTCCTGGATCGGCACGGCGCGCGCCTGGAAATGCCGGTACGTGCCGTCGATCGTGCGGAGCCGGTAGACGTGCTCCCACACCTCGGAGACCTCCTTGACCGCGCGGGTCCACGACACCTGCGTGGAGGTGCGGTCGTCCGGGTGGACGGCGTCCATCCAGCCGTCGTCGCGGAAGTCGTCCCATGACTGGCCGGTCATCCGCTCCCATCCCAGGCTCGGCTCGATCACCAGGCCGCCGGGGTCGGCCACCCAGACGATCTGCGCGCTGACCCGGACCAGGCTCTGGTAGCGCCGCAGGATGCGGCGGCGCTCGTCGGCCACCGCCTGGAGCCGCTGCGCCACGGTGGCCGGATCGGTGACGTCCAGGAAGACCGCGAGGACGCCGTACGTGCCGTCGTCGAAGGAGACTCGCGAGAGGCTGAAGGTGAAGAAGCGATCACGGTCCTCCGGGGCCTCGCCACCGGGGGCGTCGGTGCGGACCACCGGCGTGCCCGTCCTGAGCACCTGGTCGAAGATGGGGACGTAGTCCTCCTGCACGTGGGGAAAGGCGACCTTGAGCGGGGACCCGATCGGCCGCTCTCCGAACAGGGACCGGTAGGTCTCGTTGGTGTACAGCAGCCGGTGATCGGGCCCGCGGGTCACCGCGACCCCCACGGGTGCCGGCTCCAGCACCTCGAAGGTCAGACCACTCACCCGCTGCCCGTAGACACCGTCCATTGCGACTTATCCCCCGATGACGCCGTTCACGGTGGTTCGCGAGCCCGCCAGACTCCTACCCTTTCCTGACGCGACGGGAACACGGCAGGTCACGGCTGTGGCCCGTGCGACGCCTCAGGACTTCCGGTACCGGCGATAGCATGTCGGGGATGGCGCGGCATGAGGTGGCGTTCAAGATTCTTGGTCCTCTCGAGGCCGTGGCCGGCGGGCGGCCGGTGCGGTTGCGGGGGCAACGGGCCAGGGCGGTGCTGGCGATGCTGCTGGTGGCCGAGGGGCAGGTCGTGAGCACCGACCGGCTGGCCACGGCGTGGGGCGAGGACCCGCCGACGTCGGTGCGCAACCAGGTGACGATCGCCGTGGCCGTGCTGCGCCGGGCGCTGCGGGAGGCCGGCGCCGATCCCGGTGTCATCGCGACGGAGAGCTCGGGCTATCGCCTGCGCGCCCCCGGGACCGACGCGGCGGTCGCGGAGAGCCGGATCGCGGAGGGGCGACGCGCCGCCGAGGAAGGGCGGGAGGCCGAGGCGAGCACGCTGTTCGGCGAGGCACTGGCCCTGTGGCGCGGCCCCGTCCTGACCGAGATGGAGACGGAGGAGGTCCGCGCCGCCGCGGCCCGGTGGGAGGAGATGCGGCTGGCCGTCGCCGAGGAGCGGGCCGAGCTGGAGCTGCGGCTGGGCCGGCACAGCGAACTGGCGGCCGAGCTCGAGGCGCTGCTGGCCGAGCATCCGCTGCGCGAGCGCCTGCGCGGCCTGCTCATGCTGGCGCTCTACCGGTCGGGACGGCGGGCCGGCGCGCTGGAGGTCTACCGCACGGGGCGGCGGCTGCTGGCCGACGAGCTCGGGCTCGACCCCGGGCCGGAACTGCGCCGGCTGGAGGCGGCCATCCTGGCCGACGACCCCGAGCTCCGCGCGCCGCCGCGTCCCGCACGGCAAGCGGGCGCGCCGGTGCTGCTGGTCCCCGCGGAGCTGCCCGCCGGCTCGGGCGGCTTCGTGGGCCGCGACGGCGAGCTCGCCGTGCTGGCGGAGTGCCTGTCGGTGGAGACGGCGCCCGCGGTCGTGGCCATCGCCGGCACCGCGGGCGTGGGCAAGACCAGCCTCGCCGTGCGCTTCGGCCACCGGCACGCCGCCTCGTTCCCCGACGGGCAGCTGTACGTCAACCTGCGCGGCCACGCCCAGGGCCCGGAGATGGAGCCGGTCGAGGCACTCATCCGGATGCTCGGCTCGCTGGGCGTGCCGGCCGGGCAGATCCCGCCGGACGAGGAGGCCGCCGCCGGACTCTACCGGTCGTGCCTGGCGGGCAGGCGCGTGCTCGTGCTCCTCGACAACGCCCTGACCGCCGAGCAGGTACGCCCCCTGCTGCCCGCCGCGCCCGGCTGCCTGGCGCTGGTCACGAGCCGCAGCCGGCTGGCCGGGCTCGTCGCCAGCCACGGCGCCCGGCAGCTCAAACTCGACGTGCTCGGCCATGCCGACGCGCTGGCCCTGCTGGCTTCGGCGGTCGGCCATGACCGCGTGGCCGACGAGCCGGAGGCCGCGGCGGAGCTCGTACGGCTCTGCGCCCACCTTCCGCTGGCCCTGAGGGTGGCCGCCGCCAACATCGCCGTCAACCCGCACCGGTCGATCGCCGGTTACGCGGCGGCGCTGGCCGCCGACCGGCTGGACTCCCTGGAGATCGACGGCGAGGCGGCGGTGCGCGCCGCCTTCGGCCTGTCGTACGCGCGGCTCGCCCCCGACGCCCAGCGGCTGTTCCGCCTGCTCGGGCTCGCGCCCGGCCCCGACATCACCGCCGAGGCGGCGGCGGCCCTGGCCGGCTCCGGCACCGAGCAGGCTGCCCGCCTGCTCGACCGGCTCGCCGCCGCGCACCTCATCGACGAGCACCTGCCACGCCGCTACGCCTTCCACGACCTGATGCGCCGGCACGCCAGAAGCCAGGCCGAGCAGGACGACGCGCCCGCCGACCGGCTCGCGGCGGTCGAGCGGCTCTGCTCCTGGTACGTCTCGACGGCGACGCACGTCGCCCGCGTCGCCTACCCGTCACGGACCTGGGCGCCCACCACCTCACCAACAGCGGCGGGGCCAGGTCCCGAGCCGGTGAGCCGCTCCGTGGCGTCCGGCCAGGAGCCGGTGAGCCTGTCCGCGGGGCCCGGTCCCGAGCCGGTGAGCAGCGCCGACGCGGTGGCCTGGCTGGAGGCCGAGCGCGCCAACCTCGTCGCCGTCGCGGCGCACGCCGCCGGCCAGGAGCCCCGCCGCTTCGCCTGGCAGATCGCCGAAATCCTGCGCCCGTACTTCGCCTTCGGGGCCGAGCCCGCCGACGCGGAGGCGCTGGCCGACGCCGCGATGCGGGCCGCCACCGCGGAGAACGAGCCGCTGGGTCAGGTGACGGCCCAGCTCAGCCTGGCCCTGACCAGCCGCCTGCGCTCCCGCTACGCCGAGTCCGTGGAGGCTTTCGAGGCGGCCGCCGCGCTGGCCCGGCGGGCCGGCTGGCCGCAGGGCGCGGCAGCGGCGCACAACAACCTGGCCGCCGTCCACCTGGAACGGGGTGCGTTGCGGGAGGCGAAGGGGACCTTGCACGCCGCCCGCGAGATCTACCGCGCCGCCGGGCAGCCCAGACCCCAGGCGGTCGTCGCCTCCAACCTGGGCGCGGTCTGCCTGCAGCTCGGCGCGCTCAATGAGGCGGACAGGCACATCCGCGACGCAGAGAGGTTGCGCGAGGCGGCCGGCGACGGGCTCAACGGCATCGAGCTCACCAACCTGGCGAGCGTCCGCCGGCTGCTCGGGCACCTCGACGAGGCGCTCCAGCTCGCCGGGCTGGGGCTCGAGAGCAACTGCGGGAGCGGCCGCTCCGTGGAGGTGCCCAAGAGCCTCGGCGTCCTGGCGCAGATCCACCGCGACGCGGGCCGCCTCGACCTGGCGCTCGACCACGCGCGGCAGGCCGAGCGCCTGGCCAGGGAGGTCAGGAACGGCTACGCGCTGTGCCTGGTCACCACCATCCTCGGCACGGTGCACACCGCCGCCGGCGATCATGCCGCGGCCGCCGGAGTCCACACCGCCGTGCTGAGCCAGGCGCGCGCCGCCGGCATGGACTACGTGATCGTCACAACGCTGCTCGGCCTGGGCCGCGCCTACCTCGGTCTCGGCTCCATGGAAGCGGCGATGCCGCAGGTCAGCCGGGCCCTCGCCATGACGCGCCATGCCGGATACCGGGTCGAGGAAGGTAACGCCCTCACCACCATGGCCGAGATCCACCGCGCCCTCGGCGACCTGAGGCGCTCGGTGGAGTGCGCCGGGCAGGCCCTCGCCGTGCACCGCGAGACGGGGTTCCGGCTCGGGGAGGAGCGCGCCCTTGCCCTGTGGGACGTCGCGCTCCGGTGACGCCGGGCGCCTGCACGTCAGCGCAGCGGGAACCGGCCGGGGTCCACCGTGGCGAGGTCGCGCAGGAAGCCGCGCTTGCGGGGGTCGTCCCAGTCGTTCCACTCGGCGGCGTCGATCAGCGTCCACACGCCCCATTCCAGGAGCATGTAGCGCACGGCCACCGGCCACAGCGCCAGTTCGGCCCCGGTGAGCCGGACGTGCCGCCGGTACGCCGAGGAGAAGGCCGACCACTCGCCGCCCGTGAAGAGCCGGGGCGGCGCGGTGGCCATCTCGTTGTGGAACAGCAGCGCGGCCAGCGCCAGGTCGAGCAGGCGCGGGGCGTACTCGGCGTTGTCGGGGTCGATCAGCACGGGCGCCCCGTCGGCGTAAACCAGGTTGTTCGCCTTGTAGTCCATGGACACCGCGGCCCGCGGGAGCCCGCCGTCGCGCACCGGCGGCAGCGTCC
The DNA here is from genome assembly GCF_039880665.1 of Nonomuraea sp. B5E05. Taxonomy (NCBI): domain Bacteria; kingdom Bacillati; phylum Actinomycetota; class Actinomycetes; order Streptosporangiales; family Streptosporangiaceae; genus Nonomuraea; species Nonomuraea sp. B5E05. Next base: position 40,900 of record NZ_JBDPMJ010000036.1, read on the forward strand.
GCGCCACGAACGACTCCAGCCACGGCTCGAGGCGGCCCATCACCTCGTCGCGCAGGTCGGGCGCGTGCTCGCCCAGCACCCGCCCCAACCCGGTGACGTCCTCCTCGACCGAGGCGGCGTCGTGATCGGGCCAGCCGAACTCCGGCATGCCGTCGCCGGCCGGCCGGGCGGCGTGGATGCGGCCGAGGAGGTCGCCGGCCGCGGCGATGTCGTCAGGGGAGCCGGTGTACGGGCGGCCGTCGACCCACGGGTAGGCCACCCATACCCGGTCGCCGACCTGGGCCGGGTTGTCGACGGGCAGGGGGAGCGGGGTGACCACGCCGACGTCCTCCCCTGCGAGCGCCTCCACCCATCGGGCGATCGCGGCCGCGGCCGTCACGGGGCCGGTGGTCCGCTTGATCACGGCCCTGGCGCCGTTCAACCGGACGGGGAAGACAGGGGCGTACGGATAGAAGGAGCGCTCAGGCCTGCCCTCTTCCCCGACGGAGAAGTGCTGGAAGACGTCGGCGAAGTCGGCCGCCCGGTCGTGGGTCATGTGCGCTCCTGCGGGTCTGGGCCGGCGGGGTGTCGAACCTATCCGAAAGCCGCGTGCCGCCGACACCGGTTATCGGGCGGGTGCCGGCGGCCGGGAACGGCCGCCCGCGCCAGGCGTGGGAGGCCGCCGGGGCGGGCAACATCCAGGAGGTCTCCGAACAGAGGGGTGTGGCAGGACATGCCGTCCGTCGTGCTGATCGGCACACTCGACACCAAGGGCGAGGAGTACGCGTGGCTGCGCAACCGGCTCGTGGAGCTGGGCAGCGACGTGGTCGTGGTGGACGCCGGCGTCGGCGTCCCCAGCCAGACGCTGCTCGCCGACGTCTCCAACGAGCAGGTCGCCGAGGCGGGACGAGGCGACCTGCGGGCTCTGCGCGACGCCGGCGACCGGGGCGCCGCCGTGACCACCATGGGCCAGGGCGCGGCGGAGATCCTGGCCCGGCTGCACGCCGACGGCCGCGCCGACGCCGTGCTGGCGCTGGGCGGCAGCGGCGGCTCGTCGATCGCCGCGCGGGCCGTGCGCGACCTGCCCATCGGCCTGCCCAAGCTGATCGTGTCCACGATGGCGGCGGGAGACGTCTCGCCGTACGTCGGGGCGAAGGATGTCACGATGATGTACAGCGTGGTCGACATCGCGGGCATCAACCGGCTCTCCCGCGCCATCCTCGGCAACGCCGCCGCCGCGGCTGCGGGGATGGCCCGCTCGCACCAGCTCGCCAGGGCCCGGCTGACCGCGGGCGGATCCGACCGGCCGCTGGTCGGCGCGTCGATGTTCGGGGTGACCACCCCGGCCGTCGACGCCGCGCGCGAGCGGCTGGCCGAGCTCGGCTACGAGGTGCTCGTCTTCCACGCGACCGGCGCGGGCGGGCGGGCACTCGAAGGGCTCGCGGCGAGCCGGATGCTGGCCGGCGTGCTCGATCTGACCACCACCGAGCTGGCCGACGACCTCGTGGGCGGCGTCCTGTCCGCGGGGCCCGACCGGCTCACCGCGGCCGGCGCGCACGGCGTGCCGCAGGTGGTCGCGCCCGGCGCGCTCGACATGGTCAACTTCGGCCCCCGCGACAGCGTGCCGGCCGAGTTCGAGGAGCGCCTGCTGTACGTGCACAACCCCACCGTGACGCTGATGCGCACCACGGCGGGAGAGATGGCCGAGCTCGGCCGCCGCGTGGCCGCCAAGCTTCGCGACGCGAGCGGGCCCACCGTGCTGTTCGTGCCCCGCCGGGGCGTGTCCGCCCTGGACGCGCCCGGGGGCGCCTTCGCCGACCCGAAGGCCGACGAGGCCTGCTTCGAGGCCATGGCCGAAGGGCTGCGCGGCTCCGGCGTGCCCGTCGAGGAGCTCGACCTGCACGTCAACGACCCCGCCTTCGGCCGCGCCATGGCGGAGCGGCTGCACCACATGATCTCCGGAGGTGCCACGTGAACAGGCAGGACGTGCTCGACAGGCTGCTTGGCACGGTCGCGGCCGGGCAGCCGGTCGTCGGCGCGGGAGCCGGCACCGGCCTGTCGGCCAAGTGCGCCGAGGCCGGCGGCGTCGACCTGATCATCATCTACAACTCGGGCCGCTACCGCATGGCCGGGCGCGGCTCGCTGGCCGGGCTGCTGCCGTACGGCGACGCCAACCAGATCGTCGTCGAGATGGCCTCCGAAGTGCTGCCGGTCGTGCGTGACACGCCGGTGCTCGCCGGCGTGTGCGGCACCGACCCGTTCCGCGTCATGCCGCTCTTCCTCGACCAGCTCAAGGCGATGGGGTTCGCCGGCGTGCAGAACTTCCCGACCGTGGGCCTGTACGACGGGACCTTCCGCCAGAACCTGGAGGAAACCGGCATGGGCTACGACCTGGAGGTGCAGATGGTGCGCCAGGCCCGCGAACGCGACCTCGTCACCGCCCCCTACGTCTTCGACGAGGCCCAGGCGCGGGCCATGGCCGAGGCGGGCGCCGACGTGCTGGTGCCGCACGTGGGGCTGACCACCAAGGGCAGCATCGGCGCCGGCACCGCGCTGACCCTCGACGAGGCCGCCGAGCGCGTGCAGGCCATGCGCGACGCGGCCGTGGCAGTCCGGCCCGACGTGCTCGTGCTCTGCCACGGCGGCCCGATCGCCGAGCCCGACGACGCCGCGTACGTCCTGTCGCGGACCAAGGGCGTGGTCGGCTTCTTCGGCGCCTCGTCCGTCGAGCGGCTGCCGACCGAGCGCGCCATCACCGAGCAGGTACGCGCCTTCAAGTCACTCACCTTCTGAAAGCGAGGAACCGACATGCACGTCAGCCCCGACAGCGTGCCGACGATGGCCTTCGACTGGGGGTCGATCAAGTGGTTCGTCACCCCGTCGGCCGTCGAGGGGGCGAGCAGCACCCTGGGCGAGGTCATCGTCAACCCGGGCCGCGGGCACGCCCGCCACCACCACCCCGGCGCCGAGGAGATCATCTACGTCATCTCGGGCGAGGGCCGCCAGATGGTGGACGACGGCGCGGAGTTCGCCATCAAGGAGGGCGACACGGTGCACATCCCCGCGGGCGTCTACCACTCGACGTACAACACCACCTGGCGGCCGTTGCGGCTGATCGTCACGTACACGCCTGGGGGAGAGGAAAAGGCGCTGGAGGCCGCGCCGGACCTCACGCTGCACGAGCCCGGCGGCGTCGCGGAGTGGCGCCAGGCCTGACCCCGCGCGAGACTGAAACCTTTCGCCCGGCCGGTCGCGTTGTGACGGGCGAGAGGAGATCACATTGGATGCTGACGACGGCTTCCGCGAGTCCGTGCTCACCCGGCAACAGTCGTGACCGGATCGCGCTGCGCCAGGCGCTGGACAAACTGACGCCCAAGCAGCGGGCGGTGATCCCAAGAAGGGTCCTGCCCGGAGCCGCGGCCGGCTGACCGCGGTGGCGGGTCAGCGGCCGGAGGGGTCCAGGGGCCGGTCCGGATGATGCGTCGTCAGGTCGGCGCCCCGGGGGCCGTGGTACGGGTCGCCCGCGTTCAGCCCGGCGGTCTGGATCACGCGGCTGATGTCGCTGGGCGTGAGCAGCCCGATCAGCCGCCCGTCCGGGTCGAGCACCACGGCGCGGCCGTCGGCGCAGCCGTTCATCCTGGTCAGCAGGTCGGTCAGCGCCTCTTCCCGCCGGGCGGCGGGCACCTGGTCGGGAGGGCAGGCGATGTCGCGCAGCCGCGTCACCGCCCGCGCGTCGGGCGGCACCTGGCGGATGCGGTTGAGGGTGACCAGCCCGAGGAAGCGCATGTCGTGCTCCACCAGCGGATAGGTCGACAGCCGCTCGCGCATGACGACCCGGTCGACGAGCTCGGCCACGGTCTCGTCCGGATGGGCGACGACCAGCCGGTCCGACATGACGTCCCCGATCCTGATGCCGTGCAGGGTGGAGCCGAGCTGCGCCTGCTGCTCCTCGGCGCTGGCGGCGTTGACGAGGAACAGGCCGATCAGGGCCAGCCAGAGCCCCTGGAACCCGCTGCCGGTGACGATCTGCAGGAAGCCCAGAACGATGAGGACGAAGCCGAAGGCCCGGCCGGCGCGGGCGGCGGTCACCGCCGCCCTGGTGCGGTCGCCCCACCGCCACCACAGGGCGGCCCGCAGCACGCGCCCTCCGTCCAGCGGCGCGGCGGGGATGAGGTTGAACACGGCCAGGATCACGTTGACCGCGGCGAGGTAGACGAACATCCCGGACAGCAGCGGCGCCCCGTCGGCGGCGGCGACCAGGAGCGCGACGGCCCCGAAGACCACGCCGCACACGAGGCTGGTGAGCGGGCCCACCGCCGCGATCTTCAGGTCCGCGCCCGGCGAGCGCGGCTCGCCGCGCAGCTCCGCCACCCCTCCGAGCAGCCACAGCGTGATGTGCGCCACGTCGATGCCATGGCGCTTGGCCACCAGCGCGTGGGAGAGCTCGTGGGCCAGCAACGAGGCCAGGAACAACACCGCCGTGGCCAGCCCGGCCAGCCAGTACGCCACGGGAGAAGAGCCGGGGAAGACCGCAGGGAACCGGCCGAAGGCGAGCCCGACGAGCAGGATCACCACGATGATCAGCACGCTGGCGTTGAGCCCGACCGGAATCCCCCCGATCCGGCCGAGACTGATGGATGAGCGCATCCGCCCTCCCCCACAGTACGAGTGTCCGCTCCATGTACCCACAAAAGGCACGCCCACGCAGCGACGGGGGCCGGCGCAGCGTTCAGGAACAACCGTGCGAAGAAGCGGTAGGATCAACGGTGACCACCGGACACGAGGAACGATGTCGAGCATCAAAGAGGTCGCCCGGCTGGCCGGGGTCTCCGTCGGCACCGTGAGCAACGTGCTCAACCGGCCCGAGATGGTGGCCCCCGAGACGCGGCTGCGGGTGCAGGCGGCGATCGCCAGGCTCGGCTACGTCCGCAACGGCTCCGCCCGGCAGTTACGGGCCGGTCGCAGCCGGACCATCGGCGTCGTCGCCCTCGATCTGGCCAACCCGTTCTTCATCGACGTGCTGCGGGGTGTGGAGACCGCGGCGCAACCCCTCGACGTCAACGTCATGGTCTTCAACAGCAACAAGGACGCCGTCCGCGAGGCGGGGCTGCTGGAGACGTTCGAGGAGCAGCGACCGCTGGGCGTGCTGATCACGCCGGTCAACGACAGCGGCGAGGAGGAGCGGCTGAGCCGGCTCGTCTCCCGCGGCATCCCGGTGGTGCGCTTCGACAGTTCCGCCCCGCACAGCCACGGTTGTGCCGTCGCCGTGGACGACGTGCTCGGCGGGCGCCTGGCCGGGCTGCACCTGCGCGAGCGGGGGCACCACCGCATCGCCTTCGCCGGCGGGCCGTTCACCGTCCGCCAGGTGCGCGAGCGGCACCACGGTCTGGCGGGCGTGCTGGGCCCGGCCGACGCGCTGACCGTCATCCCGCTGCCCGACCTCACGGTGGCCACCGGGCGCACGGCCGGCGCGGAGATCGCCGGGCTGCCTCCCGGCGAACGCCCCACCGCGCTGTTCTGCGCCAACGACCTGGTCGCGATCGGGGCGTTGCAGGAGATGACCCAGCGGGGCCTGCGGGTGCCGGCCGACGTGGCGATCCTCGGCTATGACGACATCGACTTCGCCGCAGCGGCTGCCGTGCCGCTGTCGTCGATCCGGCAGCCGCGCGAGCAACTGGGCCACACCGCCGCGCTGATGTTGCTGGAGGAGGCCAACCAGCCGGCCGGTCATCGCCCCGGTCACGAACATCGCCAGGTCGTCTACCAGCCCGACCTGGTCGAACGCGCCTCCACCGCCGCTCCCTAGACGGTGGGTGCGCGGCGTCGTCAGCTCATCTGGTCGTTGAGCTCGGTGGCGCCGGGGCCGGGGAAGGGGCCGTTGAAGGGGATCGCGGTCGGAGACGGCCGCAGCGTTCCCGACCAGTCCTGGTAGGACAGCAGGATGGCCACCGCGAGCACCAGGACGACGCTGGTGGCCGCGGCCAGCGCCCACAACACGACCGCGGGAGTGCTCAGGGCGTCGAGCCCGCGGGGCGGATCGGGCTCGCCGCCCTTGCCGCGCGGCCCCGCCAGAAGCTTGTCGAGCACGGGATCCTCGTGCGCCAGCCGTTCTTCGATCTCCGCGAGCGCCCGCCGCTCGTCTCGGGACATTGCCATGATCTCAGGCCGCCTCCAGGGCGTGACGGGAACGGCGGCCGGTCTGGAGAGGGGGCACATGCACCTGAGGGACTCCCAACGTGGCTCTCCACATTCTTGCAGTATGCAACATTAGTGACTCCGCTGTCACGGCGGGCGGAGTTCCAGGATCCGTCTCCGCGCGCGTGGCGCGGGGGTTCCCCGTGGCTGTCGAAGCCGGCCCGCGATCATGCGTCCTGCGGATGCACGGGACCCGCGGCCGGGTCGCCCCGCGGATCCACGGCCCCGACCGTGTAGAACAGTTCTATGCCAGAGCGTCAATCCGCCCGGATGAACGGTGAGGATCAGGCCGCTGTCATCTCGGCGGTGCTGGCGGGCTCGCGGCTGCTGGTCGCGATCGCGGCGCGTTCGCTCGGCGCCGTCGCCGACCGGGTGACGGTGCCGCAGTTCCGGATGCTCGTGGTGCTCTCAGGACACGGCGAGACGAAACTCGTCACCATGGCGGAACTGCTCGACGTCAACTCCTCCACCGCCATGCGGATGGCCGACCGGCTCGCCGCCGCGGGACTGGTGGTCCGTGAGGTCAACCCGTTGAACCGGCGGGAAAGCCTGATGCGCCTGACCGATGAGGGCAGGCGCATCGTGGACCAGGTGACCGCCCGCCGCCGGGACGAGATCGCGGCGATCGTCTCGCGCATGTCGCCGGCGGAGCGCCAGGCGCTGGTCTCGGCGATGACGGCCTTCAACGAGGCGGGCGGCGAGCCGGCGGCGCCGACCCTGAGGGCCGGCAGCCACCCGCTCGGCTGGCCCGAAGCCTGAGCGAGCCCGCCACGTGAGCCACCGGGTCCGGCGGTCCGCCACCTGATGGACCCCAGGCGGCGGACCGCGCGATCAGGGGGTCAGGCCGCGCTGCCGAGGAAACCCTGCTTGTCCAGCCAGTCGGCGGCGACCTTGCCCGGCTCCATGCCCTCGACGTCGACCTGCGCGTTGAGCTGCTGCATGGTCGCGTCGTCCAGCTTGGCGATCACGGGCTGGAGCACCTTCTCGATCGCCGGGTTCTTCTGGTAGGTCTCCTCCCGCAGGGTCATGGCCGCGTTGTAGATCGGGAAGAACTTCTTGTCGTCCTCCAGCACGGTGAGATCGAGAGCGGCGATGCGGCCGTCGGTGGTGAACACCTCGCCGAAGTTGCAGGTCTCGCCCTTGTCGGTCTCGGTGTAGACGACGCCGGTGTCGAGCAGGGAGATGTTGTCCTTGGGGATGTTCATGTCGTACGCCTTGCTCAGGCCGGGCAGCCCGTCGTCACGGGTCGAGAACTCCGTCTCGATGCAGATCGTGACTTCCTTGGGGTTGGTCTTGGCCAGCTCGGCCACGTCGGAGACCGTCTTGACGCCCAGCTCCGTGGCCTTCTCGGAGCGGATGGCCAGGGCGTAGGTGTTGTTCAGCGGGGTGGGGCCGATCCAGTGGATCTTGTTCTTCTGGAGGTCGGCCTCCGCCGTGGCCTTGAACTGCTCGGCGGAGTCCTGGATCGGCTTGGTGTTCTTCAGGAACTCGATCCAGCCCGTGCCGGAGTAGTCCCAGTACATGTCGATCTCTTTGGACTCCAGGGCCTTGCGGTTGGGCACCGTACCGCCGAGGTTGGTCTTGTCGACGACCTCGGCCCCATGCGCCTTCAGCAGGTGCACGGCGATCTTGCCGAGCACGATGTTCTCGGTGAAGTCCTTGGAGCCGACGATGTACTTGGTCCCCTTGAGCTCGTCGCCCGCGCTGCCGGCCTCGACGGCATCGGAGGAACCGCAGGCGCTGAGGGTCGTGATCGAGAGGGCGGCGGCTGCGAGCAGGGTGAACGTCCGTCGAAGCGGGCGGGAGAACATTTGAAGCACCTTCTTGCTATGTGATCGGATGGTTACCGAAAGCGTGGTCACATGCCGCGTGGCTTGAGCAGGTCCTCGGCGAGCCCGCCGAGCCAGTCGATGAAGAAGGCGATGCACGCGGTGAGCACGCCTCCGACGATGGTCACGGGCATGCGGTTGAGCTTGAGGCCGTTGACGATCAGCTCGCCGAAGCCGCCGGCCGCGACGAAGGCGCCGAGCGTGGCGACGCCCACGGTCAGCACGAGCGCGGTGCGCAGGCCGGCCAGGATGGCGGGCACGGCCAGCTTGAGCTCGACCCGGCGCAGGATCTGGCCCCTGGTCATGCCCATGCCGCGGGCGGCCTCGACGAGCGCCGGGTCGACCTGCTGGACCCCGACCATGGTGTTGCGCAGGACGGGCAGCACGGCGTAGGCGACGAGGCCGACCAGCGCGGTCTGGAAGCCGACGCCCATGAGGAACGTGGCCAGCACGAGCAGGCCGATGGACGGGACGGCCTGGCCCAGGTTGCCCACGGTGAGGATGATCGGGGTGATCAGCCGGTTCCTGGACCGCGAGGCGGCGATGCCCAGCGGGATCGCGATGATCACCACGAGCGTGGTGGCGGCCACGGTCATCTGGATGTGCTCGACGGCCTTGGCCAGGATCACCGCCTGGTTGAGGCTGCGCTGCTCGATCGAGTCGAGTTCCAGCGTTCCGACCCAGGCGTACAGGGCGACCAGGACGGCGCAGATGGCGACGGGCGTGAACAGGTGGCGCGCGCCGAACGTACGGCCGAGCTTCCGGGACCGCCCGACGGCCAGGGTCTCAGCGGTCACTGGACACCACGTCTTCCTGCGCGCCGGACCGGGTGCCCACGGCCTCGCACAGGGCGGAGTAGGTGAGCACCCCGGCCGGTGTGGCGCAGCTGTCGGCCCCGTGGGCGATCATGGTGTCCAGCGCCTCGCGGAGGCTGGCGTCGGCGGACACCCGCGGCAGGTCCGGGCCGGCCGGCGCGTCCGTGGCGGGCACCTCCGACACGCGCATCAGCGCGAGGCGCTTGAGCGTGGCGTCCTGCCCGATGAAGCTCGCGACGTAGTCGTCGGCGGGGTCGGCGAGGATGGCGGCCGGCGTGTCGTACTGCGCGATGTGCGAGCCCTCGCGCAGCACGGCGATGCGGTCGCCCAGCTTGATGGCCTCCTCGAAGTCGTGCGTGACGAAGATGATCGTTTTGCGCAGCTGCTTCTGCAGCTTGACGAACTCGTTCTGCAGGTGCTCGCGCGTGATGGGGTCGGTCGCGCCGAACGGCTCGTCCATGAGCATCACGGGCGGGTCGGCGGCCAGCGCCCTGGCCACGCCCACGCGCTGCTGCTGGCCTCCGGAGAGCTGGCGGGGGTAGCGGTCGCGGAAGGCCGACGGCTCGAGGTTCACCAGCGACAGCAGCTCGTCGACGCGGGCGGAGATCCGGTCGGCTGTCCAGCCGAGCAGGTTGGGGACCAGCCCGATGTTCTGCGCGATGCTCTGGTGGGGGAACAGGCCCACCTGCTGGATGGCGTACCCGATGTGGCGTCGCAGCTGGTCGGGGTCGAGGCTCAGCACGTCCTGCCCGCCGATGCGGATCTCGCCGGACGTCGGCTCGACCAGGCGGTTGATCATCTTCATGGTGGTCGTCTTGCCGCAACCCGACGGGCCGACGAAGACGACCAGCTCGCCGGCCGGGATGTCGAGGGTGACGTTGTCGACCGCTGGGGCAGGCTGGCCCGGATAGTGCTTGGTCAGCGAGCGCAGCTCGATGCGCACGCCTTCGGTGTCACGGTCGAACACGAAGCCCCCTTGGGGTGGTGATGTAGCGAACGGCGAAGAAGAACAGGTCGAACAGGATGGCGATGACCACGATCCCCAGCGTTCCCGCGAGGGTCGCGTTGAGCGAGTTCACCGAACCGAGCCGGGACAGGCCCTCGAAGATCTGCGTGCCCAGGCCAGGGCCGTCGACGACGGCGGCGATGGCGGCGATCCCGATCAGCATCTGCGTCGAGATGCGCACGCCGGTCAGGATCAGCGGCCAGGCCAGCGGAAGCTGGACCCGCAGCAGCAGCCGGGTGCGGCTCAGGCCCATCCCGCGGCCCGCCTCGACGGTGGCCGCGTCGAGGCCGCGCATCCCGGTGACGGTGTTGCGGATGATCGGCAGGAACGCGTAGGCGGTCAGCGAGACCAGTGTGGATCCCCAGCCCAGTCCGACGATGGGGATGAGGAGGGTGAGCAGCGCGAGCGACGGGACCGTCAGGATCCCGGCGGAGATCGCCACTGAGGTGCTCCGCACCTTCGGGGCGTCGTAGGCGAGGAGCCCGATGCCGACGCCTGCCACGGTGGCGATCGCGATGGCGATCCCCACGACGAGGGCGTGCTCGGCCGCGGCCAGCGAGAGGGTGTCCCAGCGCGAGACCACGTACTCGCTGAAATTCATGGGGGTACCGGCTTCCTTTACGCTTGCATGGGTTCGCAAACGTATGCGATTAGTTGCGGTGAGCGCAAAACTAGGTGCAACTAGCGCAACAGTAGTGCAATGGTTCTGTTATGAACGGATAGGGATGACGGACAAGCCGATGGTGCCCTCGGCAGGTCTACGCCGGGACATGGAGATCCTCGAAGTTCTCGCAGGTCACGGGGATGGCCGCGATGCCGACGGGTTCGGTGTCAGCTGGATCGCGCAGCGGCTGGGCCGGGAGAAGAGCCAGGTGTCCAGGGCGCTGCGCGCGCTCGAACTCGAAGGCATGGTCGAGCGCGACCCGATCACCCGGCGCTACCGCCTCGGGTGGCGGCTGTTCGCGCTGGCCGCACGCACCCAGCACGCCAGGCTGGTCCAGATCGCCGCCCCCTACCTGCGAGGGCTGGCCACCGCCTTCGACGAGGACGCCTACCTCTGCGTGTTGCGCGGCAACCTGGTGCTGACGCTGATGTCGGTGCCGTCGTCGCGGGTCTACCACCGGGTCTGGGAGGGCATCTCCGTGCCGCTGCTCATGGCCGCCGCCGGCCGCTCCCTGGTCGCCGACTGGGACGACCAGCGGATACGCGAGCTGCTGCGCGCCACCACCCTGCCCTCCGAGCTCGACTCGGCGGTCAGCGGCACGGAGGAGTGGCTGGCCGACCTGGCCCACGTACGATCGTGCGGTTACGCCGTGACGGACGTCGAGCTGGAGGACAGCAAGGCCGGGGTGTCGGCGCCCGTACGCGATCATCGAGGGCTGATCACGGCGGCGATCAGCGTGTCGGTGACCCGGACGCACGCGGCGGCCCGGCTGCACGAGATCGGCGCCGCCGTCGGGGAGGCGGCGCGCCAGCTGTCCATCTCGCTGGGGCTGGTGCCGGACGGCCGCCCGGTCATGTCGCCCACGCAGGGGTCGCCGTGACAGGGGCTTCCCGGCGTCAGGCGCTCGGCGTCGGGAAGCTCTCCGGTGTGGTGAGTCCGGTGCTCTCGAGCAGGCGCTGGTGGTTGAGCACGGCCGCGTTGCACTGCTCGGAGAACTTCCTGACCAGGGTGTTCTGCGTGCTGCCGCGGACCGTGCCGATGAGGCCGAAGATCTGGCCGTGGGCCAGGCGCAGCCACTTCACGTACGTGGTGTCGTAGTCGATCCCCGTGCGCCCGGATATGTCGGACATCCAGCTCTGCTGGTCGTCGGTGGGCCTGACGGGCATCTCCACGTTCAGCTTGGCCGCGAGGTCGCGCGCCGCCTCGTCGAGCTCGTGGTGCTGCGACGCGATCTCGGAGCTGATCTTGCGGACCTTGGCCGTGCTCGCCTTCTGGATGGCCTCCTGGGCGATGACCATCTCCCACAGGGTGGCGAGCCGGACCTTCTTGATCAGCGAGCGGTCCGTCTCCGACAGCGGCCCCCACTTGGTGAGCCACGTGCCCGAATCACCCTCCTGATCCGCCTTGGGGGTCTCCGCGGCGTCCTGCGTCTCCTCGGGGAACGCCGTGTCCGCCGGCAGCGGGGCGGTGGTCTGCACAGCGGCGACGTCGGGCAGGTCGGCGCTCTGGGCGGGGAACGACGGGGCGCACGCGCCGAGCGGGAGCATCGCGGCCAGGCCGCAGACGACGATAACCGGACGGCTGCGTCGGAGTCGCATGTGCCGTCATCCCCTCTGGGTTTCAGGGCTCGGCCCTGCATGGGCTGTGCCGGGTCACTACGGGATACGCGGCGTCCGCGAGAAGCGTTCAGGTGGCGGGCCGAAAAGGTGCGAGGCGTGGGGCCGGAATGCGACGACAGTCCGTTGCGCGAAGCAACGGACTGCTAGGGTGGGCTCGCACAGCACGGTCCCCCCACCTGGACGGATGCCATGAACCCGATGGAACCAGGCGCCTACGGGGCTCATCCTGACTTCGACATCGGTTTCGACCGCCACGGCCGCATCGCGCTCCTGCACCTGAAGGGCCGCCTCGCCGGGGTCGCATCGCTCGTCCTCCAGCAATACCTCGTCAAGGTGCTGGTCGCCCGGATCCCGCCGCTGTTCATCGTGAACGTCGAGGGCCTCACCGAGACCGACGACGCGGGGCGCGAGACGCTGCGCTCGGCCGACCGGCACGCACGGGCGTCGGGCGGGCGCATGATCGTCGCGGGTGGCGGCGGGGCGCGGCGCCTGGAGCTGGGCGCCCTGGACCTGGTGGAGTCCGTCGACGACGCGTTCGCGGAGCTCACCCGCTCCGGCGCCGGCGACCTGCTGTAGCGCACACGCGGGTCTTTTCCGATTGATGGGCGAACGTGGTGCTCGTATGCCCTGGTCCAGGGGAATGTTCGGTCCGACGTGACCCGTACAGGAAGGATCGGACCGTGGCCACCACCAAACGCACTGCCAAGTCTCGCCGGAAAGGGTCCAGCCAGCCGTGGATTCACCAGGACGGCGTGGAGATCCAGGAGTTCGGCACGGTCCGCATGTTCCCGCTCGGGCTCACGTACGAAGCGCGGATGTATTCCTGCCAGCGCCTCAACCAGGTGCTCGCGGACACCCAGATCCTCTACAGCCTGTACAAGAAGCACCACTGGCTGATGCGCGGCCCCACCTTCTACCAGCTCCACCTGCTGCTCGACAAGCACGCCGCGGAGCAGCTCGAGCTCGTCGACGCGCTGGCCGAACGGGTGCAGACCCTCGGCGGCGTGGCCGTCGGCGATCCGCGGCACGTCTCCGAGATCACCGTCATCCCGCGCCCGCCGGACGGCGCGGAGGAGGTGCCCGCGATGTTGTCGCGGCTGATCGAGGCGCACGAGGCGATCCTGGTGGCGGCGCACGACGCGGCCGCCCGCTCCGCCGAGATGGGCGACGACGGCACCAACGACCTGCTCGTCTCCGACGTCATCCGCACGGGAGAGCTGCAGACCTGGTTCCTCATCGAGCACCTGGTGGACACGCCGCTGGTCGAGTCGGCCCGCGACCGCTAGAGCGACCGTTGCAGCGACCGGCCGGTGACGCGCCGCGTGAATGCGTGAGGCATCCTCTCAAGGGTGACGTCCAGGAACATCCCCGCACCACGCTCGTACGACGCCTGAGCAACCTGGCGGTGCTCGAACCGGTGAACATCGTGATCTTCGGCGTGGTGGCGTTCGTGCTCCTGCCCGCGCCGCTGAACGCGGTCAACGTGACGGGGTTCGTCCTGGTGACCGTCCACCTGCTGATCGGCGGCGGCTACTGGGCGATCAAGGTGCGGCAACTGCGCGCGCGGCTGCCGGAGCCGCCGTTCATCGGTGCCTTCGGGTGGTTACGCCGGTTGTGCGAGGCCGGCCTGATCGCCGGGGACATCAAGCGGCTGCTGCGGACGCGGCGGTTGCACCGCTCGCATCTCTACCTCGACATGCGCGCCCATCGACGGTGAGCGTCAGCGGCGGGCATACGTTCGGAAAAGTCCTGCCGTCACGACCGTCCCGCGCCCGCGTCGCGCGCTAAGAACATGCCGGTGAGTTCATCGTTGCGTTCACGGCTGCGCGCCGACCCGTGGCGCGTGCTGCTCGTTCTGGTGGCCGCCTCCTACGGAATCTCCCAACTGCTTCTGGTCGGCCCGGGAATGGGGCTGGGCTGGGACGAGGTCGTCTACGTCAGCCAGGTCGACCCGCGTGTGCCCGCGGCTGAGTTCATCGCGCCGCGCGCCCGCGGCATCACCCTGATCGTCGCCCCCGTCGTGCTGGTCACGTCGTCGACGGAGGCGCTGCGAATCTACCTGTGCGTGCTGTCGGCGCTGGCGCTGGCCGTGTCGTTCGGCACCTGGCTGCGGGTGCGCCCAGGACCGGTCGTGCCGATGGCGGCCCTGCTGTTCGCGTCCTTGTGGTTGTCGCTGTTCTACGGCAACGAGGCCATGCCGAACCTGTGGGTGGCGTTCTCGGCGGTCGCGGCGACCGGGTGGTGCGTGCGCTGCCTGCGCCAGGATGGCGGGCTCGGCCCACCGCTGGGGCTGGCGGCGAGTGTGGCCGCGGTGGGGCTGCTGCGCCCGCCGGACAGCGTCTGGCTCGCCCTTCCGCTGGCTGTGGCAATGCTGGTCGCGCCGGGCCGGCGGTGGGTCAAGGCCGTGATCGCGCTCGGAGCGGGCCTGGCCGTGGGCTGGGCCGACTGGATCGTGGAGGCGTACGTGCGGTTCGGCGGGCTCGCCGCACGCTGGCAGGCCGCCGGCGCGGCGAACGAGACGGGCCTGCACGTCTCCCTGTACGAGCACGCTCGGGCACTCAACGGGCCGCTGCTGTGCCGGCCGCCCGCCCACTGCGGGCCCGTCGTACTGCCCTGGCTGTTGTGGTGGAGCATGATCCCGGTTCTCGTCCTGCTCGGCCTGTACGCGGCGCGGCGCTCGGCCCTCCTGGCCGAGTGCGCGCTGCCCGCCGCCACCGGGCTGGCGCTGGTCGTGCCGTACGTCTTCTTCGTCGGCTACGCGGCGCCCCGGTTCCTGCTGCCCGCGTACGCGCTGCTGGCCTTGCCCATCGCGTACGGTGCGGTCTGGGCGCTGGAGAGATCGCGGCGGGCCGGGTTCGGCCTCGTCGCCGCCGGCCTGCTCGCCCAGTTCACGTTGCAGGGGCTCACGCTCGACAAGGTCGTGGCCCTCCGGGTGACCAAGCGGCAGGCCGACGTCGAGGTGGCCGGCGCCCTGCGGGCCGCCGGTGTACGCGGCCCGTGCCTGGTGTACGGCGAGCACGCGGTGATCATCGCCTACCGGCTGGGCTGCGACGGGCACACCGTCCTGGACTGGCCGCGCGGGGACGAGACGCCGTCCGCCGTGCGCGACGCCCAGGACGCGGGCAAGCGGGTGGTGGCCGTCGACAAGGGCCGGCCGGTTCCCGCGCCGTTCCTCCTGGAATGGGAGAAGGGGCGGCTGCCCGGGGCCCGGCCGGGTGCGTGGCACGCGTACTTCCCGCGCGCAGAACCGTACGGCCGGCCGGCGCCCCGATGATCGCGCCGGGAAGAGCGGGGATGACTCCGCTCTTCCCGGCCCGGCGCCGTCAGGCGGCTTCGTGCCGGCGCTGGCAGCCGATGCAGTAGCGGGCCAGCGGCCGGATCTTGAGCCGCTCGAACGGGATGCCCGCCTCGCAGTGCGAGCAGCGCCCGTAGGTGCCCTCGGACAGCCGTTCCAGGGCCTGGCCGAGCTCGGCGATGGCACGGTCGGCGGCGGCGATGTTGACGAGCAGTTCCTGCCACGTGTCGTCGGCACCACTGCCCTCGCGCGCCGCCGCCTGCAGACCGGTCAGCTGGTTGCTGCGCCGGGCCAGTTGCTCCTGGAGCTCCTGACGCAGCGTCTCGGCCTGCACGCTGCTGAGGTGGGTCGTTCCGTTGGTGTCAGTCATGCTGGTGTCCTCTCTGGAGCGCGCACCGGTCGCAGATGCTCCGGTACGGCCTCCGCAGGAGCTGTTCGTAGGCGATGAAAGTCCCGCAGCACCGGCACGTGCCGTAGATGCCCCGGTCCATGCGGTCGAGCGCGGCCTCGATCTCGGACGTGCGCGGATCGGCCGTGACATCGGCCGGCCGGGGGCGGGACAGGGCGGCCGTGAGCTGGTCCTGCAGCAGCTCACGGAGTTCCTCCAGCCGCGCCAGGTGCCGCTCGTAGTGCTGCAGGTGCGTGTGGACTGATCTGACGTCGGCCATGTCGATGTTCGGCTCCTTGCTTGCGGGAAACGGCACACCTCGGGGGTGGCCGAAGGAGCGCTCGCGGGTGGGCCCGGGCATGCTTGACCGGGCCTGGCGCCGCGCGAGCGGCAGGAGAAGCGGAGCGCTAGATCAGCGGCGGGCTGCGCGACCCGGCGGTGCGGTGCGCGAGTTGCTGGGGATCGCGGATCCCGCCCGGGTCGAGCCCGGGCGCGGGCGACATCGCGAGCCGGCCGGCGTCGTGGTGGCGTTCACCGCGCAGGGGCGGCCACAACGGCAGCACCTGCCGCTCGCCGGTCGCCGTCTGCGGCGGCATGCTCGACAGTTGCGCGTCCCACGCCTCTGGTGTCCACGTCTGCGTGGCGCCGAAGCCGGGCTGGTACGCACGGCCGCCGCCATGCCAGTTGTAGGTGGATCCGACCAGCAAAAGGGACAGCAGGACCAGGCCCATCACGCTGGTGAACGCGATGGGCCCTCGTGGTGTTCTCCACGGTCCCGTCATAAGGCCGACCATAGCCCAGACAGTGGGAAAAGGCATGCGTGCCGGCTCGGCGAAACCGGCGGCTCGCCCGCGCCGCCGAGGCCGGGCCTGTCCGGCTCCTGGGTGACTCCCGCCGTGACGGGTAGAATCGGACATTGAGGTATGAATTCCGCAGATCGCGGCTCGGTCGCGGCGGCTGGAGGTGATGCCCTCTCTCCGAGAAGCCCGTCACTGCACTGCGCGAGGGAAGGAACGTCATGCCTGGCAACAAAGCCGTCGTCTACGAAGGTCCAGGCAAGGTCGAGGTACACGAGACCGACTACCCCGAGTTCGAGCTCAAGGACGGTCCGGGGGTGAACCAGGCCAACGTGGGGCGCAAGCTGCCGCACGCCGCGATCCTGAAAACCGTCGCGACCAACATCTGCGGCAGCGACCAGCACATGGTCCGCGGCCGCACCACGGCTCCGGCGGGCCTCGTGCTGGGCCACGAGATCACCGGCGAGGTCGTGGAGACGGGGCCGGACGTCGAGTTCATCAAGACCGGCGACCTCGTGTCCGTGCCGTTCAACATCTCCTGCGGGCGCTGCCGCAACTGCAAGGAGCGCAAGACAGGCGTCTGCGAGAACGTCAACCCCGACCGTCCCGGGTCAGCGTACGGCTACGTCGACATGGGCGGCTGGGTCGGAGGACAAGCGGAGTACGCGCTGGTTCCCTATGCGGACTGGAACCTGCTCAAGTTCCCGGACAAGGACCGGGCCATGGCCAAGATCCTCGACCTGGCCATGCTCGCGGACATCTTCCCGACAGGCTTCCACGGTTGCGTGAGCGCGGGCGTGGGCCCGGGATCCACCGTCTACATCGCCGGCGCCGGGCCGGTGGGCCTGGCCGCCGCCGCGTCGGCGTTTCTGCTCGGCGCCGCCGTGGTGTTCGTCGGCGACCTGAACAAGGAGCGCCTGGACCAGGCGCGCAGCTTCGGCTGCGAGCCCATCGACGTGTCCGCCGGCGAGCCCAAGGACCAGATCGAGCAGATCCTCGGCGTGCCGGAGGTCGACTGCGCCGTCGACGCCGTGGGCTTCGAGGCCCGCGGCCATGGGCGCGAGTCGGGGGAGGAGCATCCGGCCACGGTGCTCAACACGCTCATGGACGTCACGCGGGCGGGCGGTGCGCTGGGCATCCCCGGCCTGTACGTGACCGGAGACCCGGGTGCGGCCGACGAGGCCGCCAAGCACGGATCGTTGTCGATCAAGATCGGTCTCGGCTGGGCCAAGTCGCACAGCTTCGTCACCGGCCAGTGCCCGGTCATGAGGTACAACCGAGAGCTGATGATGGCGATCCTGCACGACCGGGTGCAGATCGCGAAGGCGGTCAACGCCACGCCCATCTCGCTGGACCAGGCGCCGCAGGGTTACCACGAGTTCGACGAGGGTGCCGCGCGCAAGTACGTGCTCGACCCGCACAACATGGTGTCCACGGCGGCCTAGCGCCGCCGCGGGCCGCGAGCGGGGCGTCCGATCCGCTCGCGGCCCTTTTCTGTTTCCGCCTCATCGCAGTTATCAAGCGTTATCCGAGCTTTTGGCGTTATCTCGTCGTGCCCAACGTATAGAGGCGAATGTCCGCTATTTCGTGTCATGTCGACTTGTCTTAAGCGGGGGTGCATGGAGTACCCGTATCGAGCTGATGAGTCGATATTGGCTTTTTTTCAATGGTTCTTTCCCGGTGCTGGGACTTCGGGCCCGGCGTGGCGTTGTGGCGCAGGTCGCGGCAACTGTAAGCATCGTACCGATCTCGTTGGCTCGCCCGGCCGACAGTCGCGGCCACGGGTCGCATTCCGAAAGGAACGGTACATGTTCACGCTTATTCCCCGAACAACAGCTATGTCCGCCCGGTCCAAAGTGGGACATTCGCTGCGGCGTATGACGAAATCGACCATGCACGGCACCTTGACCATGGCCCTGGTCGTCACCATGGCCCCGGCGGCGCTCGCGAAGGACGACGACGACCGCCTCCGCAAGTTCCGTCACCGCGACCACCACGGTCGTTGCAGCCCGCACACGTTCTTCCGGGTCAAGCGCCTCTCGCCGCGCAACTTCTTCGTGCCCCGCACCCGCTTCATCGACGGCCCCGGCGGCTCGATGACGGTGTCCGTCACGCGCGAGCACGAGGTGCTCGCCTTCCTCGAGACCGAGCGGGAGAGGACGCTCCAGGCCACCTCCACACGGACCCCCGAGGACACCTCGCACTTCAACGTCAGCGAGGTGGTCAGGGCCCTGCGCAGGATGGGGCTGCCCCATCTTGAGGAGCGGCACATGGTCTTCACCGGGCACGAATACACCCGGGAGATCACCAAGGGCAAGTACGGCAACATGTGGTACCGCGTCTTCGGCTACCGCGTCGGCTGGTCGGCCTGGCGGGTGCTCGGCACGTGCCGCCACGTCGAGGTCGGCACCGGCATCGCGAACGTCCCCTCCAGGGTGGAGGGCTGGCGTTACTGGGAGACCAAGCATCCGAAGTTCAAGAACCGCCTGCTGTCCTGGAAGTGACGAGGCCGAGCCCGTGACCCCGAACGTGGCACCGGGACCCCGGCACGGTGGGCCGGGGACTCGATGCCGACTTCGCGGAGGTGGCGGGCTGCCTCGCCGTCCTGGAGCCGTGGCCGCCGTGGTCAGCTCACCCGGATGTTCTGGAACCGGGCCGTGCCGTCGAAGACGTTGAGCCCGAAGTGGCCGCTCGCGTACTGGTCGTCCTGCGCGTCTATGACGGGCTCGGCGCGATCGTCCAAATAGACCTTGATGTTCTGCCCTCGGGTCACGACTTTCAGGTGGTAGGTCTGACCCGACTTGATGGGGGCCTCGTACGTGGCGATGTCGCGTCCCGGCCGCCACAACTTCACCACGCCCGCCTTGCTGTCGACGTTGGCCGTGTAGTGCCGCCCGGCCCGCGGGTCGGCCCGGAACGTGAGCGCCGCCGCGGTGCCGTCGACCAGGCGCACGTCGCCTTCGTACGTGAAATCCGACCCGGTGTGGTCGCTGAGGTAGAACGCGTCGCCGCCGGCCGAGCCCTGCTTGCCGGCCGCCACGTCGGTCCACGAGCCGCTGACCACCCGCCACTGGCCGGGCAGGTTGTGCTCCAGCGTCGGCTCGCCCATGCCCCACGCGGGGGCGAGCTCGTGGATGCGGAGCGAGACGAGCCTGACGCCGCCGCCCTCGACGTGCAGCGCCACGCCCCTGCTGTCGGCGCGCGGATCGAAGGCGACGTTCCTGGTGATCGAGGCCAGGCCGTCGTTGCCGAACACCTCGAGCTGCCCCCGGTCCACCAGGAGCCGCATCGTGACCCGGCCGCGGGAGGGCTCCAGGGGAGCGCCCATGAGCGTGCGGGCCGCCGTGTCGTAGAGGACCTCGCTCCCGGCGTCGCCGCCCGGCCGTACGTCCAGCTTGAACCCGAACCGCTTGGCGGTGGCGCCTCTCACGTCGAACTCGGCCTCCACCTCGTACGTGTCGAGGGACTGATCCCGCAGCAGCTTCGCGGCCGTCGCCGGGGTGAGCCCGCGGCCGTGCCACGAGGAGGTCCGGTAACGCAGCCTCTCCAGCTCCTTGATGGGCTGCCGGGTGACGCGGACGCCGTCGCCGGTCGTGCGCAGGCCGAGCACGGCGGGGAAGCTGGCGTTGCCCGTCCAGGTCGCGCCCTGGTTGCCGCCCATCCAGGCCATCTGCACCACCCGGTCGTCGGGCATGTCGTTGAAGACCTGCCCGGCGTAGAAGGAGCCGCCGGCGTGGTTGGTGCCGTAGTCCATGCGCTGCGGCTCGTCCCAGCCGGTGGTGAAGGCCGTGCCGTCGAAGTCGCCGACGACGTACTCGCCGCTCGCGTCGGTGAGCACCCACTTCGTCCGGCGCTTGTCGCCGTCGACGGGGAGGGCGAAGAAGTCCGGGCACTCGAACAGCCAGTCGGCCGCGTACCTGCTCTGGAGCGTCCAGTCGAGCAGGTTGGGGGAGGAGTAGATGTTGACGCCGTTGCCGCCCGCGTCGGACCAGACCAGCATCACCCACCGCTTGGTGGCGGCGTGCCACAACACCTTGGGGTCGCGGCTGGTGCCGGGCATGGTCACGACCTTGCGCCCGTTGTCGTACGCCTTGAAGGTGCGGCCCGCGTCGGTGCTGTAGAAGACCGAGACGCCGTTGGTGCCGGAGAAGACGACGAGCGGGTCCTCGGCTCCCTCGCGCAGTCCGGAGGTGTTGGCCGCGTCGACGACCCCTGCCCCTGACCACAGGTCGCCGGGGTGCACGCCGGGTTCGAGGGCGATCGGCTTCTGGGTCCAGTGGACCAGGTCGGTGCTGGTGGCGTGGCCCCAGTGCATGGTGTCCCAGCCGAGACCGTGCGGGTTGTGCTGGTAGAAGAAGTGGTAGGTGCCCTTGTAGTGGAGGAGCCCGTTCGGGTCGTTCATCCAGCCGCCCTGCGAGCTGAAGTGGAACTGGCCCCGGTACGGCTCGGTGTACGTGGTCGGCTGGTAGGGGAACTCGGGGTAGTCCGCGGTGTGGCCGCCGGCGGCCGGAGCCGCGGCGACGACCATGCCGGTGAGCGCGATGAGGGACGTTAAGCCGCGTGCGAGCCGTCTCATGACATCAGGGGCCTTCCATCTCGGGGAGTGCGAGTGTCAACGTTGACATATGTCAACGTTGACATCGGCTTGCAGAGCATCATCGGCCCTGCTTCCCGAAACGTCAATGCCTCTTCCGCGTAACAGGACCGGCGTGCCGCGCGCGCCCGGCGGTAATGGGGAGGAAGTTTCGCGAAGCGGCCGGTACACTGGCCGCATGTCTACGCCCCGGATCTCTTAGCCAGGACACCCGCTTCCGCGTCACCCGTGTGTCCTTGAGCTTATCCGGAGCGTCATCCAATGATCACCTTCCGTGGTGTCGACGTGCGCGTCGGCGCCCGCCTCCTGCTGTCGGGCGTCACCGCCCACGTCGCCCCCGGCGACCGCGTCGGCCTGGTCGGCCGCAACGGCGCCGGCAAGACCACCCTCATGAAGATCCTCGCCGGCCAGGCGCAGCCCGCGGCCGGCGCCGTCACCCGCTCGGGCCCGGTCGTCCACCTCCCGCAGGACCCCGCCGCCGCCGATCCGGACACCTCCGTCCTCGGCCGCATCCTCTCGGTCCGCGGGCTCGACCAGGCCGTACGCGCCCTGCGGTCCGCCGAGAGCGCCCTCGCAGAAGCCGCGGACGAACGGACGATGGCCCGATACGCCCGTGCGGAGGCCGAGTTCCAGGCCCGCGGCGGCTACGCGGCGGAGGCCGAGGCCGCCAGGGTCGCCGCCGGGCTCGGCCTGCCCGACCGGGCCCTCGCCCAGCCGGTCGGCACCCTGTCCGGCGGACAGCGCCGCCGGGCCGAGCTGGCCCGCACGCTCTTCGCCGAGCAGGGCGTCCTGCTGCTCGACGAGCCGACCAACCACCTGGACGCCGACTCCATCGCCTGGCTGCGCTCCTTCCTGTCCGTCTACCCGGGCGGCCTGGTCATGATCAGCCACGACACCGGGCTGCTGGCCGACGTGGCCAACCGGATCTGGCACGTGGACGGCGACCGGGCCGCGCTCGACGTGCACAACACCGGCTGGCACACCTACCTGGCCGACCGCGAGGCCGACGACCGGCGCAGGGCCCGGTTGCGGGCCGCCGCGGAGCGCAAGGCCGCCGCGCTGCACGCCCAGGCGGGGCGCATGCGCGCCAGGTCGGCCACCGCCGTGCGCGCCAGGGACATGACCCGCCGCGCCGACCGCATGCTCGCCAGGACGCAGCCCGTACGGCGGGACGAGAAGGTGGCGCGCATCCGGCTGCCCGAGCCCGCGCCGTGCGGCCGGATGCCGCTCGGCGCGATCAGCCTGACCAAGTCCTACGGCACGGTGCAGGTGTTGCCGGGGATCGACCTGGCCATCGACCGGGGGAGCAGGCTCGTGGTGCTGGGGCTCAACGGCGCCGGCAAGACCACGCTGCTGAAGCTGCTGGCCGGGCGCGAACGTCCCAGCGCCGGCCGGGTCGTGCCCGGCCACGGGCTCCGGCTCGGCTACTTCGCCCAGGAGCACGACACCCTGGATCCGGCGCACACCGTCGGGCAACATCTGGCCGGCGTCGCCCCGCACCTGACCGGCGGCGAGGCCAGGACGGTGCTCGGGTCGTTCCTGTTCGGCGGCGACGACGTGGACAAACCGGTCGGAGTACTGTCGGGCGGGGAGAAGACCCGGCTGGCGCTGGCCGGGCTGGTCAGCTCGCGGGCCAACGTGCTGTTGCTCGACGAGCCGACCAACAACCTCGACCCGGCGTCCAAGGCGGAGGTGCTGGCGGCGGTCGGGGCGTACCGGGGGGCCGTGGTGATGGTCACGCACGACCCCGAGGCCGTCGAGGCGCTGCGGCCCGACCGGGTGCTGCTCCTGCCCGACGGGGCCGAGGACCTGTGGAACTCGGGGTACGCCGACCTGATCGCGCTCCGGTAGGCCGAGGCCGTCCAGGCGCGCCACGAAAAGAGGGGTGCCCCCGTCAGTTCCATACCGCCGTGCCGGCGTTGTGGACCCGGGTCAGCGTGGCCAGGAGACCGCCTGGCGGGTCGCAGAACTGGAAACGTTTGTCCAGCCCGGTCACCTTGAGCAGCCGGGCCAGGCGGGACTGGACTCCGCTCAGCACGAGGCGGCCGCCCGCGGCCTCGGCGGTGTTGGCGGCCGAGATCAGCGCGCCCAGCCCCGAGGAGTCGCAGAAGCCGACCTCGCGCAGGTCGGCGATGATGAAGGGCGGCGTGCGGCGTGACATCGCCTGCAGCAGGCCGCGGCGGAACTCGGCCGCCGAGGTCATGTCGAGGTCGCCCGTCACCGTCAGGACGGCGGCTCCATCGCGCTGGGTGACGACGCAGGTGAACCCGGTCCGGTCTTCGCTCCCCATGCCGCTCCTCCGCTCCCAGCATCCGCGCCGTCCCCGCCCGGGACGTGCGGCGATCGGGGTCGCCTCCATGATTGCACAGTGCAACGGAGCCGGGAAGTCATGGACATGGCGTCATGATCTGCGTACAACCCCCCGTAAGCCCCAGAAGGGGTAGACGCCCAGGTGGCGGGCGTCTGACCTCTGTTGGCGGAGCCGCCGCGGGCTGCGCTACCGTATGGCCCGGAGTGCCGCGGGTCAGGTCGGCGCGTCAGCCCGGGTGACTCGACGGAGGCTCCACATGAGTGACAGCGGCGGTGGGGCGGGCGGCCCCGGCAGCCGGGAGACGGGATGACGCCGCGCCGGCCGGCGGTGCCGGGGCGCGGCAGGCATCCGGCCGTGGTGATCGCCGCCGGCTTCGGGCTGGCGGTGCTGGCCGGCACGCTGCTGCTGGCCACCCCGGCGGCCACCGCCGACGGCGAGCCCTCGCACTGGCTGACCGCGCTGTTCACCGCCACCTCCGCGGTCTGCGTGACCGGCCTGGTCGTGGTCGACACGCCCACGCACTGGTCGGTGTTCGGCGAGGTGGTCATCGCGCTGCTCATCCAGGTCGGCGGGCTGGGCATCATGACGCTCGCCACGCTGGTCATGGTCATCATCTCCGGCAGGGTGGGGTTGCGTGCCCGCCTGTCCGCGCAGCTGGAGACGAAGTCCGTGGTGGCCGCCGACCTGCGTCAGGTGCTGCGCAAGGTGGTGCTGTTCAGCCTGGTGTGCGAGGCGGCCGTGGCCGCCGTGCTCACCGTCCGCTTCATCGTCGCGTACGACGAGCCGCCGGGCCGGGCGGCCTACCTGGGCGTCTTCCACGCGGTGTCGGCGTTCAACAACGCCGGTTTCGCGCTGTGGCCGGACAACCTGATGCGGTTCGTGGCCGATCCGTGGATCTGCCTGACCGTCGCCGTGGCCGTCATCGTCGGCGGGATGGGCTATCCGGTCGTCTTCGACCTGCTGCGCCACTGGCGGCGCCCCAGCCGCTGGTCCCTGCTGACCCGGGTCACCGTCGGGCTCAGCGCCCTGCTGATCGGGGCGGGCACGATCGCGTTCCTCGCGGCCGAGTGGCGCAACCCCGGCACGATGGGCCCGCTGGACGACTCCGCCAAGCTGCTGTCGGCCTTCTTCGCCGCTGTCATGCCGCGCTCCGGCGGATTCAACACCCTCGACATCGGCCAGATGAACCCGTCGTCGTGGCTGGTCACCGACGTGCTGATGTTCATCGGGGGCGGCAGCGCGGGCACGGCGGGTGGCATCAAGGTCACCACGTTCGGCTTCCTGCTGTTCATGGTCTGGGCCGAGCTGCGCGGCGAGACCCAGGTCAACATCGGCCACCGCCGGCTGCCCGCCGCCACCCAGCGACAGGCGCTGTCCATCAGCCTGCTGGGCGTCTTCCTGGTCATGGTCTCGACCTTGCTGATGCTGACGATCACCTCCCACGGCCTCGACCGGGTGTTGTTCGAGGTGATCTCGGCGTTCGCGACCAACGGGCTGTCCACCGGCATCACCGCGAGCACCCCGCTGGCCGGGCACGTGCTGCTCAGCCTGCTGATGTTCGTCGGCCGCATCGGGCCTTTGACGCTGGGTTCGGCGCTCGCGCTGAAACAGCGCACCCGCCGCTACGAACTTCCGGAGGAACCCGTGATCGTCGGCTAATGGGAGCTACCGGGTTCGTCCGCAGTGCTCCGGCCTTCAGGCCGGGGGTGAAGCGGACTCTCCCGCGTAGCGGGGCAGGGAACGACGAATCGCGGTCAAGGCGATTCGTGGTGCGCCTCGTCGGCGGCGAGCGCGATCTCAAGCAGGTGCACGATCTGAGAATTCAGGGATCGCCGTTCGGTCTCGGCGCGGGCGGCCACCCGGGCGTGGACGTCGTCGGGCAGCCGGAGCGTCATCCGCATCATGACACCATCGTAGTGTCATATCGGATAGGATCGTACCGTGCAGCTCCGGTACAACTTCCGCCTCTACCCGACCGCCGGTCAGCGTCAAGCGCTGGCGCGGGCG
>NZ_JBDPMJ010000037.1:0-66351 GCF_039880665.1 Nonomuraea sp. B5E05
GCTCTTGACACCCCGCTCAGCCCGCCATGTCTCCACGACGAACCGGGGCCTGCTACCGGGCGCTCCGATGCTTACCCGGACGGGACTTTCACCCGCAGGCCTGGACCAGCTTCCAGGACGCAACATGGGAGGAGCCTAGCCGTCCGCGAGCACGTCAGCCCGCGGACGACGTCACCGTGTCCACGCCCGCCTGGCCCACGGATCGGCCAGAGACCAGGACGAGGGCGAGGTTGCGCAGGTCGGACAGGCGGGTGAGCGGGTCGCCCGCGACCGCGATCAGGTCGGCCCGCTTGCCCGCCTCAAGGCTGCCGGCGACCTCCCCCACCCCGCAGGCGTCGGCGGCCCGCACGGTGGCCAGCTCGATGATCTCCGCGTTGCCGAACCCGGCCTCCGCGAACACCTCCAGGCTCGCGACGAATCCGTCCGTACGGTTGGCCACGCCGCCGGAGGCGAACCCGGCGTCGGTCCCCGCGACGAGCCGCACGCCCGCCTCCCGCATGGCCACGATGCCGCTCAGCCAGTCGTCGAGCATCTCGGCGCCGAGCACTTCGCGCGAGCGCCAGAACACGCCGTGCAGGGTCGGGCAGACGTACGTGCCGCCGGCCGCGACCAGGTCGGCGAGCTTGGAGTCGTAACGATGGCCCGAGGGGGTGAAGAACGAGCAGTGCTCGATCGTGGTGACCCCGGCTTCGAGCGCACTGCGGATCGCCGCGTGGGCGTGGGCGTGCGCGGCGACGCCCTTGCCGCGCGCGCCGGCCTCCTCCACGACCACTCTGAGCTGCTCGGTGGTGTATTGGGGCACCCAGCTCGGGGGCGCGCCCGGCGTCATCTGGCCGCCCGAGGCCATCACCTTGAGGCAGTCGGCGCCGGCCCGCAGGTTCTCCCTGGCCACGCGGCGGATGGCGACCTCGTCGTCGGCCTCGCCGCCCATGTACCAGCAGTGGCCGCCGGTGATCGTGATGGGCCTGGTGGCGGCCACGATGTGCGGGCCGACGGCCAGCCCCTCCTCGATCGCGTCCCGGAGCGCCAGGTCGAGGAAGTCGCGCCCGCCGAGGTCGCGGGCGGTGGTGACGCCGGCGGACACGAGCTTGCGCGCGTTCTCCGCCATCCGCAGCAGCAGATGCTGGTCGCTCTCGGCGCTCCGCCGCGTCACCGGGTCGACCGCGGCGTCGAACCCCAGGTGCACGTGCGCGTCGACCAGGCCGGGCAGCACCGTGTGGCCGGGCAGCTCGACGACCTCGCCGACCTCGCCCGCGCTGCCGCGCGGCCCGACCGAGACGATCGTCGCCCCGTCGACGAGAACCTCTCCCTCGGCGATCACCTCTCCGGGACGTCCGGTGAGCACTCTGGCCGCGCGAATGATCCGCATGATCTCACCCTGTCATGGTCCTTCGGGCACCGAGAAGGGGATCGTCAGCGCCGCATGCCACCATGAAGCAGGTCGTGCACGTCGTCCAGTTTGTACGCCGTGCCCTCCGCGTACGCCGCCGCGAACCCCTCCTCCCCCAGCGCCTCGCGTGCCCTGGCCGTGACCCGGTCGATCTCGACCTGCTCCGGCGGCCCGGCGGGGGTCTGGTTGTGCTCCCTGGCCACGGCCGCCAGCCCCAGCAGCAGGGCGGCCTCGCCGGGCGGCCCCGTCGCGGCGGCCGCGCCCTCGACGGCCCACACCATCGTCCTGGGGTCACCGATCTTCGTGGCGGCGGCCAGCGCCTCCAGCTGCAGGTCTAGGGCCGCGGCCGGGTCGCCGCGCCCTTCCGTGAGGAATCCCAGCTCGATCAGCGTGGACGGGACGTGCAGGGAGGGCTCGGTGTCCGGGTCGCGCGGCACGCCTTCGAGCAGGCGGAGCAGATGTTCCTCGGCCAGGTCCGGGAGCCCGGCGCGGCGTGCGGCGAAGGCCAGGCCCATCCTGGCCATGGCCTCGCCCTCCTTGTAGCCCTGCTCGATGGCCAGTTTCATGGCGCGCTCGCAGATCTCGACGGCGCTGTCGTAGTCGCCGCTCGAGAACGCGGTCCAGCCCAGCCACGCCGTCTGCGTGGCGACCTCCGCCCACAACCCGAGGTCCTCGGCCATCCGCAGGCCCTCGCCGAACAGCCGGTTCGCGCGCTCGGCGTCGTGGGCCATCTCGGCCTGGGAGGCCAGCCACTCGGTGGCCCGCAGCAGCCCCCAGCGGTCGCCCAGCTCGGTGAACAGCCGCGCGCTCTCCCCCGCGGCGCGTTCGAGCGCGTCCAGGTCGCGCTGGGTGAACGCGTCTCTGGCCTGCCGGGTCAGCGCGGCGGCGATGCCCCACCTGTCGCCGAGGGCCCGGAACGTGGCCAGCGCCCGGCTGGTCAGCTCCTGCCCGGTCGGCATGTCCCTGAGGTGCAGGCCGACGAACAGCTCGGCCCTGGCCCGCGTGCCCGGGTCGTCGATCGCCGCCAGCGCGGTCTCGTACGCGACCTCCTCGCCCAGTATGAGCGCGAACCCGGCGTGCCAGGCGGCGGCCCTGGCCCTGGCAGGGGACGGCCGCCCCTCGATCGCCAGCGCCTCCGCGAGCGACCGCCGGCCCTCGGCCAGCCTGCCGCGCAGGAACCAGTACCAGGCCAGCGCGTTGACCAGCCGGGCCGCGCGGTCGCCCTCCTTCTCCGCGATCGCCGTGTCCAGGGCCGCCCGCATGTTCGCGGCCTCGGCGTCGAGGCGCAGCAGCCAGTCGCGCTGTCCGGGCCCGTACAGCTCCGGCTCGGCCCGCTCGGCCAGCTCCAGGTAGTGGCGCAGGTGCGCGAGGCGTACCCGGTCGAGCTCGGCGGCGTCGGCCAGCCGGGCCACGCAGTATTCGGACACCGACTCCAGCAGCCGGTACCTGACGCCGGCAGGAGTGTCGGCGACGACGACGAGCGAGCGGTCGACGAGGCGGGCCAGCAGGTCGAGCACGTCGAGGCCGCTCTCGGCGCAGACCGCCTCCGCGGACTCCATCGTGCAGCCGTCGGCGTGCACGGCCAGGCGGCGCAGGACGCGGCGTTCGCCGTCGGACAGCAGGTCCCAGCTCCAGTCGATCACCGCGGTGAGCGTCTGCTGCCTGGCGGGGGCGCCGCGCTGCCCTGAGGCCAGCAGCCGGAACCTGTCGTCGAGCCGGGCCACCACGCCGTGCACGCCGAGCGCCCGCACCCGGGTCGCGGCGAGTTCGAGGGCCAGCGGGATGCCGTCGAGCCGCCGGCACAGCTGGGCGACGGCCTGGGCGTTGCCCGCGTCGAGCCGGAAGCCGCGGGCGGAGGCGGCGGCCCTGGACACGAACAACATGACGGCGTCGGATCGGGCCATGGTCGAAAGGTCCGCGCCGGCGGGCACGTCCAGCGGCGGCACGCTCCACAACACCTCGCCCGCCACCGCCAGCGGCTCCCTGCTGGTGGCCAGGACGCGCAGGTCGGGACAGGACCGCAGGAGCCGCTCGGCCAGCTCGGCGACCTGCTCGACCACGTGCTCGCAGTTGTCCAGGACGAGCAGCATCCGCCGGGGCCTGAGCGCTGCGGTCAGCTGCCCCGCGGGGTCGCCGCCGGCGTCCTCCCTGATGTCCAGGGCCGCCATGACGGCCTCGGCGGGCGAGCGGGACGCCTGGTCGAGCGCGACCAGCCACGCGCCGTCGGCGAAGTCGTCCACGAGCCGGTTCGCGGCCTCCAGCGCCAGCCGGGTCTTACCGACCCCGCCGCTGCCGGTGAGCGTCACCAGCCGCTCGTCGCCTGCGAGCGCGCACACCTCGGCCAGCGCCTGCTCCCGCCCGATCAGCCTGCCGACGGGGGCGGGCAGGTTGGTCACGGGGCGCGCGGCGGGCACGTTGAGCTGGGGGTCCTGCCCGAGGATCGCCTGGTGGAGCGCCACCAGCTCGGGGCCGGGGTCGAGGCCGAGCTCGCCGGCCAGCCGCTCGCGCAGCTCGCCGTAACCGGCCAGCGCCTCGCTCTGCCGCCCGGCCCGGTAGAGAGCCCGCATGTGCACGGCTCTCAGCCGCTCCCTGAGCGGATGCCTGGCCACCAGGTCGCCGAGCTCGCCGAGGAGCAGCCCGTGCTCGCCCAGCTCCAACCGGGCCTCGGCGTGCTGCTCCAGCGCCGACAGCCGCTGCTCCTCCAGCCGGAGCACGGACGTCCTCGTGTACGCCTCGTCGGCGAAGTCGGCGTACGCGGGACCCCGCCACAACGCCAGCGCGTCGCCCAGCAACCGCGCCCTGGCCCGCGTGCTGCCCGCCGCCTCGGCCTGGGCCACCAGCTCGGCGAAGCGGACGGCGTCCACGGCCCTGTCATCAGGGCTGTCATCGGGTCGCAGCAGGTAGCCGGGGGCGCGGGAGACGATCAGGTTCTTGCCGCCGGGCTCGGCGTCCTCCAGCGCCTTGCGCAGCTGGGACACGCGGACCTGCAGCGCGCCCGCCGGGTTGGCCGGCGCCTCCTCGCCCCAGAGGTCGTCGACCAGCCGGTCCACGGACACCGGATGGCCCTCGTGGACGAGGAGGTCCACGAGGAGCGCCCGGACTTTGCGGCCGGGAATCGTGACGGTCTCGCCGGCGTCCGTCCACACGGCCAGCGGCCCCAACACCCCGAATCGCATGCTCGTCACCATATGTGGGGCCAGGGACAGCGAGAAGAAGCCCTTCTCAGGTGGTGCCAGGGGACGGTGGCGCCTTCCTGGCCGAACCGCGATAGACGTCGGGGTCGTAGCGGCGGTCGTTGTCGTCGAGCTTGGCCCTGGCCGCCTCCACCAGGTCGACGCCCAGGACGTCCGCCAGGCGCACCAGGTAGAGGGTCACGTCGCCGAGCTCGGTGCGCATCCTCGCGAGCGCCTCGTCGCCGGGGCTCCTGGACTCCTCGGCGGTGAGCCACTGGAACTCCGCCACCAGCTCCCCCACCTCGCCCGCGAGCGCCATCGCCAGGTTCTTCGGCGTGTGGAACTGCTCCCACTCCCTGACCTTCGCGAACTCCCGCAACCGTACGGCGAGGTCCTCCAGCTCCGTCGTCACGGAACAGGACCCTACCGAGTGGAACGCCATCGACGACGAGGAGCGCACCCTGTGGATCACCCGTGCGGGCACCGGGCATCCACGGCGGACCGACCGATGAAGGTCAGTGGGGTTCGAGGTTGTCGGAGAGCAGGTCGAGCAGGGGCCGGCGGCGTACGCAGCGGTCGAGGTGGAAGGAGTCGGCCAGGGCGGTCAGCTCCCCGTCGTCGAGCCCGCGGAAGAGCTCCGCGTACTCCGGCAGCAGCGCCTGGGCCATGAGGATGTGCCGGATGAGGTCGTCGGTCTGGTAGCGGGCGCCCCACGGGTAGGGCTCCCAGCCGGGGAACTCCGTCTCGATCAGCGCGTGCAGCGGAGCCAGGGCGTCGGCCGACTCCTCCATGGTGGAGCCCCAGCGGTCCACCCCGAGCCGTCGCTTCTTGGCGATGAAGTCGCCGAACCTGTCGAGGTACGGCCCCGCGGCGTGCACCAGGCCCTGCAGTCCCACGTCCTTGTAGGTCCACAACGACCAGCCCGCGCCGTGGCCGTCGTAGATCTCCAGCTGGTCGCGGAGGATCTGGTAGCGCTGCGCGTCCACTGCGGGGTCGCCGGTGTAGACGGGGCCGAACTCGCCCACCCACAGGGGGGTGCCGGTCTCGCGCTGGAAGCGGGAGCGTCTGGCGAAGGCGCGTTCCAGCTCGTCGCGGTCGCACCACTCGCCTCGGGTGTAGCCGGGGTACGGCCCGCCGTGGGCGAAGCCGGCGAGCGCGTAGTCGTGCAGGACGAAAACCGTGTTTTCGTACATTTCCCGAAATATGGAGAAGTCGGTGGCGTACGTGTTCCCGTCCAGGAACAGGATGTGCCCCGGGTCCGCGGCGCGCACGGCCTTGACCAGCCGATCGTAGAAGGGCCCGATCACCTTGCCGGTGAGGTCTCCCGGCTCGTTGACCGGGTTGTAGCCGGCCACCCAGGGATGGTCGCGGTAGTGGTCGGCGATGACCTCCCAGAGGTGCACCGCCCGGTCCTGGAAGTGGCGGTGCTGCCAGAACCCGGCCACGTGCGTGGGGTTGTCGGAGTGCCAGTGCTGGTTCTGGGAGCCGGGCAGGGCGTGCAAATCGATGACGCTGTAGACGCCGCGCTCGCCGAGCAGCCCGATCACCCGGTCGAGGTGGCCGAAGCCCTGCGGGTCGATCTCGAAGGGCCGGTCGTCGGACTCCCAGTGGCGGTAGTTGACCGGGATGCGCACGCAGTTCATCCCCAGCCCGGCCAGCAGGTCGGCGTCCTGCTCGGTGAAGAACGACGCGAGCAGCCGGTCGAAGAAGAGCTCCGCCCGCTCCTCGCCCAGCACCGAGCGCACGGCCCGCCGCATCGAGCTCTCGTTGGCCGGATAACCGGTGATGAAGTTCTCCATGTTCATCCAGCCCCCGAGGCCCACCCCGCGTAGTCGTACCGGTGTGTGGTCGTCCGCGACGAGCTGGGTTCCGGACACGTGAAGCATGTTCACCCTTTCGTAGCACCAGCGGTGAGACCACCGACGAGGTGGCGTTCTGCGACGGCGTAGAACCCGAGTGCCGGCACCATGGCCAGGACGAGGTAGGCGAGGATGCGGGCGGTGTCGGAGGCGTACTGGCCCTGGAACTGCTGGATGCCGAGCGGCAGCGTCCAGCTCGCCTCTTCGCTGAAGACCACGAGCGGCAGCATGAAGTTGTTCCAGCTGCCCACGATGGCGAGGACGGAGACGGTGGCGATGGCGGGCCTGGCCATCGGCAGCAGGATGCGCCAGAAGAAGCCGAACGGGGAGCAGCCGTCGATGGTGGCCGCCTCTTCGAGCTCGCCGGGGATGCTGCGGAAGAAACCCCGCAGGATGATGATCGTCAGCGGCAGGCCGAAGGCGGCCTGGGTGAGGATCACGCCCATCGGGTTGTCGAGCAGCCCTAGCGTGCGCAGCAGTACGAAGATCGGCAGGATGGCCACCGCGAACGGGAACATCAGCCCGGCCGTGAACAACGTGAAGTACAACTCCCTGCCGCGGAAGGCGAACCGGGCGAAGACGAACGCCGCCAGCGCCGACAGCGCGACCGTCACCACGGTCGTGGTGACGGCGATGAACGTGCTGTTCCACATCTGCAACCAGAACGAGCCGGAGGCCAGCACCTCGGTGTAGTTGCCGGTCGCCCAGGTCCTGGGCAGGCCGAAGGGGTTCGAGGACAGCTCGCTGTTCTGCTTGAACCCTCCGAGCACCGCGTAGACGACCGGGATCAGGATGAACGCGCCGACGATCCATGCGATGAGGTGGAGCGGCAGGGTGGTGCGGCGCACACGGGCCGCCTTGCCGTGGTTCATCGGCGGCCTCCCATGGAAGTGGACGCGCCCTCGAGGTCGCGGCGCATCACGAAACGCTGGTAGACGAGGGCGAAGACGAGGCTGAGCACGAACATCACGACGCTGATCGCGCTGGCGTAGCCGACCTGGGTGCGTTTGAAGCCCCACTCCATCATCGTGACGGCCATCGTCTCGGAGGAGTGCGACGGCCCGCCTCCGGTGAGGATCCACACGAGGTCGAACAGCTGGATCGTGTAGATGACGGACAGGAAGATGCTGATCCGGATCGTCGGGCCGAGCAGCGGCAGCGTGACGTGCCTGAACGTCTTCCAGCCCGTGGCGCCGTCGATCTGCGCCGCCTCGATGAGCTCGTTGGGGATGTTCTGCCGGCCCGCGAGATAGATCATCATGTGGAAGCCGAAGTATTTCCACGTCATGACCAGGAAGAGCGACGGCATCACCGTGTCGGGGTCGGCCAGCCACTCCGACTCGACCCCGAACACCGACAGCAGCTGGTTGGCCATGCCCGCGTCCGGCGCCAGGATCAGCGAGAACAGCACGCCCGTGATCACCTCGGAGAGCACGTACGGCGCGAAGAACACGACCCGGTAGAGCGCCCGCCCGCGGATGCGCTGGTTCAGCAGCATCGCGAGGGCCAGCGAGAACGGCAGTTGCACGCAGATCGAGAACACGACCAGCACCAGCAGGTGCCCCAGGTCCTGGGCGAAGATCTCGCTGCTGAACAGCCGGGTGAAGTTGTCGAAGCCGATGAAGTCGGTCGGCAGCCCGCCGAAGCCGTTCCACTTGAACGCGCTGGAGTAGACGGCCACCAGCATGGGGGTTACGACGAGGAGGAGGAACAGGACGAGCGCCGGCAGCAGGAACAGGGTGATGGTCACCCAGCGTCCGCGCCGGCTGCTGGCAGGGGCGGGGGCCGGAAGCCTGACCGCTTCCGGCCCTCTGGTGAGTGTCGTCATTCTTCGCTCTTGGCCACTTCCGTGATGTCCTGGGAGACCTCTTCCGGCGTCTTCGTGCCGCCGATGAGCTCGGCCACGCTGTCGTTGACCTGCTGGCCGACGGCCGGCGGGTAGGCCTGGTCGAGGTAGAGCTGGTAGCCGGTGGTCTCGGCGAGCAGGGTCGCCACCTGCTTGAGGTTGGCGTCCTTGACCGCGCTCTCCTCGCCCTTGAGCACGGGCAGCACGCCGCCCGCCTCGACGGCCTTCGAGTGGTTCTCCATCTCGGTCATGTACTTGACGAAGTCGACGGCCTCCTTGGGCGCGTCGGCGCCCACGGCCAGCCCTCCGCCGCCGCCGAAGGCGTCGCCGATCGAGCCCTTGCCGCCTTCGACGGCGGGGAAGGGGAAGAAGCCGAGGTCGTCGCCGAGGCCCTCGCCCGCGTCCTCCTGCGTGACCGGCGCCCACTGGCCCATCAGTTCCATGGCCGCCTTGCCGTTGCCCATCGTGGCCGCCTGGCCGTCAGGGGTGCCGTAGCCGGCGCCCAGGAAGCCCTTCTGGAACGGCTGCAGGTCGGCCAGCGCCTTGACCTGCTGTCCCGCGGCCACGAAGTCCGGTTTGGTGAAGTCGTGGTCGGTGGCGGCCTGCTTGAGCGCGTCGAGGCCGGCGATGCGCATGGCGAGGTAGGCCCAGTAGTAGTGGCCCGGCCACTTCTCCTTGCCGGCCAGGGCGATCGGAGTGATGCCCGCGGCCTTGAGCTTCTTGACGTCTTCGAGGAACGCCGACCAGGTGGCGGGGGGTTCGCTGATGCCCGCCTTCTCAAAAAGTTTCTTGTTGTACCAGAAACCAACCAGCCCGATGTCGGTCGGCAGCCCGTACGTCTTGCCGTCGAACTGGTACGCGCTCAGCGCGGCGGGCGTGAAGTTCGGCAGGACGTCGGCGACGTCGCCGGAAAGGTCCTTGACCAGTCCCGCGTCGATCTGCTGCTGGAGCACGCCGCCGCCCCACGTCGCGAAGATGTCGGGTGCCTTGCCCGACTGCGTCACCGTGGTGAGCTTGGCCTTGTAGGCGTCGTTCTCCAGGACGGTGGCCTTGATGGTGACGTTCGGGTTCTTGGCCATGAACTCCTTGGCGCGCTGCGCCCAGAGTGTCTTGAGCGGGTCGGCGGTCGACAGGTGCCACCACTCGAGCGTGACCTTGCCGGGCGAGCCGCCATCGCCCTGGGGTGACGCGGACTCTCCGCCGCCGCAGCCGGTCATGAGCCCGGCGATCAGCACGGGGGCCGCGATCAGCACCACACTGCGTCGCATAGGGGTCCCTTCCTCAGGAATCGAAAATTTCGCCAAACCCCCGATACTTTCTACGCTCGGAGCGTAAGTAAACACGACGTAAAGCGTCAACACCTGGGGGCCGAGCGATGGCAAACCGAAACTTTCGGATACACTCCCGAACGTGTCAGCGAAGAGGCGGGTGACGATCGCACTGATCGCGGAGGAGGCCGGAGTCTCCATCCCGACGGTCTCGAAGGTCATCAACGGACGTCCAGAAGTCGCTCCCGCGACCCGCCACCGGGTCGAGCGGCTGTTGCAGGAGCACGGCTACCAACGGCGCATCAGCCAGGACGACACCCCGGCCGGCCTGGTCGACCTGGTGTTCGCCGAGATCGAGTCGCCGTGGGCCATGGAGATCGTGCGGGGCGCGGAAGGCGCGGCCCACGAGGCGGGGGCCAGCGTGGTCATCTCCGTCCTGCACACGCACGCAGGCCCGGGACGCGACTGGCTCGAACGCCTGGCCGCGCGCAGGACCGACGGTGTGGTGATCGTCGCCTCTCAGCTGTCGACCGGCATCCAGGCCCAGCTCAGCGCCCGTTCGCTGCCGTTCGCGGTGGTCGACCCCGAGGGCGAGCCCGCCCCCGGCGTGGTCTCGGTGGGCGCCACCAACTGGAACGGCGGCCTCGCCGCGACCCGCCACCTGCTGGAGCTGGGCCACCGCAGGATCGGCATGATCAGCGGCCTGTCCGACATGCTCTGCAGCCAGGCCAGGATCGACGGCTATCGTGCCGCGCTGGAGACGGCCGGGCTGCCCGTGGCGCCCGAGCTGATCAGGCGCGGCACGTTCCTGGTCGACTCCGGCCACGACCAGGCCCACGCCCTGCTCGACCTCGACGACCCGCCCACGGCCATCTTCGCGCACAGCGACCTGATGGCGTTCGGCGTCTTGGAGGCGGCCAGGCAGCGCGGGCTGCGCGTCCCCGAGGATCTGAGCGTGGTGGGCTTCGACGACCTGCCGCTGGCCAAGTCGGCCTGGCCGCCGCTGACGACCGTGCGGCAGCCGCTGCAGGAGATGGCGGCCCTGGCCACCCGTACGGTGCTGGCCATGGGCCACGGTGACGTGCCGGAGACGAAGCGGGTGGAGCTGGCCACGGAGCTGATCGTCCGGGAGAGCACGGCCGCGTACGGGTGAACCGTCGGGGCTCACGCGTCTCGGAGCGGCATCCTGTAGACGAACCGGGCGCCGCGCTCGGAGTCCTCGACGGTCAGCGTGCCGCCGTGGGCCGTGGCGATCTCGCGGGCGATGGGCAGCCCGAGCCCGCTGCCACCGGCGTCGCGGTTGCGCGCGGCGTCCAGGCGGGCGAACCGTTCGAAGATGACCTCGCGCTGGTCGGGCGCGATGCCCTCGCCGTCGTCGAGGACCTCCAGCACGGCCTGCCCGTCCTCCTTCCGCACCGTCACGGTGATCTGGCTCTCGGCGTGCCGGTCGGCGTTGTCCATGAGGTTCGTCAGCAGGCGGGCCAGTTGCAGCCGGTCACCCGTGACGACCACGTCCCGCCGCACGTCGGTGACGACCCGCTTCGAACGCCGCCGCACGACCTCGGCTGCGACCGACTCGGCCAGGTCCACGGGTTCACGACGGCTAGGGGCGCCCGCGTCCAGCCTGGTCAGCACCAGCAGGTCGGAGACGATCCCCTGCAACCGGTCCAGGCTGGCGAGCACCTCGTCGCTCGTCTCCATCCAGTCGGTCTCCTCGGGGTAGAGCCGGGCCTCCTCGATCTGGGCGCGCATGGCGGTGATCGGGCTGCGCAGGTCGTGCGAGGCGTCGGCGGCGAACCTGCGCTGCCGTTCCATCGCGAGCTCCTTCTCCCGCATCGCCGTCTCCAGCCGCTCCAGGGTGCGGTTGGCGGTCTCGGCCAGGGCCGCGATCTCGTCATCGCTCTGCGGCACGGGCACGCGCATCCCGCCGCCGAACGCGGTGATCTCGGCCAGCCGCTTCGTGATGGCGCTGACGGGGGCGAGTGTCCTGGTCGTGGCGCGCCACACCGCGAACCAGGTCAGCGCGACCAGCGCCGCCGCGAGGGCGACCTGCGAGAGGATCACCTGGGGTCCGACGTACCAGGGCATCGCCGGCTCGAAGGCGTAGATGATCCACTCACCGTCCGGCTGGTACGCGGTCACGGCGACCACGATCTTGCACTCGCCGGGGAAGCCGCTCAGCCCGCAGAGCTCAGCGACTGCGTTGGCCTGGCCGTCCCGGGGGATCGCCGTCGTCTGCCTGGGCAGCCCGACCAGGTTGATCGTCGAGGTGACCGGGCGCCCCGACGGGTCGATGACCTGGACGCCGTCGAGCCCGGCGTTATCCAGCACCTGGGGCAGGCGGTTCTCCTTGATCTTGAGCAGCACGGACACGGCCCTGCCCGACATCTCCTGCGCCTGGATGTCGGCGAGCTCGTCGCGGATGCCGTGCAGCACGAATGCGCTGACGACAATGATCAGCAGCAGCATCGCGCTGCCGGCGAACATCGCCAGCCGCACCCGCAACGACCGGCCCATCCATGCCCTCACGCGCCATCCCCCGGCCATCAGAACATCACAGGCCTGACCTTCACCGCCAATCCAGGGAGATTCCTCGACAAAAGCGCATGGGACCCGCCACCTGCCGGCGAGCCTCTCGTCGTCGACCCCGGGCGGGACGAAGGCGGCGGCGAGGCGACCCTGCTCGCCGGCATCCTCGTCGCGGCGCTCGCCTAGCGGATCACGTACGGGCTCGTGCTGGTGCGGCCGGCGCCGTTCGTGGCCGTGACGGAGGTCCAGGGGCCCGGAGGAACGTACGGTGCCCAGGCCGACTCGAACCGGCCGCCGGAGTGCCACTCCTGCCGGACCACCGCGCCCTGCGGGTCGAAGCGCAGCGAGCCGCCCCGCAGGTTGTGGCCCTGGACCAGGATGCCGGCCCGCCCGTTCCTGTCCTGCCTGACGGCGTTGACGATGATGGGCTGCTGCCAGCCGCTCGCGATGTCGTCGGCCAGCGAGGGCGTGTCGTGGCGGGCCTGGCAGGTGAAGAACGGATCCCACCCGTACGAGATGATCTTCGTGGCGTGCGGGCCCGAGGCCATGATCTGCGAGTCGAGCCGGCTCTTCGTGGTCCGCCCGCGCAGCGGCGGCGGATCGACCCGCCCGCACTCGCCGGCGGCCGGGGTGGGTTCGAAGCCTTCGACGTTCACCCACAGCTCCACCCCGTCGGGCACCTTGGCGGCGGCCGCCTCGACGTATTCGCGCGTGGCCCCGTAGTAGGCCTGGGCGTTGCTGACCTCGCCCACCACGGGCACCAGCCGCGGCACGACCGTGGCGCCGGCCTCGTGCGGGCCGTGGACCGGCACCTTGCCCGTGCCGCGCCCGTCCTGGACGGCGATGGCCATGGGCGCGCCGGCCCGCGTCGCCGCGATGTCCTCCATGCCGTCGCCCGCCTGCTCGGGCGGGAACCCGCGCCCGCGGCGGGCGTCGATGTACGGGCTGACCAGGATCGGCTTGCCCGGCAGGGCGCCGGCGACTACGGCGTGCTGGGCGGCGTAGAGCTCGATGATCGGGTCCTTCGGCGCGCGGTCCCGCATGGCCAGCTCGAACGACTGGTAGACCCCGCCGAAGGCGCCGGACGCCCCGAAGCGCGCCCGGTAGTCGGCCAGCACCCGAGCGGTGAAGGCGTTCAGCGCGCCGGTGTGGTCGTGGTCGGGCTCCCACGGCTTGTCCTCCCGCTGCGCGGCCGCGGGCAGCCCGGGGAAGACCTTCATGCCGTACGCCGCCGCCTCGGCCATCAGGTTGCCCAGGCCGTCGCCGTCCGTGGCGACGAGCACGAGGTCGTGCTCGCGTTCGCGGCAGTCATCGGCCAGCGACAGCCGGTAGAAGACGCGGTCCCCGCTCTCGATCCGCCGCTCGAGCCCGGGGCAGCGCAGCATGCCTTTGCCGAACTCCTCGCTGGTCGTGTACGTGTAGACCCGCCGGATCCGCTTGCCCGGCACCTGCGCGCACGGGCGGCCGTCGACGCGGCAGGCGGCGAACTCGGGGTCCTCGCGGGCGTTGAAACGCGGGCCGAACGTGACGAGCGTGTCGCCGCCGATGGTGTGGATCGCCTCCACCATGCGCTGGGTGACGCAGCGGTCGGCCCGCGGGATGACCCAGTAGCCGGTGATCGCGTAGGGGGCGGCGACCCGGGTGTCGCGCGGCGGGCACTCCTCGGGCTCGGAGCTGCCGGGCACGAACGCGCCCACGACGAGAGCGACCGCGACGATCGACCAGAGGATCCGGTGCACCCACGCCCCTTCCACGCCCGCACCCCAGCCTACGCACCGGCGCCGGACCCGGTGCGTGCCCGGGGGCGGCTGATCGCGGACTGAGCTCGCCGCTCGCCTCGGCCACGACGGGCGCGGCGGTGCGGGTGGACGCGGCTACGTGGACTCCATCCTTCCTTAGAAGGTGCCAGGATCGCCCGTATGGCTTTCGCTTCCAAGAGTCCCGCCGGGCCGTCGGACATCCCGGCCCCCCTGCAGCCGTCGTGGATTGGTCCTGTCTCCGAGGGCACGGAGCGGGCGGTGCCCAACGACTACGACAGCTTCGCCGAGGCGTACTCGGCCGAGAACGAGACCAGCCTCATCAACGCCTACTACGAGCGGCCCGCGATGCTGGACCTGGCCGGTGACGTGGCCGGCCGGCGGATCCTCGACGCCGGTTGCGGCTCCGGCCCGCTGTCCGCGGCGCTGCGCGACCGGGGCGCCGTCGTGACGGGCTTCGACTCCAGCGCCAAGATGCTGGAGCTGGCCCGGCGGCGGCTCGGCGACGATGCGGACCTGCACCTGGCCGACCTGAGCGATCGGCTGCCGTTCCCCGACGCCGCGTTCGACGATGTCGTCGCCTCCCTGGTTTTGCACTACCTGGCGGACTGGACGGCGCCGCTGGCCGAGCTGCGGCGGGTGCTGAGGCCCGGCGGCCGGCTGATCGTGTCCGTCAACCACCCGTTCGTCGACTTCCTGGAGGCGGCCCGTTCCGGCGGCGGCTATTTCGGGGTCCGCGAGACTCGTGAGGAATGGACCCTCGGCGGGCACACCGCGTTGATGCGCTTCTATGGCCGGCCGCTGCACGCGATGACCGACGCCTTCTCCGCAGCGGGCTTCCGGATCGCGGTCATGAGCGAGCCACCCCCAGCGCCGGGCGCACGCGAGCTCTTCCCCGACGCCTTCGCGGACAGGCCCACGGATTCCTTCGTGTGTTTCCTGTTCTTCGTCCTTGAGGCCGCCTGATGCCGTAGAAGGCCACGTCCTCGCCATGCGGGCGGCCGGCGCTCAGCGCCGGTCCAGGCCGGACAGCTGCCAGGCCAGGCGGCGGCGCACGGCGGGCAGCCGGCCCGCCAGCCGCAGCACGAGGTTGCGCAGCGGCCTCCTGGCGGCGCTCATGGTGGCCAGCGTCGTCAGGCGGCTCGCCAGCCCCACGACCTTCTCGGCGACGGGGCGGCGGGCCGCGGCGTAGCCGTCGAGCAGGTCGGGCGAGCCGCCTCCGAGCACTTTTGACAACGTCTCGCCCAGCATGACGGCGTCCTCGATGCCGAGGTTCATGCCCTGCCCGCCGGCCGGCGAGTGCACGTGCGCCGCGTCGCCGGCCAGCAGCACCCGCCCCTTCCTGTACGTCTCCGCGATGCGGTGGTGGACGCGGAAGCGCGATCCCCACACCACCTCCTCCACCACGGCGGGCACGGCCTCGGGCCCGCGCGTGGCGAGCAGCCGCTGCACGAACGCCACGCCGGGCTCGTGCGGGGCCTCGTCGACGGTGGCCACGATCCGGTGCAGCCCGTCGGGCAGCGGCGCGACCACCACGAGGCCTTCGGGCGAGAAGTACAGGATGACGTCGTCGGGCGGCACGCCGCCGCTCAGCCGCACGTCGGCGAGGGTGAACGACTCGGCGTAGGTGCCGCCGCCGAAGGCGATGCCCGACTGCTCGCGTACGAGGCTGTGCATGCCGTCGGCGCCCACCAGGTAGGCGGCCCGGACCGAGCGCCCGTCGTCGAGCGCGGCGGTGACACCGCCGGCGTCCTGCGCGAACGAGGTCACCCGCACGGGCCGCAACACCTCGCCGCCCAGCTCCTTCAGCCGGGCCAGCAGGTACGCCTCCGTGTCCGCCTGGGAGATCATCAGCGTGTACGGGTAGCGCGTGGGCAGCCCGTCGAAGGGCACCGGCACCAGCAGCCGATCGCGGTCGCGGATGGTGAAGCGGGGCGTGTGCACCCCGCGCTCGACGAGCGCCTGCGTGACGCCGTACGGCTCCAGCAGTTCGAGGGTGCGGGAGTGCACGACGGCGGCCCTGGAGGTGTTGGCGCCCTCGGCCTGCCCGTCGACGACCACCACGTGGTGGCCGAGCCGGGTCAGGACGACGGCGGTGGCCAGCCCCACCGGGCCGGCGCCGACGACGAGCACGTCTGTGTTGATCATGTCTCCTCCTCAGGAGAGCCAACGTTCGTAGGCCAACAACTGTTGACGTTAGATCCGGCCACCCTGGATGTCAACAGTTGTTGGCCTACAGTTGTTGGCATGAGGAGATCCTCCAGCGAGACGAAAGCGATCATCCTGGCCGCGGCCCGCGAGCGGTTCGCCGCCGACGGCTACGACCGGGCCACGATCAGAGCCATCGCCGCCGACGCGGGCGTCGACCCGGGCCAGGTCATGCGCTGCTTCGGCAACAAGGACCGGTTGTTCGCGGCGGCGTGCGCCATCCACCTGAACCTGCCCGACCTGCTCGGCACGCCGCCCGGCGAGGTCGCCGCCGCGCTCGTGCGCCACTTCCTGGAGCGCTGGGAGTCCGACGAGACCCTGCAGATCCTGCTGCGCACGGGCGTCACGAACGCGG
Source organism: Nonomuraea sp. B5E05 (assembly GCF_039880665.1). Classification (NCBI taxonomy): domain Bacteria; kingdom Bacillati; phylum Actinomycetota; class Actinomycetes; order Streptosporangiales; family Streptosporangiaceae; genus Nonomuraea; species Nonomuraea sp. B5E05. The sequence continues at coordinate 16,386 of NZ_JBDPMJ010000037.1, forward strand.
CGGCGGCCGAGCGCATGCGCACCGTCTTCGTCGCACAGCTCGTTCCCGTCGCGGCCGCCCTGACCGGAGATCCGGAGGGCGCTCCGGTCCGGGCCGGACTCGTCTCGGCGCAAATACTCGGAATGGCCCTATGCCGTTATGTTCTGGCCATCCCTCCCATGGTCGCGCTGACCAGGGAAGAAGTCGTCGAGGCGATAGGCCCGGCCGTTCACCACTATCTCGGCATCGAATCCTGACGCACAACAGCCCCGCCATTAACTGTGTTAGCAACTGCCCCCTTTGCACGCACAACCAGATCATGTTAGATGGAGAGCAGAGGAACTGATCATGCGCCGGCAGAGAGGACCGGGCACCGTGACGCTGATACTCGATGGCGTCTTCGTGCGGCGGCGCGGGGAGACCTGGCTCGACGACATTCACCTGGAATTACCGAATGGAATGACCACCCTCGTCGGCCCCATGACCGCGGGAAAGACGACATTGATGCGCGTCGCAGCCGGTTTACTGCCGCCCGACTCCGGCCGGGTGGTGGTCGACGGAAAGGACGTGACCGGCATTTCCGTGCGCAAACGCTCGGTCGCCTTCGTCTATCAGCAGTTCATCAACTACCCGTCCCTGACCGTCTACGAGAACATCGCCTCGCCGCTCCGCCTCGACCCGAAGTTCCGCCGCGACGGGATCGACCGGCGGGTCCGCGAGGTGGCCGAGCTCATGGGCATCGCGGGGCTGCTCGACCGCCGGCCCGCCGAGCTGTCGGGCGGCCAGCAGCAGCGCACCGCCATCGCCCGCGCCCTGGCCCGCCCCGTCGACGTGCTGCTGCTCGACGAGCCCCTGGCCAACCTGGACTTCAAGTTGCGCGAACAACTCCGCGCCGACCTGAAGACCATGTTCGCCGGCTCCCCCGGCGTCGTCCTCTACGCCACCGCCGACCCGAACGAGGCGCTGACGTTCGCCGCGCCGACCGTGGTCCTGGGAGAGGGCAGGGTCCGGCACACCGGCGAGGTGGCCGAGATGTACGCCCACCCGCCCACGCTGGCCGTGGCGGCCACGCTCAGCGACCCGCCGCTCAACCTGCTGCCCGGCGTCGTACGCGACGGCCGCATCGAGTGCCTCGGCACCTCGTTCCCCGCGCCCCGCGCCCACGCCGACGGCCACCGCGTCATGCTCGGCGTGCGCCCCCACCAGGTCGGCATCACCCCCAACGGCGACGCCGCGCTCGAACTGCCCGCCGAGATCCGGCTCGCCGAGGTCACCGGCAGCGCGACGTTCCTGCACCTGCTGCTCCAAGGCGGCCTCCACCTGGTCGCCCACCTGGAGGGCACCCAGCTCTTCACGCCGGGCGAGTCCACGGTCGCCTACGTGGACCCGGCGCACGTCTTCGTCTTCGACGAGTCCGGGGGACGCCTGCTCGCCACCAGCGCCGCGGAGGTCGACCTGCATGGCTGACATCCGCCTCGAAGGCGTGGGGCACAGCTACGACGGCGGCCGCACGTGGGCGCTCAAGCCGATGACCTGGACGTGGCAGAGCTCCCGGGCGTACGCGCTGCTGGGGCCGAGCGGCTGCGGCAAGACCACGCTGCTGAACATCATCTCCGGCCTGATCACGCCCACGGCGGGCCGGATCTGGTTCGGCGACCGCGAGGTCACCGGCGTGCCGACGGCCGGCCGCAACATCGCGCAGGTCTTCCAGTTCCCGGTCCTGTACGAGGAGATGTCGGTCTACGACAACCTCGCCTTCCCCCTCCGCAACCGGAAATTTCCCAAGAAAGAGGTCGACCAGCGCGTTCGCCAGGTCTCCCAGCTCCTCGGCCTCGACCACGTGCTGCGCCGCAGGTCGCGCCGGCTCGACCCGGGCCGCCAGCAGATCGTCAGCCTGGGCCGTGGCCTGGTGCGCCCCCAGGTGGCGGCGGTCCTGCTGGACGAGCCGCTGACCGTGGTCGACCCGGCGCTCAAGTGGACGCTGCGCAGCAAGCTCAAGGAGATCCACCGCGACACCGGCCACACGCTGATCTACGTCACCCACGACCAGACGGAGGCGCTGACCTTCGCCGACGAGGTCGTGGTGCTCAACGACGGGGCGATGGTGCAGGCCGGCCCGCCGGCCGAGCTGTTCCTGTCGCCGGCGCACGAGTTCGTGGGGCACTTCATCGGCTCGCCGGGCATGAACATGGTGCCCGCCGAGATCGACGGCGCCGTCGTACGCGTCGGCACCACCGACGTGGGCGCCGCGCCCGACGGGCTGCCGCCGGGACCGGTCAGGATCGGGGTGCGGCCCGAGTTCGTCCGGATCGCCGGGCCCGACGCCTCCCCCGGCGCCTCCGCCACGGTCACCGGGATCGACCGCATGGGCGCGTACGACCTCGTGCACACCCGGGTCGGCGAGCACCCGGTGGTCGTCAAGACCGAGGCGGGCTCCGCCTGCGAGCCGGATAAGGCCGTGTTCCTCCACTTCCCCGCCGAGCGGACGTTCCTGTTCCGCGACGAGGTCAGGTGCGGCTCCCTCGCGCCGCTGAACGGAAGGGGGCCGACATGACCGACCAGACCACCGTCGCGCAGAGCCCGGCCGGCGCCGCCGAACCCGCGCCCCCTCCGGCCGAGGAGGCCAAGGACGCCCGGGTGGACCCCAGGCCGAAGAACAACCGCGCGTGGTGGCTGGTCCTGCCGGTGGTCGTGTCGGTGGCGTTCACGGCGGTGATCCCGCTGATGACCGTGGTCAACTACTCCGTCCAGGACGTCTTCAGCCCGAGCGAGCGCATCTTCGTCGGCCTGGAGTGGTTCCGGGACGTCGCCCGCGACCCCGAGGTGCGCGGGGCGTTCGTGCGCACGCTGCTGTTCTCGGCGCAGGTGCTGCTGATCGAGATCCCGCTCGGGGTGGCCATCGCCGTGGCGATGCCGCGCCGCGGCGTCTCGGTGTCGGTGGCGCTGGTGCTGGTCGCCCTGCCGCTGCTCATCCCGTGGAACGTGGTGGGCACCATCTGGCAGATCTTCGCCCGCGGCGACATCGGCCTGGGCGGCTGGGCGATCAACAACGTGCTCGGCGTCAACTTCAACTACACGCTCGACTCCACCGACGCCTGGCTCACCGTGCTGGTCATGGACGTGTGGCACTGGACGCCGCTGGTGGCGCTGCTGGCATACGCGGGGCTGCGCTCGATCCCCCAGCCGTATTTCCAGGCCGCGCAGATCGACGGCGCCTCGGCGTGGGCGACCTTCCGCCACATCCAGCTGCCCCGGCTGCGCGGGGTGCTGACGATCGCGATCCTGCTCAGGTTCATGGACAGCTTCATGATCTACACCGAGCCGTTCGTGGTGACGGGCGGCGGCCCCGGGAACGCGACGTCGTTCCTGAGCATCCTGCTGTCGAAGATCGCGGTCGGCCAGTTCGACCTGGGCCCGGCGGGCGCGTTCTCGCTGCTCTACTTCCTGTTCGTCCAGGTCCTCTGTTACGTCTTCTTCACCGTGCTGACCAGGTCGGGAAGGTGAACCGATGAGACGGCTCCCGTGGGCGCGCACGGTCCTCTGGCTCTACGTGGCCACGCTCATGTTGCCGATCCTGTGGATGTTCGGCATGTCGATCCGGCCGAACGAGGACATCCTCGGCAGTTTCTCGCTCATCCCCGAACGCGTGACGTTCGACAACTACGCCACGTTCTTCGGGGAGACGTCGTGGTATTCGAGCTATCTCAACTCCATCATCTACACCTCGCTCAACGCCGTGATGTCGCTCATCGTGGCGTTGCCCGCGGCCTACGCCTTCTCGCGTTTCCGGTTCGCCGGTGACAAACATCTGTTCTTCTGGCTGCTGACGAACCGGATGGCGCCGCCGGCGGTGTTCCTGCTGCCGTTCTTCCAGATCTACCAGAGCGTCGGCCTCTTCGACACGCACCTCGGCGTGGCCATCGCGCACATGCTCTTCAACGTGCCGCTCGCCGTCTGGATTCTCGAGGGTTTCATGTCGGGAATTCCCCGGGAGATCGACGAGACCGCCGCGATCGACGGCTATTCGCTGCCGCGCTTCTTCATCCGGATATTCCTGCCGATGATCCGCTCGGCCATCGGCGTGACCGCGTTCTTCTGCTTCATGTTCAGCTGGGTCGAACTCCTGATCGCCAGGACCATCACCTCGGTGAACGCCAAGCCCATCGCCGCGTCGATGACGCGGACGGTGAGCGCGGCGGGCGTCGACTGGGGCCTGCTGGCGACCGCCGGAGTGCTGACGATCGTGCCGGGCGCGATCGTCATCTGGTTCGTCCGCAACTACATCGCCAAGGGCTTCGCCATGGGGAGGGTGTAGCCGTGCTCGACTGGATGGTCTGGACCGTCCCCACGGCCCTGGTCTTCGCCGGACTCGCCGTGCTGCTGATCGTCATGACGGTCTGGGGCCGCATCTCGCCTCCCGTGGCCAGGCGGGGCTTCCTGCGCATCGAGACCGATCGGGGCGACCGGCTCTACATCGGCCTGATCAGCGCCGCCGTCGTGCTGGCGGGCTGGATCGCAATCACCGACCTGTCCATGTGGATCGCGCTCGGCTGCGCGCTGCTCGTGGCGGTCGCGATCGGCATATGGGGCTAACGGAAAGGGAGTCAGACGATGAGGCGACGGACGACGAGGTCCGCGACCATGGGGGCGGCGGCGCTCATCCTGGTGGTGGCCGGCTGCACGCAGGGCGCGGACAAGCCCACGAGCGACTTCAAGGAGGCCGACGGCCGGGCCGCCGCCCAGCGGTGGGTGTCGGAGGAGTTCACCCCGAGCACGCTGAGCAAGGACGAGCAGCTCGCCGAGATGGAGTGGTTCATGAAGGCCGCGGCCCCGTACCGGGGCATGCAGATCAACGTGGTCTCCGAGACGATCACCACGCACGAGTACGAGTCGCGCCAGCTGGCCAAGGCGTTCACCGAGATCACCGGGATCAAGATCAAGCACGATCTGATCCAGGAGGGTGACGTCATCGAGAAGCTGCAGACCCAGATCCAGGGCGACCAGAACATCTACGACGCCTACGTCAACGACTCCGACCTCATCGGCACCCACTCGCGCGGCGACTACGTGCTCCCGCTGTCGGACTACATGGCCGGCGAGGGCAAGAACGTCACCTCGCCCACGCTCGACCTCGACGACTTCATCGGCATCAGCTTCACCACCGGCCCCGACAAGAAGATCTACCAGCTGCCCGACCAGCAGTTCGCCAACCTCTACTGGTTCCGCTACGACTGGTTCACCGACCCCGACATCAAGAAGCAGTTCAAGGACGCCTACGGCTACGACCTCGGCGTGCCGGTCAACTGGGCGGCCTACGAGGACATCGCCGACTTCTTCACCAACAAGGTCAACGGCGACGGCACCATCGACGGCAAGAAGGTCTACGGCCACATGGACTACGGCCGCAAGGACCCGTCGCTGGGCTGGCGCTTCACCGACTCGTGGTTGTCCATGGCGGGCAACGGCGACCCCGGAATCCCCAACGGCCTGCCGGTGGACGACTGGGGCATCAGGGTCGAGAACTGCCGCCCGGTCGGCTCGTCCGTCACGCGCGGCGGCGACACCAACGGCCCCGCGGCGGTCTACTCGCTCACCAAGTACGTCGACTGGCTCAAGAAGTACGCCCCCAAGGAAGCGGCGGGCATGAACTTCAGCGAGGCGGGCCCGGTCCCCGCCCAGGGCCACATCGCCCAGCAGATCTTCTGGTACACCTCGTTCACCGCCGACATGACCAAGCCAGGGCTGTCCGTGGTCAACGAGGACGGCACGCCCAGGTGGCGCATCGCGCCGAGCCCGCACGGGGCGTACTGGAAGGAGGGCAACAAGCTCGGCTACCAGGACGCGGGCTCGTGGACGCTGCTGAAGAGCACGCCGGAGGAGCGCAGGGCCGCCGCCTGGCTGTACGCGCAGTTCGTCACGTCGAAGACCGTGTCGCTGAAGAAGTCGATCGTCGGCCTGACGTTCATCCGCGACTCCGACATCAGGAGCGACTACTTCGCCGAGAACTCCAAGAAGTACGGCGGGCTCATCGAGTTCTACGGCTCGCCGGCCCGCAAGCAGTGGACCCCGACCGGCACCAACGTGCCCGACTACCCCAAGCTGGCCCAGCTGTGGTGGCAGAACGTGGCCACGGCCGTGACCGGCGAGACCACGCCGCAGCAGTCGATGGACAACCTGGCCAAGCAGCAGGACGACATCCTGTCCCGGCTGGAGCGGCTCTCACGCGAGCGGGAGGGCTACGGCGGCCAGTGCGCGCCGAAGCTCAACCCGGAGCGTGACGCCCAGTACTGGTACGACCAGCCCGGCGCCCCCGCGCCGAAGCTGACCGACGAGCGCGGCAAGCCCGAGACGCTCGACTACGACAAGCTCATCGCCACCTGGAAGAAGTCCGACTAGCACCGCACGTGGCAGGAGCGCCGCCGCCCGTGGCAGGCCGGGCGGCGGCCGTCCGTCAGCCCGCCAACCGGCGGGCCAGCCAGTCGAAGGCCCGCTCCTGCATGGGCACGTCGAAGCTGTGCGGCACGTCGGCGAACACCGCCTCGTACGCTTCCGGGGCGTCGCGGTAACGTTCGCCGATCGTGGCGTGGGCGCGCCGCATCCCCGGCTCGGGGAACAGGTCGTCGCGCAGGGCGTACTGGACCATGAGAGGGCCGGGGGCGCGGGCGGCCACCAGGTCGGGCCAGTCGCCCAGCCGGGGCAGCCCCGGCGGGTAGAACATCCAGGTGTGCTTGGCGACGTGCCCGCCGAGCATGTCGCGGTAGGAGGACATCATCGCCGCGACGACGACCGCGCGCACCTGCGGGTCGAAGGCGCCGAGCAGCCCGGCGCGCAGCCCGCCGCCCGACAGGCCCGCGCACCCGACCGGCCCGACGTCCGGCCGGGAGCGCAGGTACGCCGCCGCGGCCAGGTCCTCGCCCGCGACCACGCCCGCGAACGACGTGCCGAGCATCGCGCAGTGTTTGGCCACGACGTGCTCGTGCGCGACGGCGGCCAGGTCGTAGCGGTCGGCCTCGCTCTCCGGGCCGTCCCCGGTCTCCAGCGGGAAGCGGCGGCTGCCCCAGACGAACACGTCGTGCGCGAGCACCGCGAAGCCCCGGCGGGCCAGCTCGTTGACGAACGCGCGCCCGCCGTACAGGTCCTGCCGTAGCCTGATCACCTCGGGCGACGGCCCTTCGGGACCGTCGGCGATCTTCTCCTTCCCGGCCCATTTCATCCCGGCGTGGCAGTGCAGCGCCACCACCCCGGGCAGCGGCCCGTCCGCGTCGCGCGGGCGCAGCAGGAACGCGCGGGTGCGCGGCCCGAACCCCACCGACCAGGACAGCTCCTCGCCCGCCAGGTCGCCGTCGGTCCAGGTGCGCTCGACCCGCACGTCACCGGCGGCCAGGTCGAGCACCCCCATCGCCGTACGGGCCGCCGCGCGCAGCTCGGGCCCCCCGAGCACGGGGTGAAGCCCGCGCTGCGCCGCGGCGATCTCCGCCAGCTCAGCGAACACGCGTGCCGTCGTCCTCCAGGACCACGGGGGCCCCGGTGCGGGCGGACATGGTGGCCGCGACGCCCGTCAGCACGCTGCGGATGCCGTCGCGGTAGCCGGCCTGCCGCGCCAGCGGGTCGCCGCCAGGGCCGCGGAAGACGTCGTCGAGCAGCAGGCGGTCGCCACCGCCATGCCCACCACCGTGCCCGCCGGCCCCGCTCTCGATCGGCACCTCCTCCGGCCTGCTCCAGTGGCGGCGCAGCGTCAGCCGCTCCCACGCCCCCGACGCGTGCTCCTTGGAGGCGGCGCTCGGGTCGATGGCGGCGTGCGGCGGGGTCCACTCCCGCTCGACGACGTCCAGCTCCAGCCGCCCCTCCGTGCCGTTGAAGGCCACGCGGTAACCCTCCCAGGGGGCGTGGGCGTGCAGCGAGTACGTCATGATCGCGCGGTTGGTGTAGCGCACCAGCACGGACATGTTGTCGTCGATGGTGACGCCCTCGCCGAAGACGTCCTGGTCGCGCACGTAGCCGTCCTCGTGCTCGGCGTCGAGGTAGAGGCGCTTGAGGCGCGGGTCGGCGGAGATGTCCAGGATGAACGGGTCGCTGCCCAGGCCGGGGGCGCCCTGCCCGCGCTCGGGACGGGGGTCGAGCCCGCGCTTCCTGGCGTTCTCGGCGCCGTAGAAGCGCAGGTCGGTCTGGGCGAAGACCAGTTCGGGCGCCGCCGCCAGCCACCAGTTGACCAGGTCGAAGTGGTGGGTGGACTTGTGCACGAGCAGGCCGCCCGAGCTGTCCCTGTCGCGGTGCCAGCGGCGGAAGTAGTCGGCGCCGTGGATCGTGTCGAGCGTCCACTCGAAGTGCACGGAGGTCACCTCGCCGATCGCGCCGTCCACGAGGATGCGGCGCACGGCGGAGTTGCGCGGCGAGTAGCGGTAGTTGAAGGTGACGATCAGCTTGCCGCTGCTGCGCTCGGCCGACGCCGCGATGGCCGCGCAACCCTCGGCGTCGACGGTGAGCGGCTTCTCGACGACGACGTCCTTGCCGGCGTCGAGCGCCGCGCACACGTAACGGGCGTGCGCGGCGTCGACCGTGGTGACGATGACCGCGTCGGCGAGCTCGAGCACCTTGCCGAACTCAGCGGGCGAGAAACGCGGCACCTGGGCACCGATCCGCTCGGCGTAGTAGTCCATGCGGGTGCGGTTGGTGTCGCACAGGGCGACGATGGTGCCGGCGTCGCGCCACTCCCCGAGCAGCGCGTCGACGTACATCTGCGCGCGGTGCCCGAGCCCGACGAACGCGTACTTCATGTCTCTCCTTTGTCGCGAAGGATCAGCCCGCGATCGAGGCGTTGGCCTCGGTCAGGAACTTCTGTGCGGCGTCGTCGGGGGTCATCCTGCCGAACAGGACCTCCTCCGAATACCGCGTCAGGATGTCTTCCATGGCGCTGGCGCCCTTGGGCGGCGCGGCCGGCGGGTCCGACAGCTCGCTCCTGACCTCGTCGATGAAGTCGAGCGTCTTGATGTCGGTGGCCGGCAGCTTGTCCTTGACCGCCGCCAGCACCTTGGAGCTGGCCGGCAGGCCGCGGTCGCTCAGGATGATCTCGCCCGCCTCGGGGTCGTTGATCATGAAGTCGATGAACTTGGCGGCCTCGGCCGGGTGCTCGGTCTTCGACGAGGCGGTGTAGAGCATCGCCGGCTGCAGGAACATGCCGCCGGTGGTGGCGCCCTCCGCCTTCGGCATCCGCAGCAGGCCGACCTCCTGGCCCGACGCCTTGTTGATGGCGCCGAGCTGGTTGCTCCACCACATGCCCATCGCACCGGTGTTGGTGCCGAGCAGCGACTGGTCCACGCTCTGGGCGCCGATCTCGACGCTCTTGGCGGCGTCGGGGGTGCCCTTGGACTTGATCAGGTCCTGCATGTTGGCCCACCACGCCTTGAGCGTGTCAGGCGAGATGCCGAGCTTGTTGCCCTGGTAGAACTGCTCGCCGCGCTGGGCGGCGAAGATCTGCAGGTAGCCCGGGTTGAAGCTCTGCTGCGTGCCGAAGACCTTGCCGCCGCTCTCCGCGGTGATCTTCGTCGCCAGGTCGACGTAGTCCTTCCAGGTCCACGTGGTGTCGTCGGGCAGCTTCTGCCCGTTCTTCTCGACCAGGTCCGGGTTGACGACCAGGCTGAAGGCGTTGACGCCGGTGGGGATGGCGTACTGCTTGCCGTCGAGGGAGCCGGTGGCCAGCACCTTGGCGTCGATGTCGGCGGTGTTGACCTTGCCGGCGAGGTCGGCCAGCGCGCCGCGCTCGGCGTATTCGCGCAGGCCGCGGATCTCGATGGTGATGACGTCCGGCGCGTCGTTACCCGCGACCTTGGTGGCCAGCGTCTCGTAGTAGCTGCCGAAGTCGGAGAACTCGCCCTCGATGTCGATGTTCGGGTTCTTCGCCTCGAACTTCTTGATCGCCTCTTCGGTCATCTTCTGCCGCGCGTCGCTGCCCCAGTAGGAGAAGCGCACCTTGACCTTGCCGTCGGCGCTCTCGCCGCCGCTGTCACTGCCGCAGGCCGCGGTGACCGCCAGCACGGCGGTGGCGAGCAGGGCCGCCGACCACATCTTCTTGCCAGAGCTCACGGCTCTACCTCCTAGGGGGGTCTTCTTGGGTTGGGGGGTGGGGTAACTACTTCAGTCCCGTGGTGGCGACACCACGGATCAGGTACTTCTGCCCGGCCAGGAAGAAGCCGAAGATCGGGCCGAGCGCGATGATCGACATGGCGAACATAGGGCCCCACGACGACTCTCCACTAGAGTCCAGGAACGTCCGCAACGCGACCGGGACAGTGAAGTTGTCCGGGTTGTTGAGATAGAGCAGCTGGCTGAGGAAGTCGTTCCACGTCCAGATGAACGTGAAGATCGCGGTGGTGGCCAGGGCGGGCAGCGAGAGCGGCATGACGACCCTGATGAAGATGCGCCAGTAGCCCGCGCCGTCGATCTCGGCCGCCTCGTCCAGCTCCCTCGGCAGGGTGCGGATGAACTGCACCATGAGGAAGATGAAGAACGCGTCGGTGGCCAGCACCTTCGGCATGACCAGCGGCCAGATCGTGTTGATCAGGTCCAGCTCGGAGAACATGATGTACTGCGGCACGATCACCACGTGGTGCGGCAACATGATCGTGCCCAGCATGATCGTGAACCAGAGTTTCTTCAGCGGGAAGTTCAGCCGCGCGAAGGCGTAGGCGGCCAGCGAGCAGGCCACCAGGTTCGCCACCACCGACAGCGCGGTGATGACCGCGGAGTTCCACAGGTAGTAGCCGAAGGGGTGCTTCAGCGCGGTCCAGCCCTCGGTGTAGTTGTCCAGCGTGACCTCGTTCGGCAGCAGGCCGGGCTGCCGGAAGATGAGCTCCTCCGGCTTGAGCGAGCTGGAGACCATCCAGAGCAGCGGATAGAGCATGATCACGCCGAAGCCGATCAGCAGGAGGTGCTTGACCACCGGTCCGCCCTTGAGCGGGCGGAACAGAACCGGAAGCGGCCTACTTGGTGTCGCCATAGAAGACCCAATACTTGGAAGCGAGGAAGTTCACCCCGGTCAGCCCGGCGATGATGAGCAGCAGGACCCACGCCATCGCGGCCGCGTAGCCCATGTCGTAGTCCCTGAAACCGTTCAGGTAGAGGTAGAGCGTGTAGAACAGCGTCGAGTCGGCGGGGCCGCCGGTGCCGTTGCTCACGATGAACGACTGCGTGAACGACTGGAACGACTTGATGATCTCGAGCACCAGGTTGAAGAAGATGATCGGCGTCAGCAGCGGCAGCGTGATCGCCCTGAACTGCCGCAGAGGGCCGGCGCCGTCGACCGCGGCGGCCTCGTAATAGCTGCTGGGGATCTGGCGGAGCCCGGCCAGGAAGATGATCATGGGGGCGCCGAACGTCCACACGTGCAGGATGATCAGCGTGCTGAGGGCGTAATCGGGGTGGCCGACCCAGCCGGGGCCCTGGATGCCGAATGCCCCGAGCAGCGCGTTGACCAGGCCGTCGGCCCCGAAGACCTTGCGCCAGAGGATCGCGATCGCGACGCTGCCGCCGAGCAGCGAGGGCAGGTAGAAGATCGAGCGGTAGATCGCCAGGCCGCGCAGCCCTCGGTCGAGCACCAGGGCCAGCGCGAGCGCGAAGGCGAGCTGCAGCGGCACCGAGACGACCACGTAGATCGTGGTGACCTTCAGCGAGGAGATGTACCTCGGGTCCTCGGTGAACATCTTGACGTAGTTGTCGAAGCCGACCCACTTGGCCTCCTCCAGGAGGCTGTAGTCGGTGAACGACAGGTAGAGCGAGGCGAGGATCGGGCCGATCGTGATGACGAGCAGGCCGGCGAACCAGGGGGCCAGGAAGAGATAGGCGGCCCGCGCCTCGCGACGGGAGCGTTTCGTGGAGCGGTGTCCGCCACCACGCGCGGGTCCGGTCACCGCCTCCCGGGGCTTCACCGCCACCGAGTCAGCCATGACGGAACTCACTCCTCATGAAGAACCCTCCGGCGAGATGAGTACTGGATAGCGCTTTCCTATAGCTGGCACGAAAGATGCGTCAACCCTTTGCAGGCGTTACCTAGCCGTTACCGATATATCGTTGAGGTGTTTGCCCAGCTAGACGAGTTGGCCTCGACAGAAGTCAGATGAATTTGCCCCTCGTTTAGTACAACCGTTTGCAGTTCTCCGCTAACGCGGAGCAGCCGTGGAATCCCTGACGACCAGCCGGGTCTCCAACGAGGTGGTGGCGCTCACCTCCTGGATGAGCAGATCGACCGCGAGCCGCCCCGCCGCGGCGGTGGGCATGGCGACCGTGGTGAGTTTGGGACGGTTGAGCCGTCCTGGAACGATATCGTCGATCCCCACGACGCTCACGTCCGCGGGAACGCTCAGCCCCAGATCGCCGAGGCCCTCGATGAGCCCGATCGCGACCAGGTCGTTGTAGGCCAGCACGCCGGTCACCCCGGCGTCGCGCACCCGGCCCGCCGCGGCGAAGCCGCCCCGCTCCGTGGGCGCGTTGGGGCCGATGACGGCGAGCTCCACTCCCGGCACCTGCTCGGCGGCGGCGCGGATCTCCGCGCTCGTCCACGAGCCGGCGGGACCCGACACCAGCGCCACCCTGCGGTGCCCGAGCCCGGCCAGATGCTCGACGGCCAGCCTGGCGCCGTGGCCGACGTCCATCAGCACGGTGGCGGCCCCCCGCAGCCGCCGGTTGATCACCACGAAGGGCACCCGCTCGGCCAGCCGCTCCAGCGCCTTGTTGGACGAGCGCGGGCTGCACAGCACCACGCCGTCCACCTGCTTGGAGAACGCCTGCACCAGCTCCTCCTCGGCGGCCGGCTCCTCGTCGGTGTCGGCCACGAACAGGTGGTAGTCGCGCTGCCTGGCGGCCGCGTGGGCGGCCTTGATCAGCGGCGGGAAGAACGGGTTGGCGATGTCGGCCACGATCAGGCCGAGATTGTGGGTGCGCCCGGTCGTGAGCGCCCTGGCCGCCCTGTTGGGCCGGTATCCGAGCTCCTCGGCCACCGTCAGCACCCTCGTGCGGGTGGCGGCGTTCACCATGTGCGGCGCGGAGAACGTCCGCGACACGGTCGATACATGCACACCGGAGGCCCGGGCCACATCACGAATCGTCACAGTCACAATCGCACACCCTAACGCAACCGCTTGCAGAGGCCATGGGGCAGATGAAAGCGCTTGCTGTACTATCCCGCACCCTGAGCAACCAGAAAACCCCAGCTAGACCGCCGGTCATGAAATCACCTCTTGACGCCCTGCCCTTCCTGACACAAAGGTTTAGTGCAACTGTTTGCAGTCTTGAAGGAGCCCCTCACGGTGAGCAGAGTCCTCGTCACCGGAAGCGCAGGACGCCTCGGCCGCAGCGTGGTCACAACGCTCGCGAAGGCCGGGCACGAGGTCATCGGCGTGGACCGCGCCCCAGGAACCCCAGGTGAGGCCGCCGCCACCTTACCCGCCGACCTCACCGACACGGGAGAGGCGTTCGAGACGATCGCCCGATTCCGGCCGGAGACGGTGATCCATCTGGCCGCGATCGCCACCCCCTTCAGCCGCCCGGAGTCGGTGATCTACAAGGTCAACACCCAGCTGGCGTACAACGTCTGCGAAGCGTCCGTGGCGCTCGGCGTGGCCGGCGTGGTCGTGGCCAGCAGCCCCACCGTGCTCGGGTACGGCGCCCCCGGCGGCTGGGCGCCGGCGTACCTGCCGATCGACGAGGAACACCCCGTGCGGCCGTGGAACGCCTACAACCTGTCCAAGGTGGCGGCCGAGCAGACGATGAAGGCCTTCGCCGTGGCCGGGAGGACCAGGATGGCCGCGGTCCGGCCGTGCTTCGTCATCCCGCCCGAGGAGTGGGCGGGCGCGCCGACCCAGTCGGGGCACACCGTCAAGGAGCGGCTGGACCGGCCGGAGCTCGCCGGTGTCTCGCTGTTCAACTACATCGACTCCCGCGACGCCGCCGACATGATCGCCGTGCTCGCCCAGGCCCTGCCGGAGCTGCCGAACGGCGAGGTCTTCTTCGCCGGCGCCGCCGACGCGCTGGCCAGGAAGCCGCTGGCCGAGCTGCTCCCCCAGGCCGTGCCCGGCACCGAGCAGCTGGCGGCCGGGCTCACCGGCACCACCCCGGCCTTCTCAATCACCAAGGCAGAGCGCCTGCTCGGCTGGCAGCCGAAGCGGAGCTGGCGCACCGAACTCAAGGACGTTCGATGAATCTCAGCGGTGTGCTGTTCTTCCCCGTGACCCCGTTCGACGCCGGCGGCGGGCTCGCCGAGGAGGTGCTGGCCGAGCACGTCTCCCAGCGCATGGAGCACGGCCCGGGCGCCGTCTTCGCAGCCTGCGGCACCGGCGAGTTCTCCGCCCTGTCGGAGTCTGAGCACGCCCGCGCGGTGCGGGTGACGGCCGAGGCCGTGGGCGGCCGGGTGCCGGTGTTCGCGGGCGCGGGCGGCCCGCTCGGCGCGGCGCTGAGCCAGGCGCGGGCCGCCAAGGAGGCGGGCGCGGACGGGCTGCTGCTCATGCCGCCGTACCTGGCGCAGGGGCCGGGGCACGGCTACGCCGCGTACGTGTCGGCGATCGCCGCCGAGCTGCCGGTGATCATCTACCAGCGCGGCACGGTCGTGCTGGAGCCCGACACCGTGGTCGAGCTGGCCGGGATCCCCGGGGTGATCGGGCTCAAGGACGGCCTGGGCGACATCGACCGGATGCAGCGGACCGTGCTGGCCGTGCGCGAGATGTTCCCCGGGTTCCTGTTCTTCAACGGGCTGCCGACGGCCGAGCTGACCATGCCCGCCTACCGGGGCATCGGCGTGGAGCTCTACTCCAGCGCGGTGTTCGCGTTCGCGCCGGAGATCGCCACGGCCTACCTGAAGGGCGACGAGCGGCTGCTGACGGAGTTCTACGCCCCCCTCGTACGGCTGCGCGGCAAGGTCCCCGGCTACCCGGTCTCGCTGGTCAAGGCCGGCGTCCGGCTGCGCGGCCTGGACGTGGGCGGCGTCCGCCCGCCGCTGGTGGACGTCACCGGCGAGCATCTCGAGGAGCTGGAGGCGCTGATCAAGACCGGTCTCGAACTGGTGGCGTCATGACCGTCGCCGAGCTGCGTACCGAGCTGCGCAGCGTCCCGCTGCCCCGTCCCTGGGGCGCGGACGTGCCGGCCAACCACGTGATCGTCACCCACGTCACGCTGGCGGACGGGCGCACCGGCAGCGGCTTCTCGTGGACGCCGCAGATCGGCGCGCACGCCGTCAAGGCGCTGCTCGACCACGACGTGCGGGAGGCGCTGATCGGCCTCGACCCGCACCCCGAGGTGGTGTGGGACCGGCTCTGGCGGCGCCTGCGGGAGGCGGGCCCCGGCGGGATCACCACCGTCGCGCTGGCCGGCGTCGACCTGGCGCTGTGGGACCTGCGCTGCGGCGAGCGCGACCTGGCCGGCGTGCTCGGGCGGCGGCGCGACGAGGTCCCGGTCTACGGCAGCGGCGTCAACCTGCACTACCCCCTGGAGGAGCTGGTCGCGCAGGCCCGCCGCTGGGTGGCGGCCGGCTACCGGGGCGTCAAGATCAAGGTGGGCCGTCCCGACCTGGCCGAGGACGTGGCCCGGGTGGCCGCGGTCCGCGAGGTGATCGGCCCCGACCGGCTGCTGATGATCGACGCCAACCAGCGGTGGGACCTGCACCGGGCGCGGCGGGCCCTCGCCGCGCTGCGCGCGTTCGACCTGCACTGGATCGAGGAGCCGCTGCCCGCCGACGACGTGGCCGCGCACGTGGAGCTGCGCCGCTCCACCGACGTGCCGGTCGCCGTCGGCGAGAACGTCTACACCACGTACGGCTTCCGCGACCTGCTCGCGGCCGGCGCGTGCGACGTCGTCCAGCCGAACGTGGCGCGGGTCGGCGGCATCACGCCGTTCCTGCGGATCGTGGAGCTGGCCAGGACGTACGACGTGCCGGTCTACCCGCACCTGCTGAGCGAGATGTCGGGGCAGCTCGCGCTGGCCCTGCCGCTGCCCGCCATGGTCGAGGACGTGGAGGACGCCTCGTTCGCCGCCCTCGGGCTGCTGGCCGAGCCGTACCCGGTGCAGATCTCCGGCGGCGCCCTCCGCGCGGGCGCGCACGCCGGGCTCGGGCTGAGGTGGTCGTGATGACGCCCGCGAGGATCGTGCTGGCCGGAGCCCACGGGCACGGCCGGCACCACCTGCGTCAGCTGCACCTGCTGTCGGACTCCGGCGTGGCCGAGCTGGCCGGGATCTGCGACGTGCGCCCGGTCGAGGTCGGCTTCGGCGCGCCCCTGCAGTCGCCCGACCTGCGCGAGCTGATCGCGAAGACCGGCGCGGAGATCACGATCATCTGCACGCCGATCCACACCCACGCCGACCTCGCGGTGACCGCGCTGCACGCGGGCTCGCACGTGCTGCTGGAGAAGCCGCCGGCCGCGACGCCCGAGGCGCACCAGAAGATCGCCGCCGCCGTCGCGGAGACGGGGCTGGCCTGCCAGGTCGGCTTCCAGTCGCTCGGCTCCGAGGCGATCCCGGCGCTGCGCGACCTGATCGCGGGCGGCGGCCTCGGACGGGTGCGCGGCATCGGCGGCGCGGGCGCCTGGGAGCGTCCCGCCTCCTACTTCACCCGCTCGGCCTGGTCGGGCAGGCGCCGGCTGGACGGCGCCGACGTGGTGGACGGCGCGCTCACCAACCCGTTCGCGCACGCCGTGGCCACCGCCCTGGCCCTCGTGGACAGCCCGATCGCGGACATCGAGACCGAGCTCTACCGCGCCAACACGATCGAGTCGGACGACACGTCCTGCGTGCGGATCCGCCTCGACGACGGCCTCGTGCTCACCGTCGCGGTGTCGTTGTGCGCGCCGGAGCGGCACGAGCCGTATCTGGTGGTGCACGGCGACGCGGGCCGGGCCACGCTCGTCTACACCCAGGACAGCGTCAGGGTCGAGCTGCCGGACGGGTCGGTCACGACCACCGTGTACGACCGTACCGACCTGCTGGACAACCTGCTCGACCACGTGCGCGCGGGGACCCCGCTGCTGGTCCCGCTGGCCCGTACGGAGAGGTTCACGCAGGTGCTGGACGCGGTGCGGCTGGCGCCCGAGCCGCTGCCGATCGCCGAGCGGCACCAGGAGGTCGAGCGGGACGGCGGGGGCGCGGTCGTGCGCCGGGTCCTGCCGGACATCGCCGGCCTCACCGCCCGCAGCGCCGAGCGGCTGGCGCTCTACTCCGAGCTGGACGTGCCATGGACCCGGGTGGAGCTGCTGGCCGGCGACCGCCCGGTGGCCCGCTACGAGACGCGGCCCGACCTGCCGGCGACCGGCTCCCCCCGCCCCTACCTGCACCGGGTGCGTACGCTGGGCGGCGTCGAGGTCACCGAGGTCAGGCCCGAGGACCACGTCCACCACCTCGGCGCCGGGGTGGCCATCGCCGACCTGGGCGGGGCGAACTTCTGGGGCGGCCGCACCTACGTCAGGGACCAGGGGCCCACCTGGCTCGACGACCACGGCGTCCAGCGGCACGTGGCGTTCTCGCGGCTCGACGACGGCGGCTTCGTCGAGCAACTGGAGTGGATCGGGCCCGGCGGCAGGCTGATGGCCCGCGAGGAGCGCACGATCACCGTACGGCCGCTCCAGGACGCCTGGGCCCTGGACTTCGCGTTCACGCTCACCAACCTCACCGGAGCCGAGCTGGAGATCAACAGCTCGGCCACCAAGGGCCGCGCGGGCGCCGGCTACGGCGGCTTCTTCTGGCGCGCCCCCGGCTCCTCGACCGCCAGGACGACCCTGCCGGGGGACGAGCGGGCGGTGCACGGCAGCCGGGACCGCTGGATCGCCATGTCCGGCACCGACCCGGACGGGCGGGACTGGACGCTGGTGTTCGCGCAGGACGGCGACGACCCCTGGTTCGTACGCGTCGAGGAGTATCCGGGGGTGGGCCAGGCGCTGGCCTGGGACCGGCCGCTGATCGTCGCGGACACGCTGACCAGGCGTGTCGTCACGGCGGTGGTGGACGGCCGGCTCGACCACGCGGCGGCCGTCGCGCTCGCCGCCGCGCTCTGAGCCCTGACCGCCCGCCGGGCGCTGCGCCCTAGTCGCGCGGCGCCGGGTCGGCGGGCTCCGGAGGGCGCGGGCCCTCGTCACGGCCCGCGCCGGACCTGAGCAGGCGCAGCGCCCCCCGCGACAGGGCCACCAGGATGTCGGCCGCCTCGTCGAGGTCGGGGTAGCGGCCCTCCAGGTGGCCGATGGCCAGGGCGTTGGTGGCCGCGTTGATGCCGTCGGCGATCATTTCGAGCCGCCGCCTGTCGTGCTCGTCGTCGGCGGTGTAGCCGAGGGCGGCCAGGTCGGTGGCGTGGTGCTCGCGGTAGGCGGCGGCGGTCTCCGTGGCGAAGCCGCGCAGCGAGGACGACGGGTCGTGCCGGGCCCGCAACTGGATGCGGAGCAGCTCGGGGTGGCGGCAGATGGCCTCCAGGGGGATGCGGAAGGTGTCGCGGTGGCGTTCGAGGTCGCCGGGGGCCTCGCGAGCGGCCCTGCGCGCCTCGCGCATGGAGTGGCGCAGCCGCCGGCCGCCCTCCTCGGCGAGCACCCTCAGCAGGTCCTGCATGTCCTTGAAGTGCACGTAGAAGCTCGACTGCGCGATGCCGGCGGCCCTGGCGACCTTGACGGTGGTCAGCCCGGCCTCGCCCTCCTCGTCGAGGATCGCGAGCGCGGCCCTGATCAGCCTGCGCCGGGTCAGGTCTTTCGCCTCGCTCCTGCTGAGCGGTGTGCTCGTCATCGACGGCCTTCCCCTCCCGTGACGCGTCTCCCCTTGTGCGGATTTTCACCGATAGTACTATCGGTGAAATTGAGGGCTGACCGGGGAGGCACCACCCCACCGATTCACCGTAAGGAGCAGCATGGCCATCGACTTCACCCTCGCCCCCGAGCACGAGGAGATCCGCAAGCGGGTCCGCGCCTTCATCCAGGGCACCGTGGCCCCCGCCATGGAGGAGGTGGCGGAGGGCGACCGCGACGCCTACCTCCGCACGATCTTCCACCTGCGCTCCCTCGCCAGGGCCGAGGGCCTGTGGCTGCCCCACATGCCGAAGGAGTGGGGCGGCATGGGCCTCGGCCACGTGGAGCTGGCCATGGTGCAGTCGGAGGCGGCCAAGACCCGCATCGGCCCGTGGGTGCTCAACTGCCAGGCCCCCGACGAGGGCAACATGCACACTCTGCTGCACTGGGCGAACGACGAGCAGAAGGAGAAATACCTCCGGCCCCTCCTGGAGGGCACCAAGATGTCGTGCTTCGCCATGACCGAGCCGGAGGTCGCGGGCTCCGACCCCACCCTGATCCAGACGACCGCCGTACGCGACGGCGACGAGTGGGTGATCAACGGCCACAAGTGGTTCATCTCCAACGCCCGCCGCGCCAACTTCGCCATCCTCATCGCGAGGACCGAGCAGGACGTGCCGGCCGGCTCGCGCGGCGCCAACACCGCCTTCCTCGTCGACCTGCCCGACCCCGGCTGGAACGACGTGCGCGAGGTCGAGACGATGCACGGCTCGACCGGCCACAGCGAGATCCTCATCGAGGACCTGCGGCTGCCCGGCAGCCAGATCCTCGGCGGCCGGGGCAACGGCCACCGGCTCGGCCAGCATCGCCTGGGCCCGGCCCGGCTCGCCCACTGCATGCGCTGGATCTCACAGGCCGAGACCGCCCTGGACATGATGGTCGGCCGCGCGCTCACCCGCTACAGCCACGGCTCCCTGCTGGCCGAAAAGCAGGGCGTCCAGTGGCTGATCGCCGACTCGGCCATGGAGCTCTACCAGTGCAAGCTGATGGTGCTGCACGCCGCCTCGAAGATCGACAAGGGCGAGGACTTCCGCACTGAGGTCTCGATGGCCAAACACTTCGTCGCGAACAGCCTCAACCGCATCATCGACCGGGCCATCCAGGTGCACGGGGCGCTCGGCTACTCGACGGACACGCCGCTGGCGCACATGTTCCAGCACGCCCGCTGGGCCCGCTTCGCCGACGGCGCCGACGAGATCCACCAGATGCGCATCGCCGAACGCACCATCGCCGCCTACCAGGCCACCGGCTCCACCGCCTCCGCCACCGGCGACCTGCCCCTCTAATGTCGGCAGGACATTTTCCTACTTCATTGATAATCTGTCCCCATGAAAGAAGATTCGTACGGCATCGGCGAAGGTCCTGCGACCCGGGTCAGCCTTTCCCTGCCGGAAGGCACGGCTGCGGCCATAAGCGAGAGGGTCGGCAAGCGCGAATTCTCTGCCTACGTCGCGGCGGCGGTCGAGCGCGAGCTGCGAGGCCAGATCCTGGACGAATATCTCGCCGACTACGAGCGGCGCAAGGGCGCGATATCCGCGCAGGAGCAGGACAAAGCGCGTCAGATCTTCGACGAAGTGTTCGCCGATGAGGCCCAGTGGCCCGCCGCAAGCTGAGCCACGAGGGGACCCTCGTCCTGGATTGCGAGGGTCTCTCCAAGCTGCTCGACGACCACGAGCCCACGGTCGCGCAGGTGGCCGAGGCTCGTCACCGGGGCATGGAGGTCGTGATCAACGCGCTCACCATCGTGGAGGCCACACATCGCCGCACCGACCAGGCCCGGCTGGCCTGGCTCCTGTCAGGCTTCCGCATCTCGCCGATCAGCGACAAGGAGGCCAGAGCGGCGTCCGCTCTTCTGCTCGGCACGGGGCTGCACGGACACAAGTACGCGATCGACGCTGCGGTCGCCGAAATGGCCATACGACAACAACGGCCCGTCGTCATGCTGACCTCGGATGTGGACGACATGAAGAAGCTCTGCGGAGATCGGGTACACCTCGTCGGGATATGAGCGCCGAATGCTCTCCGCTGGTCAGGAAGGCACCCGCGGTGCGGTGAGCGGGAGGATCTCGCGCTCGTAATAGCCTTCAAGGTCCTCGCCCGCGGCGAACAACTTGTCCAGATCGCCCCGGCAGGCGGCGATCACCTCCTGGTCGTCGATCCGCCGGGCGCCGCTGTGCAGGCCGAGAGCGTCGTACGTCACCTCGTACATCACCGAGGTCCCCAGCACCACCAGCTCGGGCAACCGCCGGTCGATCTCCAGGTCGGCCACCTGCTGGGCGGCGAGCACCCGCACCTCCTCGCCCACCGCGCCGCGCGATGCCAGCACGTGCATCTCCCAGCGCAGGTAGGAGGTGAGGGGCGGCTCGACGATCCGCAGCCGCCTGCGCGCGAACCCCCCGGACGCGGCCTGCCCGTCGTCGATCAGCCTGAAGGAGCGGACCCGGTCGCCCGCCGTCAGCGCGGCCCGTCCCGGCTCGCCGGCGTCGGAGAAGCTCTGCACCCGCTCGACCTTCCACAACACGCCGTCCATCCGGCGGTAGCTGGGCCAGAAGTCGTCGAGGTAGTCGTCGGCGCTCAGCGAGACGGCCGGTATCTCGTGGATGCGCTCAAGCATGGAAACTGTCCCTCGTCGCCGGCCGTTACCCTGCCTATCACCGGCCGGCCCTCGGATAAACGGAAGCGGCCAGCCTGGTGCGGCGCGTACGCGCTCGATGCATACGGGCAGGCCCGGCTATCACAACCCTGCCGAATCACGGCGGGGGCGGTCGGTCCCTCGCCGCTCCGCGGCCGGGACAGGCGTGGTCAGGTCGCGGAGGTCGCGAGCGTTCTGATCGTGAAGTCGATCGCCGTGGCGAGCCGTTGGGGGTCGTGTCCGGTGCGTTCGCGTACGCGTAGTCCAAGCACCGTCGTGAACAGCAGCTCCACTGCGGCGTCAACGTCCAGTGTGGCGGGCAGGTCGCCGTCGCGGATGCCGCGGCGGAGCAGTGACGCCAGGGTTTTCCTGGTGACTTCGAACGCGGCCTCGGTCTTTTGCTGGATCTCGGGGTCGGTGGTGCCGAGTTCGGCAGCCGTGTTGACCACGAAGCAGCCGCGACCGGCCTCGTGGCTGATCATCCAGATCAGCCATTCCCGCAGGACTTCGAGGCTGGGGCCGGCGGCGCTGAGCTGTTCTTCCGCTTGCGTGGACTCCGTCGCCCGATAGTGGTCCAGCGTCCGCAAGAACAGTGTGCGCTTGTCGTTGAAGGTGCGATACAGGCTGCTTTGCTTGAGTCTGAGCTCGGCGCCCAGGTCACGGACGGACGTGGCGTTGTAGCCGCGACGCCAGAACAGGTCGGTCGCCTTGGCGATCACGTCTTGCTCGTCGAACTCCCTGGGTCGTGCCATGGTCGCCACTCTACCAACGTTGTGGAGCGGGCGCTCCCGTATTAGGGTGTGCCGTCATATGGGAGCGATCGCTCCCGAATGAGTGAAGGGAGACACGACGTGACGGCAACGGACCCTACGACGACCGGGCGAGACACGTCAGCGAAGCATCCATGGATCGCGGTGTCCGCCGTGGCCCTCGGCACATTTCTCCTGGTCACGGCCGAGCAGCTCCCCATCGGGCTGCTCACTCCCGTCGGATCGGCGCTGTCGGTTTCTGAGGGGACGGCCGGCTTGATGGTCACGGTCCCCAGCATCGTCGCCGCCATCGCGGCACCGGTGGTCCCGGTACTCGTCGGCAGGATGGATCGCCGGCTCCTGCTCGTCGCCTTGATGGGACTCATGACCCTCGCCAACGTGGCCTCCGCCCTGGCCCCGGACTATCCGCTCCTGATCAGCGCCCGGGTGCTGGTCGGGGTGGCGATCGGCGGGTTCTGGGCCATCGCCGGGGGTCTGGCCGTCCGGCTCGTCCCCGCCCCGCTCGTGCCGCGGGCCACGGCGATCATCTTCGGCGGCGTCGGGGCGGCGAACGTTTTCGGCGTCCCCATCGGCACGGTGATCGGCGGGCTGGCGAGTTGGCGGATCGCGTTCGGCGCGCTGAGCGCGCTCGCCCTGGTCGTGCTGGTCGCCCTGCTGGCCGTGCTGCCACCGTTGACGGCGGCTCAGCCCGTCGGCCTGCGGCGGCTGGCCGACCAGTTCCGCAATCAGGGCGTCCGGGTCGGCATCCTGGCGACCTTCCTGATCGTGACCGGCCACTTCGCGGCCTACACGTTCATCAGCCCGGTGCTGCAGCAGTTGTCCGGCATCGACGAGCAACTCGTCGGGCCTCTGCTGTTCGGATTCGGCCTGGCGGGCGTCGCAGGGAACTTCATCGCGGGTGCCGCCGTGGCGAACAGGCTCCATCGGACGGTCCTCACCATCGCCGCCGCCTTGGGGGTGACCGTGCTGCTCTACCCGATAGCAGGGCTCACCGCGGCGGGTGGGGTGGCGCTGCTCGTCGTCTGGGGCCTGGTGTACGGCGGGGTCTCCACGAGTCTCCAAACGTGGATGATCAGGTCCGCGCCGCAAGCGGTCGAGGAAGCCTCCGCTCTGTGGGTGGCGGTGTTCAACCTCTCGATCGGTCTCGGCGCGCTGGCCGGCGGCACGATCGTCGATGCCCTGCCGCTCCAGGGCATCCTCTGGCTCGCCGGCGTTCTCATCCTGGGGGCCGGGCTGGCGGTGTGGAGTGCACGCCGAAACGACAGCCTTCGATGACACCCGTCTCGCCGATCTGCGGCGATCACGTTCACCGCGCATCGACTTCGGACATCGATACAGGTCCCAGATGCGAGTACGTTCACATCACTCCTGCTTGAACTGGCCGCTCAGGAGGTTGAGGGGTGCTACCTTCGACGCCGTGTCCGACCAGTTGAGCGACGTTCCGTCGAGCATCGGATGCACTTCGTCGGCTCCAACCCGGCTGATCGTGCTGCGCGGCAACTCCGGCTCGGGCAAGACCACGGTCGCGCCGGCTCCGTCCCGCCGTTCCTGACGTGGGTCGTGATCAGTTTACGGTCGAACTATGCCACCCGGCTCAGACCGGAAAGGTCCTCCTGGGGTTCGAGATAGCGCCGCGCCACCGGGCGCCAGCGGTTGCCGCCCGGCAGGTTCCGCGTCGCCGCCATCCCGATGCAGTATTTGCTCACGCTGACCGGCCGCACCCCCATCCCGCGCAGCACCCTGTCGACCAGGGCCCTGCCGTCGGCCGACTTCGACTCCAGCAGCACCAGGTCGCGCCGCGCGGGCACGCGCCTGCGCCCGTCGTGGCAGAGCAGCCCTGTGTCGCAGGTGAGCCGGGCCGCCCCCGCCTGGTCGATGAGCGTGACGCGCCGGTAGTCGGTGGACAGCACCGGTCCGAGCACGGCGGGCGGGGTGAGGCGCAGCTCCCCGACCAGCGTGTTGTGCACGAAGTCGCGCGCCTCCTGGGTGAGGACGTGCGCGGGCACGCCGTCGTACGGGATGCGGTGTTTGTCGGTGCTGCCGCGCGCGCCGCTGAGCTTGAGCTCCAGCCACCGCCCGCCACCGTCCAGGTAGGTACGGGTACGGAGCTTGAACCTGCGCCGCCTCCCCTGCCGGTGCTGGCGGAAGGTGAGCAGGTCGGGGGTGTCGAAGTAGGTGGAGGTGTAGCGGAACTGCCGTCGCCCGCCGATCCGCAGCACGGAGAACCGGTCCCCCAGTTCCCCCGCCAGCCTGGCCATGGTCGCGCCCGTCACGAGATATTTGTTGTCGACCCGGCTCATCAGCTCGGGCACGTCCGCCAGCCCGACCGGCCTGGCGGCCGCGGCCACCCCGGCGAGCAGCACGTCCGCGTCCGTCATCGCCGCACCCCCATCGCCTCGGGCGACGTGACGGCGTACCGCACGTCGGCCACGGTCACGTCGCGTACGTAGTCGACCTGGGTCACCACGACGTGCAGGACCCTCGCGCGCAGCCGGCTCTCCAGGTCCGCGCGGAGCAGGTCGGGGTCGGCGTGGACGACGTCCAGCGTCACGACCTGCTGCCGGGTGCGGCCGAGCAGCCGGGGATGATCGGCGATGTACATGATCGCCAGCAGCACGCCGTTCAGCAGCAGCGCGGTCAGCGGCCACGCCCCGGCCAGGCCGTTGACCAGCCCCAGCACGATCGCGATGAAGTAGTAGGCGATCTCCTGCTGGGTGATCTCGCTGGACCGCAGCCGGATGATCGACAACACCCCGAACAGCCCGAACCCGACCGCGATGTCGACCCGCTGGACGAGCAGCAGGGACACCACGGCGAAGATGCCCACGTTGAGAGCGACGTAGGCGAACAACAGGTCGCGCCGGTGGTGCCGCCGATAGTAGAGCCCGTACGCCAGCGCGACGATCGCCGCGAGGTCCATCACCAGCCCGGTTGCCACGTTTTCTCCCTCTGTAGTGCCGTTGATGAACAGCCTCTACGTAGGGGGTGAAGCAACCGTGAGGTGATGATTAGGCGACTCTCATCCGGTAACCGGTGCCACGGACGGTCTCGATGCGCTCGGCGCCGATCTTGCGGCGCAGATAGCGTACGTACACGTCCACGACGTTGGAGCCAGGGTCGAAGTCGAAGCCCCACACGTGGCTGAGCAGCTGCTCGCGGGTCAGCACCTGGTCGGGATGGCGGCAGAAGATCTCCGCCAGCGCGAACTCCCTGGCCGACAGGTCGACCGCGCGGTCCCCCACGTACGCCCGCCGCGTGCGCAGGTCCAGCGACAGGTCCGAGACCCGCAGCACGGTCACCTCGGGCGTGCGCTCCGCGCGCAACCGCAGCCGCACCCTGGCCAGGAGCTCCTCGAATGCGAAGGGTTTGGCGATGTAGTCGTCGGCGCCGCCCTCCAGCCCCGCCACGGTGTCGCTCACGCTGTCGCGCGCGGTCAGGATGATCACGGGCATGGTGACCCGCGACTCGCGCAACCGCCGCAACACCGTGAACCCGTCGCTCAGCGGCAGCCCGATGTCGAGGATGAGCAGGTCGAACCCGCCCGCGCAGGCCAGGTCGTACGCGGCGATCCCGTCGCCGACCACGGCGGTCACGAAGCCGTTGGCCCGCAGCCCCTTCTCGACGAAGGAGGCGATCCTGGACTCGTCCTCGGCGATCAGGATGCGGTTCACCACTGCCTCCATACCTGCCGCAGCGGCAGGGTCATGACAAAGCGGGCTCCTCCGCCCGGAGCCTCCGTCACTTTGACGTCGCCCCCATGGGCTTCGGCGATGGATTGGACGATGGCCAGCCCCAGGCCGGCCCCGTCGTGGCCGCCGGTGCGGCCCGTGCCGCGCACGAACCGCCCGAAGATGCGTTCGCGATCGGCGGGCGGCACGCCGGGGCCGCTGTCGCGTACCCACAGCTCCACCTGCCGGTCGCGGACGGCGGAGCCGACGGCGACCAGGTCGCCGTCGGCGGTGTGGCGCACGGCGTTGGCCGCCAGCTGCATGAGCGCCTGCGTGAGCCGCTGCCGGTCGGCCGGGAGCCGCGCCTCGGCCACCTCGTCGACCCGCCACCGGCGTTCGCCGAGCGCGCGGGCCTTGGCGACCACGCTGACCGTCAGGTCGGCCAGCTCGACGTCGTCGACCGTGAGGAACCCCGGCTGCTCGGCCTTGGCGAGGGTGAGCAGGTCGTCGACGATGCGGTTCATGCGGTCGAGCTCGTCGGTGACCAGGGCGATGGTCTCGGCGCGGTCGGCGGGGTCGTCGCCCATGAGCTCCAGGTGGCCGCGGATGACGGTGATCGGGGTGCGCAGCTCGTGGCCGGCGTCGTCCAGGAAGCGCCGCTGCCCGACGAACGTGCGCTCCAGCCGGTCGAGCATGTGGTTGAAGGTCGCGGCCAGCGCGGCCACGTCGTCGTTGCCGGGCACGTCGAGCCGGCGCGTGAGGTCGGTGGAGTCGCTGATCTGCTCCGCGGTCTGCCTGACCAGCCGGACCGGGGCGAGCACGCGTCCGGCCACGAGCCAGCCGGCGCCGCCCGACAGCGCCATCGCGGCCAGAGCGGACAACCCGAGCGTGCTCACCGCCTCCACGATCTCGTCGCGGTGCCGCTCGTAGAAGATCGCCACGACGAAGTGGCCCTGGCGGGGGTCGCCCTGCACGCGCACCGGGATGACGGCGTACTTGACCGGGCCCTGCGCGCTCTCGACCGTGCCGCGCTCGGCCTCGGTGGCCTCGGCCATGTCGGCGACCAGCTCGGCGTCGGTGTCGATGCGTACGGGCGGCGGGATGGCGGTGACCTTGTGGGCCTCGCCGTCGACGATGCTGAAGAAGGTCTCCCACCGGTCGGGCGTGTTGACCGACAGGTAGCCGTCGAGCAGGTCTTCGAGTGCGGTGAACGAGTGGCCGGTCTTCGGGTCGACGTAGGCGCGCAGCTTGTCCACCTCGTTGCTGATCTCGAGGTTGATCCGGCTGTCGAGCCGGGCGAGCAGGACGGACCAGGTCGCGAAGATCGATACTGACAGGGCGAGACCGACGACGGCGAGCATCCAGCCCACGATCCGGGCACGGGCGCTCACCCGCATGCGACCTCCCCGTCAGTCGTCGTCATCGTCATCGTCACCATCATCGTCGTCATCGCCACCGCCCGGTCTCGGCGAGGGTGGCCTGACCGGCTCCGCCTTCGTCGTGCGCGGTGTGGGGCCAACGCTGTGGCGGGGCTCAGGGCTCTTGGACGGCGAGCCGGAGACGGCGGGCTCGGAGGTCTTCTGGCCGCTCGGGCCGGGATCGGACGTCCGGGGATCGTACGTGTCGTGCCCGTCCGGTGAGGGCGTCACGACGACGGGCCCGCCCAGGTCGGGCTCCTCGGCCGCCTGCACCAGCCCCACCGACATGAATCCCGCCACGGCCGCCGCCAGGACGAGAAGGATCACGGTTCCCCGCTGTTTCATGGGGTCGAGCCTGACGCCCTTCGAGGAGACCACGCTGAGGTGTGGATGAGAGAACTCTCATCTGGGGCCGCGCGCCAAGGCAGTAGAATGTTGTTCTGTTATCGGCCGATCGGCTCAAGCTTCAGGAGGAGCACGGATGCGCGTAGAGGGCAAGGTCGTCGTCGTCACGGGCGCGGCCGGCGGGATCGGCAGGGCGATGGCCCGCAGGTTCGCCGCTGAGGGGGCGGCGGGCGTGGTGGTCGCCGACCTCGACGCCGCCGGGGCGAGCGCGGTGGCCAAGGAGATCGGCGACCGGGCGGCCGCCGTACGCGTGGACGTGTCGTCGGAGCAGGAGGTCGCCGCGCTCGTCGACACCCCGTTCGGCCCCGTCGACCTGTTCTGCTCCAACGCCGGCGTCATCGACGGCCACGGCCTGGACGCCTCCGACCAGGACTGGAACCGCCTCTACGCGGTCAACGTGCTGGCCCACGTCTACGCCGCCCGCGCCGCCGTGCCCTCCATGATCGCCCGCGGCGGGGGCTATCTGCTCAACACCTGCTCGGCGGCCGGGCTGATCAGCTGCCCCGGCGACGCGCCCTACGCGGTGACGAAGGCGGCGGCGATCGCGTTCGCCGAATGGCTGGCCATCCACTACGCCACCCAGGGCATCGGGGTCAGCGTGTTGTGCCCGCAAGGGGTGCGCACGGCGATGCTGGAGCAGGGTCTGGAGGACGGCCACCTGACCGCCCGGGCCGTCAGCGCCTCGGCGCCCGTTCTGGACGCGGAGGACGTGGCGGGCGCGGTGATCGAGGGCCTTGCGGCGGAACGGTTCCACATATTTCCGCATCCGGAAGTGGCCGAGTACGTCCGCCGCAAGGCCGAGGACCCCGACCGGTGGCTCACCGGCATGTCCCGCTTCGTCGACTCGCTGACGACCTGAAACAGCGGCCCGCCCGCGGACCGCGCCGCGTCGCCGGCCCCCGGATCGGCGCCGCGGCGATGGCCTCCGGCGGTACGGCCCGTGGCAGGCCCTCTCGCTAGACCGGGCAGCTGGGGCCGAGCCGCTGCCAGGGCGAGCAGTTGTCGGCGGAAGAGGAGCAGCACAACCTCCTGTGCCAGCCGTTCGTGAAGCACTTGTACTGGTACGCGCACACGGCCGCCGCCTTCTCCTCCGGAAGTACCAACGCCAGAGCCCTGTCGATGATCACTCTCACGTCCTGCCTCCTTCTGTCGCTGCCTACTGACGGTTGTGGCGATTATCGGCAGGGGCACTCGCCGCCGGTTAGCGCGGCGATAGCGCGGTGCGCGCTGCCGGCGAGCGAGGCAGGGCACGGGCAGCACCGGCCCAGATCGCCACCGCCGCCATCGACAGGCTCGCCACGGCCATGGCCGGTGGCGCGTCCACGGCCAGCAGGATCGTGCACGGTGTCCAGCCGAGCCCGCACAGTGCCAGTGCGAGCGTGAACCTCGCCGCGAGCGGGTCGCCGACGGCCTGACCCAGCAGCAGATCGCGCAGAGCCTGGGCATCAGCCGGCACACCGGCCGCCCCGGGTCAGGGCCAGGCCGCCGCGCCCCGACGGTAGGCCTGGAAGGCGCGTTCCCCGCCTGCCCGCATCGCGAACCTGACCCCGCCGTCGCCCGGCCACGGACGCCTGTGGTCGAACCCGCCGGTGTAGATCTCGGCCGGTATTCCGTCGGGAAACGCCTCACAGAAGGGCGTGTACCGCCCGGCGGGCCCGACGTCCGGCTGCTGCCGCAACCTGGCGCACGCGTCACAGATGCTGGGCCGGCGCCTCATGTCTCCTCGTCCTCCCTCGGCGTACGTCCCCCTCACCCCGTACGGAAGAAGTGGAACAGGGTGAAATCTGTGTTGGCGCTGTGGGTCGGACCGATATGTCGTAGCTGCGCATCGATATAGATGACCTCCCCGTTCAGATTCATGACGTTGTACACGTGTCCGGTGGCGTCGGGAGCCCCGTTGGGACGCGCGACGACGATGCCGCGCGCTCCAGGGCCGGCCATCCGGACGAGTGCGTCGATGTCCCAGAAGCTGCGCAGCCCCATGTGCCGTTCCGTGGCACGGGCCGAGAAGGTCCTTTCCGACTGGGCGTGCTCTGCTCCGACACACGGTCCGGCGACCGCCGGGCGTCCGCTCAGGATTTCGTCGACCGCGAGGGAGGTCTCGGGGCAGTTGGTCTGCCAGTTGGTGGGGTTGATGTGCGGGAGGATCCTTCGCAGGTCGTCCATGGTGGAGGGCTGGCGTCCCATGCGGTGGAGGAGGTGTTTGACCACTTCATAGCCCGCGCGCATGTCCTGGGCGTGATCGGGCCGCAGTGCCTCGTAATGGTGCAGGTGCTCCGTCCCCATGGGGCGCAGATGCATGAGCGGCGCCTGGCCCGGCGTCCGCGGGTCCATCGGCCGGATGACGTTGTTCGGCGCGTTGCCCGCGGGCCTTGCGGGCGGGCGGACGTTGCCCGGCTGCACGGCGGGGAAGCCTCGCGGAGGCGTGGGCGTGTCGTCGGCGAAGACGGGCCGGATACCGTGCGGAGGCGTGGGCGTGTCGTCGACGAAGACAGGCCGGCCGCCGTGCGGAGGCGTGGGTGTCTCGTCTGCCCAGGGCGTGCCCCGCTTCTCCGCGCCGCCCCGTGCTCCTCCCACGCCGAGGAGCTGGTCCATGGTGAGGCCGAAGTCCGCCAGCAGCACGTCGCCGATGAAGCCGATCCCCGTGGTGATGTCGTCGTGCTCCTTGAAGGCCACCCAGTCGTCCAGCTCGGCGGCTCCCTTGAACTTGTACCAGTTCGTCCTGTCGGCACCGGCGAGGTTGTGCGCCTGCGCGAACCGCGCCGCAGTCTCGAGGATCTCCGCGACCTCCTCGTCATCGTTCGACCGGTCATAGGCGTCCGCGAGCCGGTTCGCCTCGTCCATCAGGGCATGCCAGCGGTTCCGTTCGGCCGGCGATTCGTAGGTCTCACCCCAGTCGGACGGCTCGTCCGGCACGACGACACGCCTGTGCCCTCCCGCCGCCGAGGGCTTCGCAGGCGGCCTGTGCCCCCCGGCCGCGGAGGGCTGCGCGGGCGACGTGGAACCGCCGCGACCGGCACCCCGTGACGCTGCCCGCTTGGCGGCGCTGTCCAGCAGGAAGCGCATCCACTCCGACCGCGGGCGCACCGCGTCGACCAGGGCCGCGATCTGCTCCGGGCCGCGTCCCCTCTCCAACTTGTGTACCAGCCGGGCCGCACGCTGCTCGGCCGAGTCGTTGCGCCGTAAATCCTGCTGGGCCTCGTGCAGCCGTTCGTCCAGCCGCCGCAGCCCTTTGATGTCGCGGCCGCCCGCGCCTGACTCGCTGCGGCGGCGGGCGTGGACCATCTCGGGCGCCGCGACGGCCGGGGCGTCCATGCTCCGCGCGACGACCGGTCCGGCGCCGCTCTCGCCGGAGAAGTGCCGGTCGATGAACCGGCCCACGGCATCGGCGAGTGGCCGTGGCCTGTCCATGGCACGGTATTCGGTGAAGGCTTCGGCGATCATGTCGCGCGGGGTGGTCGCGCCGTACGTGGACAGCCCGTGCTCGACCGCGGCGACCAGCGCCTGATCGTGTGTCCCCGCGATGTCGTACGGCCGGCCGAGAACCTGGGAGACGACCCGGTTCAGCTCCGCACGCATGGCCGCGTCCTCCAGGATCCGCTCCGCCAGGTGCTCGCCGAATTCGTGATGGACGATTCCCCCCGGCGACCCGCCTCCCGGCACCGTCCACCCCGTCTCCTCCTCCAGCGACGGACCGGACGTCCTGACGTGCTCGTTGATGGCGGACGCGTTGAGGTACAGGCCGGAACTGCCGCCCGCCCCGTCCTGGTACGCGAGCAGGTTCGGATCGTACGGGAAGTGGCCGGCGGGGTCCCGCACGCCGACGACCTCCAGCGTCCTGAACTGTGCGGGATAGTCTCGCGCCAGGTCGTGCACGGCTTCCCGTACGCGCTCGGCGGGCACGGCGTCCAAACCCCCAAGATCCACGACCACACCGCCGACCACCTCGACGTCTACGGCGTTCGGACCCGGTGCCGGGACTGCCTCCCCCGCGCGTGAACCCGGCCGCGCGGGCGAAACAGGGCCCGACGCCGGTGCGGCTTCGGCCTGTGAGCCGTCCAGCCTCCTGGCAAGCGACTCCAGGGGCGGCACCTGGTCGATGGATCCGGAACCGCTGTTCGAGCTGGGACCGGCTGGAGTGTTGTGGACGGCCGGGGGCGTTCCCGTCGTCGCGGGCGACGACGCTCCCTGTGTCTGAGCCGAGGCCGTCGTCGCGGGAGAAGGGGGCGGGGCACCCACGTCGGGCGGCGACGATTCCTGCGCGGCAGGACCGGACGCCGAGGCAGGCGCAGGCTGGGCCACGCCCGCGCTGGAACCCTGCGGTTCGCGGGCAGGTGCGCCGGGCGCCGGCCCGCCGTCTTCGTGTCCCGCGAGGCCGGGCGCCGGAAGGGCCGGGGCGGACGAAGGCGTGGCGGCATCGGCGCCGACCGGAACCGACGCGGAGCCGGCCGGGATCGGCGCGGGATCGGACGAGACCGGCGCGGAGGTAACCGACGTTGGCGCGGAATCGGACGAGACCGGTGCGGACCCGGCCGACGGAACCGGCGTGGGGTCGGGGGTGGCGGCCGCAGGTGCGGCGGGCGGGAGAGACGGGTCCGCTGCGGGTGCGGGGCCGGTGACCCCGGAAACGGGCGCGGCGGCAGGGCCCGCGACTCCGGGAAGCCCGGAAACGGGCGCGGCGGCGGGGCCCGCCACCCCGGGAGGTCCGGAAGGGTGTTCGGCGGTCCCTGAAGGGCTGGGAGGAGGCCCGGAAGCGGGGCCGGCGGACCCCGGAAGGCCGGGAAGGGACCCGGGAGCGGAGCCGGCGGCCCCCGAAGAACCAGCCGGCGGCGCGGTGGGGGTCGGGCCGGCGTCGAACGGGGTGATCAGCTCGCGGATGTCCGTGGCGGTGCCGATGACGGATTGGGAGACGCCCGCCCGGGCCATGTCCTCGAGCGAGACGGGCTGCCCCGTGATGAAGCCCATGACAGCGGCCGCCGCGGCGCCCCCGGTGGCACCGCTGAACGCGCTGTGGCCGGCGGATCGCAGCAGCAGCATTCGGCCGGCGTCGGCGATGCCGGCCGTGCCCGGCGCGCCCCTGCGGTTCAGGGCGCCCTGGGTGAGGCTCTGCACCACCGACTCCATGGCCTCCTGGAAACCCTCCATGGCGGCCTTGCCGAGATCGATCCGATCGCGGTCGCCCTGGAACGCCTGTATGCCCTGAACCGCCACGGACAGACTGGCCCCCGTCGCGAAGTCGACGGCGGCGTACCGCAGCATGGCCTGCAGCAGTTGCCGGTAGATGAGCGTGATCCGCATGCGCTGCTGAGCCAGCCGGGCCGCGACCGCAGCCGCGGTGATCCCGCCGGCCCAGAGCGCGGTCACGAGCCGCACGATCGACACGACCACCACGGCCAGGGTGGCGAGGATCATCATCTGGGCGTACTCGATCTCGGTGGCGGCGTCCTTGAACTGCGTGCCCATGGCCCGGCAGAGCTGTTCGAGCCGGGCGGCCGACTCGCGCAACTCGGTCGCGCGGCTTGAGAACGCCTCGGACGAGTCGCCCTTGTTGTGCGACATCACCTGGCCGAGGGCCTCGTCCAGAGCGGGAAGAAGCGCTTTCGTGTCGTCCGCGGCGCGCAGCCACGCGTCGCCGAGGCGGCGCATGGCCTCGATGTCGACATCCGGCCACTTGCAGCCGCCGAGCCATCCGGCCGCCCATTCGGCCCAGGCGGGGAACTCCATGGATCAGGCCTTCGACCCCATGCCGCCGTCGGTCTCCGCCGCGAGGCGACCCGTATCCACGACCTCCTCCGCGGTTCCGGACAGCTGCGTGACCACCTGGCCGAACAGGTGCATCGCGACGTCGCTGTTGGGCTCGAGCGATTCGGCGAGTTGCCGGCCGGCCTCGTCGTTCCGCTCCCAGCCCTCGTTGGCGGCGATCTCCCCCTCCAGCGTCGACCTGATCGTGTCGAGCTCCCCGGCCAGGGCGTGCAGCCGCGCGGCGTCGCCGGACAGCCCTTCAGGCTGCACTTCCATGCGCCTGACGTTCACATTCCGCCTTTCCTTAGGTGCGTTATGGCGCCGATCCAGCGTCACGTGACATGTGCGGCCGGATATCAGGTCAACTATCGGCGAAATAATGTGAACGCAGTTTCGGATTGCGGCATCAGGCCATCGTACTGTCGCTGCGCCGCAGAGCAGAATGCATCAAAAAACGTCGAAATATGGCCCGCACCTTCGACGGAAGCACGTCCAGCGGACCGCTCATCCCGCCTTTGATCGGCTTCGCCGCCGGCGGATGAAGATCACCGTCGCGGACGTGGCCGCGACGAGAAGACCTCCGAGGATGATGACGGGCGGGATGACGTCCATCCGCTCCTCGACGGCGTCAGGAAGCCGGAACATGCCGGGCCCCACCGCGAACGTCCCCGAGTCGTCGATGGCACCGCAGGTGATCGTGTACGTGCCCGGCGGCACCGGATTGTCGGAGGTGAGGGTGACGACCCAGTCCTTGCCACCGACGGTCGTGCTCGGGCCCGGGCTGTGGTCGAGCTCGATCGCCCGGCCCGCGGAGTCCTTCACCTCGCAGAAGGTCGCGTAGTTGGGCGGCTCCCGGAAGATCGCCAGGCCCTCGCGGTCGAGCCGTACGGTCTGCTCCTGCCCCGCCCGCAGCTCGGCGACGGGATCCGGCGGCACCTCCAGCAGCCACCAGAGCAGCCACAGGCCGGCCGTGACCACGGCCAGAACTCCGACAGGCACCAGATACCAGCGAGCCGACGGCCGCGGAGACCTCTCAGACCGTGGGTATGTCATGCGAGGGAGATTAGCGACGCGACAGGACGGACAGGACCCTTCGCCAAAGCTGGAACACCGGGAAAATGGCGTCCTGCGCGCCTACATGTTCCTGCTGATCACTTCCGGCGTGTCCGGGTTGTCGCTGGTGTCGATGATCCGCCGTTCGTCCGCGCTGATCAGGTCGAGCCGGTCGAGGATGGCGGCGCATCTGCTGCGGCACTTCCTGGCCTGGTCTCGGTCCCCCAGGTCGTCGTGGGCCTGGCCGAGCCCCCACCAGTGCTCGGCTTCGAGAGGCGTCTCCAGCATGTTCGCCGTACGGTCTGCGTCCAGGGCCGCCAGGTAGCGCTTCACGGCGGCCGCGGGCACTCCCGACATGCGGTCGATCTCGGCGAGATGGCCCAGCGCCACTGCCACCCCGGTCGCGTTCCCCACCTCTTCGGCGATGGCCAGCGACTCGGTGTGCGCTTCGACGGCGTGGCCGAGCCGCCCTGCCTTCTGGTACGCGTTGCCGAGGTTGGTGAGCGTTATCCCCTCGATGGGCCGGTTGCCCTGTTTCCTGTCGCGTTCAAGGGCCTGGCGGAACGAGCTGATGGACTCGTCGAACCGGCGCAGTTTGCTGTAGGCGACGCCGAGAAGGTTGAGCTGGCTCGACTCCTCCCGCAGGTCGCCGATCTCCCGGTACGCCGCCAGCGCCGCCCGCAAATGACCGACTCCCTCTTCGAGGTCGCCGAACCGGGTCAGTGCTCCACCCAGGTCGCCGTGAGTCACCGCGTGATATCGGGCATCATCCGTACGGCCGGCGGCCTCTACGGCGAGCCGCCCGATGACGATCTGCTCCCTCCAGCGGCCGCGCAGGTAGAGCGGCGCGTAGAGTGCGGCGGCCAGGCCCACCGCCAGGTCGGGGGTGGCGGCCTGACGGACGATCGCGGGCAGATTGCGCGCCTCGTCGTCGACCCAGGCGTAGACGTCGTCGGCGCGCTCCAGGGCCACGCCGGGCTGGTCCGTCTCCGGGCCGAGGTCGAGCAGCCGCGTCCGTCGCGTGGCGGCGACCACCTTGGTGGCCGTGCGGGCGGTGGCCAGATACCACAGCAGCACCCGTTCCACGGCCTGCCGGCTCTCCTCCTCGGTCTCGTCCTCCTGGGCCCTCTCACGGGCGAACAACCGGAGCAGGTCGTGCATGCCGTACCGGCCGGGGCCGCGCGTCTCGGCCAGCTGGGCGTCGGCGAGCCGGTCGAGCAGGGATCCGGCGCGCCCGACCGGCACGCCGGCGAGGGCGGCGGCAGCATCCACCCCCACGTCGGCGGTGTCCAGCAGGCTCGCCAGCCGGAACATGCGGGCCGCCAGGTAGTCGAGGTCGCGGTAGCTGGGCATGAAGCTCGTACGGACCGCCCGGTCGTCGATCTCCAGCTCCGCCAGGCGGTTCTCCTCGGCGGCGAGCCGGTCGGCCAGGGTCCGCACCTTCCAGCCGGGACGCCCGGTCAGGCGGGCGGCGGCGATGCGAATGGCCAGGGGCAGGGAGCCGCACAGGCGTACGACCTCGGCCACTGCGTCGGGCTCCGCGGCCACCCGGGCCGCGCCGAGAAGCCGGGCGAGCAGCGCGAGCGCGTCGTCTTCCGGCAGGACGTCGAGCCGCTCGTGGACGGCGCCGTCCAGGGTGACGAGCACCTTCCTGCTGGTGACCAACACCCCGCAGGTCGGGCTGGCGGGCAGCAACGGCCGCACCTGGGCGGCGTCGACGGCGTCGTCGAGGAGCAGCAGGATCCGCTTGCGCTCGGTGAGGGTGCGCAGCCGCGCCGCCGCCTCGTCGGTGTCGGCCGGTATGGCGGAGCTGCCGACACCGAGAGAACGCAGCATGCGGCTGAGCGCTTCGGCCGGTTCGAGTGCCTTGACACCCGGGGTGGAGCCGTGTAAGTCGACGTAGAGCCGGCCGTCGCCGTAGTGGTTCGCCACCTGGTGCGCGACGTGCACGGCCAGGGCGGACTTGCCGATGCCGCCCGACCCGGCGATGGCGCAGACGGCGGCGGAGCGGCGGCCGTCGTCCGTGAGGGCCGCGCACAGCCGCGTTGCCTCAGCCGCCCGGCCGGTGAACGCGTCCATGTCGGCGGGGAGCTCGGCCGGCACGGTGGCCTTCCTCGCTTTCACCGCCGGCACGGCGGCATCGCCGGCCTTCACCGCCCTGACCCCCGGCTCGGCCCGCTCAGGAACCGAGTCGCCGCGCAGCACGGCCTGATGCAGATCCCGCAGCTCCGGACCCGGCTCGAGTCCCAGCTCGTCCACGAGGGCATGCCGGGTCCGCTGGTAGGCACGCAGCGCCTCCGCCTGCCGCCCGACCCGGTAGAGCGCGATCATGAGCTGTGCCGTGAACCGCTCCCGCGTGGGGTGGTCGGCGACGAGCGCGTGCAGTTCGGGGATGACGTCGGCGCAGCGGCCGAGGGAGAGATCGGCGGCCAGCCGCTCGTGGAGCGCCTCCAGCCGCAGTTCCTCCAGCCTGGCCGACTCCTCGCCGAGCGGCGGGCAGTCCGTCAGCCCGGCGTAGGCCGGGTCACGCCACAGATCGAGCCCTTCACGCAGGAGCGAGGCCGCGCCGGCGACGTCCTCTTCCGCCATGGCTCGCCGGCCGCGCGCCAGGAGCTCCTCGAAGCGCTGCGAATCCAGCTCCCCCGGATGGACGGCGAGCATGTAGCCGTGCCTGGTCGACGTGAGCCGCTCCTGCCCGAAGGCCTGCCGCAGGTTGTGCACGTAGAGCCGGATGCTGACCTTCGAGGACGAAGGGGGTGCGCCACCCCACCACAGCGCGTCGAGGAGCCGGGACGGGGCGACGGGCCGGTTGGCCGAGCAGAGCAGCAACCCGAGCAGCATGCGCTGCTTGCGCGGACCGATGTCGACCGGACCGACGCTGCCGGGGCCGTCTCCCGCTGAACCTTCGCCGGCCGGACCGGCACCGATCGGACCAGTGTGTGCCGGGGCGGTGACCTCAAGCCGACCGAGCACGCTGAAGGTCAATTCGGCCATGTGCGAGACCTTTCACAGCGGCACGAGTGACTGGACCTGGTGACGCCCGGCTCATACGCCCGGTCATACGCCGACACTAACACCCGTGTGCGACCGTCGATCTACCGCTTGATATGACTCGCACCATTTCATCCGCCACCGCACCGCGGCCACCGTCGCGGCAATCGCCGTCAGGCCGGAACAACTCGATGGCGGAGACCGGGGGAATGGCATCTGACCCGTTGCACCGAGCGATCCGCATTCCGCTCACCTCAAACAAGGAGTGTCAGTTGAAACAGAGGTCCAGCGCTCCTCTTCATCGCATCACCACACTGCTCGTCGCCCTCGCGACCGTCCCGGCACTGGCGACTCCAGCCGACGCAGCCGAAAACCGCACCTCCATGACCAAGGCAATCAGCGCCGCCGCGTGGTACGCGGCAGTACCCCCGAAGAGACTGGCCAACGGCAATCTCCGTTTCTCCGCCATCAAGACGGACGCCCCCAAGGTGCGCAAGATCTGCATAACGGCCTGGTACGCGGGCCAGCCGCCGATCCCCGCCGGCCCTCTCCATACGAAGTGCTTCAAAGTGAGCAAGGGAACTCTCGGGCGTTACTTCGACACGAACTGCCCCTTCCACGGCGCCTACTATTCCGAGGCGACCTTCTACAACGGCTCGAACAAGAAGCTCGCGCACCGGAAATCCAAGAAGGTTTCCTTCATCTGCTGATCCCTGCCTGTGCCCACACCACCTACGGACACATGAAGAGAGGACAACTCGATGAAAGGACTCGCCGCGGCAGCATGCGCGACGATCGGGCTGCTTGCCGTCACCGCCACGCCCGCCACGGCCGCGGACGGCCGGCTGATCCTTAGCGGCGCCGGGCACACTTCGACGCTCTCCGACCCCCGTCCGGGCTGCTACCGCACCGCCTCGCCCTTCACCACCGTGACCAACGCCACCGACACGGCCGTCACCGTGTACACCGGCCCCGGATGCACCGGCTCGGCGCGAACGGTCCGTCCGGGCCCGACCACGCCGGTCGGTGAGCGCCTCAGCGTCTCCGTTCCCTCCTGATCACCCAGTGCCGTCTTCCGAGGTGTGAACCCGCGCCGGCCCTGTCCCGCAGCACCATGAACACCCATCCGAGGTGAGGCCCGCTCCTTCGACGCCGCGTCGTCCAAGGAGCGGGCCTTCGCCCGTAGCACCGCGGGCAACGGGCCAGGATCTCCCTGGCGAAATGCCACAGCCGGACCCCAGGATCCCGGAACCGGCGCCCGCCGTCCTGCTCACCCTCCATACGGTTCATCCTGCCGCCTGCCCGGGCCGGATGGTCGCGCCCAGGCTGTCCGACCATGTCTGCTGGACCGGCTCGGCAACAGATGTGGGGCCGGCGTCAGCGCGGACGTCGGCCCTGTCTACTACTGCTTGACCTCGGCTCCGACTTCCTGGTCCGCTGGGCAGCGCAGGCCCTGCGGAGGCACGGTCAGCGAGATCAGGTACTTGTCCATCGCCGCGGTGGTGCACTCGGTCCCGCCGTAGAGGCCGTGGCCCCAGCCCTCGTAGGTGAGCAGCACGGCCTTGGGGCCGAGCTGGCGGGCCACGTTGGCCGACCATTCGTACGGCGTGGAGGGGTCGTGCGTGGAGGCGCCCACCAGCAGCGGAGCACGACCCGTATATCGCAGCCGGTACTGCGGGTTGTTGACCGGGTGGCCCTGGCAAAATGGCATGTCGCCCATTGGCATCGGGTTGTACCGCATGTCCGGGGCCACCGCGTTGGCGCCGCGCATCACGTCGGCGTACGCGTTGTAGTCCCGGAGCGACAGGTTCCAGTCCTCGTAGAGAATCGCGGTGGGGAATTCGGCGAACTCGCCGCCCACGGGCCCGTTGCCGGGAGGGCCCGGCATGTCATCAGGCACCGGCCCGCCGTCGAGGGCGAGGAGCACCTTGGCCTCCAGAGGCCAGTCCGGCCCCTCGGTCATCACCACGCCCAGCCAGAGGAGGTTGTGGGCGCTCACCGGACGGTCGGTGACCCCCGGCCAGTACAGCTCAGATGGCGCATCGAAGAAGATCACCAGCTCGCCAAGCAGACCTGTGGCCTGGACGCCGGACAGGTCATCCGCTGGCGCTCCTGGCACCGCTGGAGCAGCATGGCCCTGCTCGCCTACACCTTCATCGCCGTGGCCACCGCGCATCAGCGTCACCTCGACGGTCCCGTCGTCGAAACCTCGGCCTGGTCGCCATCGCCATCCCCGAACTGCTCCGCCAACTCCGCGGCATCGTCATCCCCGCCACCGCCCCACGACGAGACCCCGAGCACCGCCTGACCTGGTCCATTTGGCGGCGACGGCACCAACACCGCGCCCGCCTCTGCCACCAGCGATGGCATGCCTACGCCGAGACAACACCGTGATCACAACGATCTACGGCTGCCGTAGTAAAACTACGTTCGTCTCGATTATCCCGAATGGAACGTACAGATAGTTGAAACGGTCTTATAACACCACCGGTTCCTCTGGCATCCGTGACCATCTCTGCTGTTAAATATCCCCAGGCAGGGTAAAGAAGTTGCTGGATGCACAGCCCTCTGCCACGGTTCGAAGGGGGATGTGGTGGCGACTCAAACTCCTCCTCCTCAGGAGGGCAAGCGGGCTGCCCTCTTGCACTCGGCCGCTGGTCAATTCCGCGCGATCCCTGATTGGTTCACGGCGTGGCTCCGCCTGGGCACCACGACGGCCAAGGGGTCGCTCGAATCTGCTCAGCGGCAAACTGTTGTAGCCGTCTCAGTCCCTACGCGGCTGCAGGGCGCGGCGGCCATCGCCTTCGGGTACGTATGCCAGCGCTACACCCAGCGTAACCGTGAGCCTCTGGTGGCCGACTGGCCAGTCGCTCTCAGCGATGTCACGCCTGGAGCGCGCATCTGGGTGAGGATTCCGAAACGAGTCATCGTCGGAGACTACCTCACCGGCCTGCCGGACCGCCTCTATTTGAACACTCCTAGAACGGGAGCGTTCCAGACTCAATTAGTGAAGGAGGTCAGGACGCCTCCTCCGGGGGTATTGACGGTCGGCGCAACGACCTATTCCGATGCGGAGACCACCTTCGTGAAATCTCTGCTGCCCAGCGCAGATCCAGAAGAGTTTCTCACGTCGTGGAATTGGGATCTCATGCTTGTTGGGTCACCTGAGCGAATCTACGACGACCTGGCCGAGCAAATTTCAACGCCAAGTGGTCTGCAATTCGGCCCTATGAGTTCGCTTGTTAGGCCGATCGAACTCACTGCCCCAGTGGGTTGGCGCAGTTCGGTCATGTCCTCCCGGGCGGAGACACCCGCCTGGGAGGCGTCCCCCACTTCGCCGCACCTAGTAATCCTCGACGGGGCCTACGCCACAAGCCGATGGCTCCCCGAATGCCCCGCCCCTGTAGTCATCGCCATCCTGGAGCGGACCGAGCCGGGCGTCGACGCGGCGGTGGCCACCCTG
This sequence comes from Nonomuraea sp. B5E05, assembly GCF_039880665.1. Classification (NCBI taxonomy): domain Bacteria; kingdom Bacillati; phylum Actinomycetota; class Actinomycetes; order Streptosporangiales; family Streptosporangiaceae; genus Nonomuraea; species Nonomuraea sp. B5E05. Next base: position 57,301 of record NZ_JBDPMJ010000037.1, read on the forward strand.
ATGCAGGAGCGGGCCTACGCAACACCTGTCCGCGACCATGAACTTGGTTGGAACGCGCCAGCAAGCTGCGAGGTCCTGGCATTCAGGAGGGAATTGTGAGTCGCATCGCCCTCGCCGACAGCTATTACCGCAGCGCCGAGGCAGCCCCGCAGCGCGTGCACGTGGATGACGCGGCGGCGCACCGGTTTTCTCGGGAGGTCCGATCCCTGCTCAAGGCACTCCAGGACGAACCAGACTCGCCTGCCTGGGAATCCTTGGCACGTCTCGCCAACGCTGCTCGATGGCGAGGGCTCTACGACCCTGTGCCCTTCTCCATCGCGGCATCGACCACCGCTCCGCTGCTCAGAGAACTCGTGTGCTCAGCTGAAGCTCTTCGCGCTGGCGCCCCCGTCCACCTGCTGCCATCACTCAACTCCTTACGGGTGGCTGCGGAAGCTTACGAGTCTGGAGGCAATGAACCATTTGGATCCGCCGTGATGAGTACCTTGGAAGAGGCGGATACCCCCAGCGCCTGCTTGATTGCAAGGAATCGACGCACTGCCCTCGCGCTCGCGGACTGGTTGCGATCCCGGCATGGCCAAGCACCTCCCGTCTTGATATCCGCTGAGTATGCCCGCCACGAACCACTCCGTCTCGCCGTCGTCTGCGGGCCGAGCTTCGTCTTCCCTTCTCAGCTACTCACGACCCCCCGAGCCATGGCAGTCCGTGTCGTTCACCACCACTGGGTTCGCGACGAGGAGAAGATCCCAGGGGTTTTCGGCCAGTTCGCCGCGATTCCGCTAACAACGCGGATCCGGGAGCCCGTACGCCCAGCGGTGAGCTGGCAACCGTGGAGCGGCGCTCCCGCTGCCGAGCTCCAGGTTGCGCCCGCCTGGGAAACCATCCTGGCTTCCGCCCCCCGCACTGCGGCCACGGACACCGAGAAGGTTCCTGCTCGCCTTGCTGTACTCAGTGGGAATCATGCGATCTGGCTCCCGGTTGGGGGAGAACGCATCCGGGGCCTGGACCCCGCCGCGCCGCCGGGTGAGCGGGTGACTTCCCTGCCAATGTCCTCCGTAAGTCAAGGCACAATTCTTATCCTCCGTGCGGGGGTCAGCGAAGCCGCGACCACTCGGGGAGTGGCCTATGAGCTGCTCGGACAGACCAAGAGCGCTGAGGTCAGGCGCCTACAGGAAGATTGGAAGAGTCGGCTTCGGCGGCTACTTGACAATCAAAGGGCGACTGCGGTCACGCGGCGGCTAGCCGCGTTCGGTGTCGAGGTTCACAACATCTCGCATTGGGCCCAGGAGGAGTTGATCCAACCGCGAAAGGTCGATGACTTCAAGATCCTTTTACGCATGCTCGGAGTCGAGGATGCAACGACCTACATCGAGGCAGGCCAGATGTTGCGTCGAGCAGTCGTCACTGCCGGGCACCGCCTCATGGAAGCATTAGAAAGCAAGGCGAATAGCTGCGATCTCCATCAGCTAGAAGTTGATGGTGTGATCGAACTCCATTTGGATGACGTTCCTGGTGCTGCCCCGATGACCGCTTACCAGGTACTGGCGCTTCGAGAGGAACCCACGGCGGTCGCCCTGCGCGATTGCCGCAGACCTTTCGTGACACGAGGAGTGGAATGGCTCGGATGATCCCCCCGGTGATTGACCGAAGCGCGCCGCCCGGTGAGCGGCGTCTCTTCGAACGGCTCCGAAGTGATCCAGGGACAGACGGCTGGATCGTGCTGCATTCGCTGCACATCGCCCAGCATCGCAGGCAGGTGGAAGGCGAAGCCGACTTCGTCATCATCGTTCCCCGCCTGGGAGTCCTGTGCGTGGAGGTCAAATCTCATCGCACCGTCAGCCGCGACAACTCGGGCACGTGGCACCTAGGAGCTCAGCAACCGAGTAGTCGTAGCCCTTTCACGCAAGCTTCTGAGGCCATGCATAGCCTGAGAGCCTTCCTCGGGAGAAGCAGGCGCGATCTCACGCACATTCCGTTCTGGTCAGCGGTCTGGTTCACGGACGCGAACGCGGCAACCGTACCGGCCTCGCCCGAATGGCACCATTGGCAACTCCTTGATCGCGGCGATTTCATCCGCCACCCTGTCTCCCGGTCGCTAACTTCCGTCCTGGTCCAGGCACGTCGTCACCTGTCGGCCACCCGGCCCAGCTTTGACGCCGCGCGAAACGAGCCTACGGAAGCGCAGTGCGAGGAACTGGCGACGAAGCTCCGCCCGCGCTTCGAGCTGGCGATTTCACCGGCCGAGGTACGGCGCCTGCGGGATGACGATCGTCTGACGTTTCTGCAAGAACAGTATGAGGCTCTTGACCTCATCGAGTCCGAGCCTCGGGTGCTGTTCTCCGGCGCAGCCGGCACGGGTAAGACCTTCCTAGCGCTCGAAGCTGCCCGGCGAGCCAGCCTTCAGGGGCAGTCGGTACGAGCGCTCTGCTTCAACCATCTGCTGGGCAGATGGCTGGCCGACCAGCTTCGGGAGTTTCCGGGCGTGGGTGCCGGGACCCTCCACCGTGCAATGCTCGACCTAGCGCAGGCGGAGGTACCCGGAGAGAATCCGGGCGCTGACTGGTGGCAGAAGAAACTGCCCGACCTCGCGCTTGAGGCGTTGTTCGAGCGAACCGATCCCGTCGATGTCCTGATCATCGACGAGGCCCAGGACCTCTGCGTACCTGGGTACTTGGATGTACTCGACCTCATGGTCAAGGGCGGTCTGGCCGGAGGGAGGTGGCTCATGTTCGGTGACTTCCAGCGGCAGGCGATCTATGGCCAAGGTGACGGCCGTATAGAGCTGAGCTCGCGCGGCCCATCGTTCTTTCAGCCGGTCCTGCACCACAATTGCCGCAACACCCCACGCATTGGCCAGGCGGCGGCGCAGCTCACCGCTCTGGGAAACGTCTACCGGAAGTTCCGGCGTCCTGACGACGGCATTGATGTCGAGTACTACAAGTACGACTCACCGTCTGAGCAGGAGGCCAAGCTCGTCCAGGCACTTGATGCCCTGTATAAGGACCATTACCCACCCGAGCAGATCGTCGTGCTCTCCGCCCGCGCTCAAGGTGCTGCCTATATCAGCACCTCATCCGCTCTACGCCAGCGGCTGCGCCCCTACTTCTCAGCCAAAGCCGGCCAGACCGGATACTCGACCATCCACGCGTTCAAGGGGCTCGACGCGCCGGCCGTCATTGTGACTGACGTGGAGTCGGCTGAGGGACCCGAAGCGGAGGCCCTGCTGTATGTGGCCCTAAGCAGGGGTTCCGATCGGCTCATCGTGCTCGCCAAGGATCAGGCGATGCGCCAGATGGCGCGCAATCTCGGCAAGGGGTACGTGTGATGGCGGATTTCCTCGGCTCGCGAGCGCAGGTCCTCAGCGACCTGAAAGCAGAGCTGATCGGCCCCAAGCCCCTCGGGAAGGCATTGGACCTCTCGAAGACCATCACATTTGCATCGAAAGAAGAGGCTCGCGGCCCCTGGCGGGATGCCGCCACAGGTGAGGAAATCCTTCACGATTTCAGGCCACTTCGCCGGTACGGCACAGCCGTGCTCGCTCCGGCAGGTGAGGAGGAAGCGCTGGAGGATCTACTGCCAGGATTTGGCACTGTCTCAGAGGAGGTCCTTGAACCCCTGATCAGCGACCAGCTCGTCGAGAAGCGCCAGTCGGACATCTCCAAGATCAAGCAGGAGCTGGATGATGATCTGGATCTCTCCCTGGCGAACGCCCGGAAGCAGAGCACGATGGGCATCTCGGTCCACTGCCAACTCCCCGACGCCGCGCAAATTGTCGTGACCGCATCATTCGGCCGATACAAGTCCTTCCAAGTGGACATCGCAGGTAAGGCTGCGGACCCCTGGTGGGTTCGAAGTCTGGTCTCGGTGAGGGCGGTGTTCAGCGCGAAGAGCCTGGAGCCTACGGGAGTTCGCCGCATGGTGTACCCCGACGAGGTAGCCGTGGAGGGTGCCGCTGGCCTGGAAATCTCAGTACGTGCCTACAGTCGGCGCATCGACGGCAATCACCTGATCACGCTTACGGTCACCAACCGCTCTTCCCGCCGGGGCGATCAAACATCGCTCTTTCAGGCAGAGTTCTCCTCCGTCGTGGAAGGCGGAGGTGCGTTCCTTTCCTACCCGGAGGAGCGCGGCCACCGCGATCTGGACGCCGAAGAGGAATCGATCGCGCTGCTCTACCGGCATCACCAGACCTTCGCGCTCGGCCATGGCTGCGCGGCGAACTGGGCTCGTGAGCCGGGTAAATCGACGACTCGGATCGACGCGGTTTGCCTGCCGACCTTCGAAACGCCGAGTATCACACCGGTGATCCGCCGCGAGGACGGCACCGAGCTCGCTGCCGATATGAGGGTGCTCGCCGACTCGGAGCGGCGAGACGAGGCAGCATCGCAAGTAGAAGAGATCATCCGGCGCTATGAGCAGTGGATCACAGACCGCTGGGGGGAGGTTCCTGACCAGCACCGGCCCGCCGCAGAGGCTCACCTTGGCCAATGCGAAGCGGCTCTCGCTCGCATGCGCCGCGGCTGGGAGCTCATCTGCACGGATGGGCAGATCGCCACCGCCTTTCGTCTCGCCAACCAAGCCATGGTTGAGCAGCAGGCAAGGTCAAGCGTCTCACCCAGGGAGACCTTGCTTGATGAGCAAGGGTTTATCAGCGTTGAGGGAGAACCCCCTACGGGTGAACTGCCTCCCGGACGCGGAGACTGGCGTCCATTTCAGATCGCCTTCTTCCTGGCCGTCATCGAATCAATCGCTATTCCCCAGAGCGACGATCGGGACAATGTTGAGCTGATCTTCTTTCCCACAGGTGGCGGCAAGACCGAAGCGTATCTGGCCGTGGCTGCCTTCGCGATGTTTTTGCGGAGACTGCGAGATCCCGATGACGTCGGGACTGAGGTCATCATGAGGTACACACTCCGACTCCTGACCGCGCAGCAGTTCCTCCGAGCGGCAGCTTTGATCTGCGCCATGGAACAACTCCGTGATGGCCGTAGCGACCTGGGCAGCGAGCCGTACACCATCGGCATCTGGCTGGGCAGCGCAACGACACCGAACAGGCGCGACAAGGCCGTGGAGGCGTGGAAGGACATGGCCAAGGAGCCTGCTCAGGCGGCCAACAAGTTTTTGCTGCTGCGCTGTCCATGGTGCGCGGCAAAGCTTGGGCCGACCGCCGAGCAGATGAAGGCCCGCAGCCGACGGATTCGGCATTCAGTTATTCCCGGATACCGGTTCCATCGAAATCCGGATCGAATTTCCCTGGAATGCCCTGATAATCGATGCCCCTTCCGCCGAGGACTGCCCCTACTGGTGGTAGATGAGGAAATCTACAAAAAGCCGCCCTCCATGGTGATCGGCACGGTGGACAAGTTCGCCATGATTCCGTGGCGGCCCCTGGCGCGGGCGCTCTTCGGGCGAGATGGGTCCGGGCAGCAGGTTGCCTCTCCTCCTGGCCTGATTATCCAGGATGAGTTTCACCTGATCTCTGGCCCACTTGGCTCAATGGTGGGTATGTACGAGGCGGTAGTCGAAGACCTGTGCACCGATCGCCGCGGCGCAGTTTCAGTGAAGCCAAAGATCATCGCTTCTACCGCCACCATTCGGCGATATGCGCAGCAAGCGAGGGCAGTGTACGGCCGGGACCGAGTCTCTCTCTTCCCGCCCTCCGGACTGACCGCCGAGGATTCCTTTTTCGCCTTATGGGCGCGGGATGAGCAGACTAAGCAACTGCTCCCAGGTCGGCTCTATGTTGGAGTTCACGCACCAGGCCTGGGCTCGATCCAGAGTGTTCAGGTCCGGACAGCTGCGGCACTCCTCCAGTCTGCGAAATACCTGCCAGACGAGCAGAAGGATCCTTGGTGGACTTCCTTGTGGTTCTTCAACAGCCTCCGGGAACTGGGCAACACCTTGTCCCTGATCCAAGCGGACATCCCGGATTATCTTGTTGGCATCCGGCGACGCGAAGGAATCGAACAGGCACGCTTCCCCCGGACCACCATGGAGCTCACGAGCCGTCGCCGGAACGACGAAATCCCGCGTGCGATCGACGAACTGTCCGCCGACTTCGCCACCGGGAAAGCCATTGACATCTGCCTAGCATCCAACATCATCGAAGTCGGCGTCGACATCGACCGGCTCTCTCTCATGGCCGTCGTTGGCCAGCCCAAGACCACCTCTCAGTACATTCAGGTCACCGGCCGCGTCGGCCGCCGATGGCAGGAACGTCCTGGTCTGGTGGTCACACTGTATGGTGCCGCCAAGCCGCGCGACCGCTCCCACTACGAACGTTTCCGCAGCTACCACGAACGCCTCTACGCCCAGGTCGAGCCAACCAGCGTCACGCCCTTCGCCCGTCCGGTCCTGAGGCGAGCACTCCGCGGAGCGCTGGTCGCGCACGTCCGGACGACTGGGTCCGTGGATTTGCCGTCATGGCCTCTTCCCTACGACCAGGCTGATGTTGCAGCTGGCGTCCTGCTCGCCAGGGCCGAGCTGGTCGATCCCGAGGAGCTCGATGCCGTCGAACGCGAGGTCACCCAAGCGCTCCAGGAATGGGACGACTGGGACCGCGCGGATTGGGAGGCGAACCCGGTAACGGGAGACCCCCTCAATGGTCTGATGCGGTACGCCGGCACGGCCGAGAGCAGCGGCAAGCCTTCCTGGCCAGTGCCCACGTCCATGCGCAATGTGGACGCAGAGTGCCGTGCCGCGATCACCGATGCCTTCAACGCCTTTGGGGAGGTCTCATGACCAGCGGCAACATTCGCCGAGCGCAGCTCATCTCCCCGTTCGGAGTGGGCGCGATGACTGTGATGGTGGACGGCACTTCCGTCATCACCGCTGGGCTCGACCACTGGTTCGAAGGCGAGGACGTTGACGTGAGCGAGTTCAGGATCGACGAATGGCGGCTGCAGAAGCGGCTGCGCGTCAGCCACTTCCGGCTGCCACCAGACTACCGGCCCCGGGTCCCCGGAATGCCCAGTACTCCCAACCTCCTGCTCACGATTCCCTTCCTCCGGTTCCCGAGCTGGAGCTTCTGCCCGTACTGCAAGCGATTGGAGGAGCAGCCACTCGCTTACCACGGAAAGGCGCGCTGCCCGGATAAGCAGCACCAGGCGGGCGGTAAGCCTGCCACCAAGGGGCCCGCGATGTCTCAGGTTCCCTTCGTGGTGATCTGCGAGAAGGGACATGTCGGCAACTTCCCCTGGCGGGAGTGGGTTCATCGCAGCATTCAGCCGTCCTGCCGTGGAGTTCTCCGCCTGAAGGCCGTGGGCACCGGCTCCCTATCCGGACAGCTCGTCGTGTGCGAAGGGTGCGGGAAGGTCCGCACGCTGGAAGGAGTCACCACGGCTACCAAGGTGGATCGTGAGGCGTCGACCATCCTCAGCAGCCAACTCGAAAAGGGCGCCGACTACGCCTGCGACGGATGGCGGCCGTGGCTCGGCGGAGCGTCCCAGCCATGTGGCCATCCCTTGCGGGGCAGCCTGCGGGGCGCTTCTAATGTTTACTTTCCACTGGTAGAGAGCTCTATCTACCTTCCGCAGAGTGCGAGCACTGTACCGCCCAAGCTCTTGGAGATCCTCAACCGCCCGAACTTCGTGACTGCGATGAATCTCGCACGGAAGACCGGAGAGGTGACGGTGGGGACCGTTCGCACGATCGACGAATACGACGTACTCAAGCCGTATACAGACGCTCAGATCCGGCAAGCCCTTGATGAGGCCTATGGCGGCGAAATGGCGGAGGAGGTTTACGACCTCGATCAGCTCACCCCAATAGAATGGCGGCGTCCTGAGTACGCCATGCTCCGCAACGAGATCGACCATCCGAACCTCGTGGTGAGCTCTGCGGCCCCACCGTACGACCATGTCGTCGCGAATAACTTTTCCCGAGTACGATTGGTGGAATCGCTGCGCGAGACTCGCGCACTCTGGGGCTTCACCCGCTTGGTCTCTTCCGGCTCCAAGCTCAAGGAGGGCAAGAGCAGGCTCTGGAAAAACCAGCCTTCTCCCGAACGAGACTGGCTTCCGGCCTACACCGTCTCCGGCGAGGGCATCTTCCTTGAAATCGACGAAGAGCGCCTGCGCGCATGGGAGATGCGTGATGAGGTCCAGGCCAGGGCAAACCGCATCGCGGAGCGATACCTCGGCCTTCCCGCCGATCGTATGCTCACTCCTAAGGAGATCACCCCGCGCTTTCTCCTTATCCACACCATTGCCCATCTGCTCATCAACCAACTGATCTTCGAGTGTGGTTACAGCACCGCCTCACTCCGGGAACGGCTATATGTCTCGGACGAGCGCGACGCGCCGATGGCGGGAATGCTGGTCTATACGGCTGCCGGAGACGCCGAAGGCACCATGGGCGGACTGGTCCGGATGGGCAAGCCGGGGTACTTGGAGCGCACGTGGGCGACGGCACTGGCGAACGCCGAATGGTGCTCGACCGATCCAATCTGCATGGAAGCCGGCGAAGGCGGCCAAGGGCCGGATTCCTGCAACCTCGCCGCATGCCACGCGTGCGCTCTCCTGCCGGAGACTGCTTGCGAAGAGTTCAACAGATTCCTTGACCGTGGACTCGTCGTCGGCTCGCTGGCGGAGCCCAAACTCGGTTTCTTCAGCTGAGATGGAGGCCAGCGCTACAAGCCTCATGGAGTGTTTTCCAACCTGAAGCCGCAGGTCGCCGGGCATGCTGCGCGGCAGAGCTTGATCGACAAGTAGAAGAGCCCCTGGTAGAAGGGTTATCGACCAAGATCAACCGTTGGACCGGAGGCTCCGAGTTGCTGTTCTATCGTGCGGCGCTGCCGTTGTCACCTCAGACCCTGTCCTACCTGTCCGGCGTCCGGCGCCGGCGCCGCAATACGATCGGCTCGCCGTGGCGCCGCCTCAACCCCGGCCAGCAGGCGCTGCTCGTCCTCCTTGGGTTCCGCAGATCCCGGGTTCGACATAATTCCGCGGCCTGGAGGCCCGAATCTAGCTCCTGACCTGTGCTGACATGGGTGTAGGCGCCTGGAGGGCGTTTCTCTAGGCGGAGCTGTTCGCCTGGTTCAGCGGGGTGCGG
>NZ_JBDPMJ010000038.1:0-59657 GCF_039880665.1 Nonomuraea sp. B5E05
GGTCCTCCCAACTCATCGTCGATCTTCACGTAGAGTGCGGTGAGAAGGGTCTCGATGTCGTTCGTCACAAAACGATCATGGAGGCCCTTCCCCTATGCACCGCAAGCCTTCGGACTTACTCGTCTAGGGTGTGCCTCGTGTGGTGGTGCATCGCGCTCACACCGCGACCATGGTGACGCCCGCGTCGTCGAGGGCCGCCTTGACCCTGATGCGCATCTCCCTGGCCACCTCGGCCTGCTCGTTGGGCAGCGTCTTCGCGGTGATGCGGAACACCACCGAGCTGTCGGAGAGCTGCTCCACGCCGAACACCTGCGGCTGCTCCACGATCTTGCTCTCGCGCAGCTCGGGGTCGGCCCAGACCTCCTCGGCCAGGTGCTCGAGCAGCACCCGCACGCTGACGATGTCGGCGTCGTAGGCCACCGGCACGTCGACGTAGGCCCGCGACCAGCCCTGCGACTCGTTGCCGACCCTGGTGATCGTGCCGTTGCGGACGTACCAGACGCGCCCGTCGGCGTCGCGCAGCCGCGTGATGCGCAGGGTGACGGCCTCGACGGTGCCGACCGCGGCGCCCACGTCGACCACGTCGCCCACGCCGTACTGGTCTTCGAGCAGCATGAACATGCCGGCGATGAAGTCTTTCACCAGCTCCTGAGCGCCGAAGCCGATGGCCACCCCGAGAATGCCGACGCTCGTCAGCAGGGGAGCGATCGGGATCGTCAGCCGGTCGAGCACGGTCAGCACGGCGGTGCCCAGGATGACGATCGAGGCGACGTGCTTGAGCACCGAGCCCATGGTCTCGGCCCGCTGCTTCCTGCGTTCGCGGAGCAGCGCGTCGATGCTGTCGGTGGCGGCGCCCCTGCGGAACCGACGGGTGATCGAGCTCTTCGCGGCGGTGCGATGGACCAGCCGCGTGATCATCTGATGCGCGATCTTGCGGAGGACGAGCGCCAGCACGACGATCAGCACGATGACGATCGCGCTGGCCGCCATGGGTGCCCATACCGCATTGTCGAACATCCCGACGAGGGTAGAGCAAACAGGATCCTTGGTACAGATCCCGGCCATGTCCTGGACGACCTTCTCCGGATCAGGCAGCCCGCTCGACGGTGAGGCGGGCGGTGGCGACGGCGTCACCAGCAGTAACAAAGGTGGATCCCCCTCCAGAAGCGGTTCGGTCGGGCTCTTTGGACCGTTGCGATCCAAAATACCGCCGACCGAACCGCCCGCCGTCACATCACGCCGGGGAAGACGGGGTCGCCGGCTCTCTGGGCCGCGGAGGGAGAGAGCGACGCTCCGATGACGGACGGCTCGGCAAGGGACAGGCACCCGGAAGCATGTCCCGTACCGGTTCCGGGAGGGATCCCCCCCAACACCCGCCCGGCGGACCGGGAGGGTGGCTTCGCGGGTACGGCGTGCGGGCCGTACCGGCCGCAGTCAGATGTGAGGCCAGAACCGGCGGAGTGACCAGGACCCCACAGGTGCGGGACCCTCCGCACCGGTCACTCCGCCGGCCCTGTGATGCCGCCGTGGATGCGGTGCGCCGCGGTGGCTGCGCTCCACCCGGCCCACCGCGTCGATCATTCGGCCACGGCGGCCAGCACGCGGGCGACTTTCGTCGCGGCACCGGCCGGGTCGTCGGCCGTGTGCATCCGTTCGCCCCAGGACCAGCAGTACCACCAATCCGGCATATCGGACACAGTGGCCGGCCTGCAGGTGACGTTCTCGGACAGGCTGGTCGCGTTCGGGTTGATGACCCGTACGAACCTGCGGCCGCTCTGGCTCTGGACCACTCGTGCGAGCAACCCGTGAGCGCCCAGTTCGGATACGAGTCGCTCCAGGTGCTCGAAGTCGTCGTCCCCCACCGTTAGTCCTCCCTACCAATCGCCGCTGGTGCGCCAAAGATGTCTCATGTCAACGGCGAACGCAACGAGCTTGAGTGGCTACAGGGAGTTGCTCTTCTCCCGAAGGATGGAAGAAACAGCCCCCGGGAGGACGATCCTTAACCGGAGGTCGGCGGAAGGCGTTTTCAAACCCGTCGTCTCTGGTTCATAGTCATGGGTAGGCGGACAGCGATCTGAGAGCTACGCTGAGTCACCAGTTGCGGACCGGTCGAGACGTGTTTGGAAGGGGCCGGGATGTCCGGCAGACAGCACAGGGAGACGGAGATCGCCCGGCGGATCAGGGCCAAGGGCCTGGCCGCCGGGCGCACTTCGGCCCAGATCGCGGATGAGATCCACGAGGCTTGCGCGTCGCAGTTCAGCACGACCCGCATCAAGGCGCACCGGTTGTCCTACGGGATCGCCTTGGCCGATGTCATCGAGCAGGTCAGGGCCCTGTTCGAGCGCGACTCCAAACCGACGCCGGGCATCGGCGAGACCCTGCTCTCGGCGTACGAGAGCGGGCTGAAACGCCCGGGGCCCGAATACCTCCACTACTTGTGCACGGTCTACCGTGTCGAGCCCGCCGCCCTCGGCTACGACGGGCCCTGCATCTGCGGCCACGGCCACGCGCACCGGGCGGTGGGGGCACTCGGCGGCTCCGAGTCCAAGGACCCGCCGCCGCTGCTGCCGACGGAGCGTGAGCTCAACATCCAGCCCATGGTCACCGAGCCCGAGGCGCAGGAGGACGAGAACATCCTCCGGCGCACGATGTTAAACCTGCTCCACACCGACACGAACCTCAACACAGCCCTCGACGGGGTCGTGCTCGGAGCGTGCGAGGGCATCAGGCGGCGCATGGACGAAACCCTCGTCTCGGCCACGGTCTCCGCCGCGATGCTCGATCAGTGGGAAGAGGCGACGCTCAGCTTCGGCCGCCAGTACACGACCACGGCCCCCCTGAGACTGCTGTGCGACGTGCTGCTCGAGCTGAGCGCGGTCCGTACGGCGATGTCCCGCCGCCAGCCCATCGACCTGCAGGAACGATTGTGCAGGATGGCCGCCCAGCTGTCCGGGCTGAGCGGCATGATCATGATCAACCTCGGCGACCACCGCCTGGCCCGCTCGTTCTTCCGCACCGGGCGCACCGCGGCCGACGAGACCGGCGACCGCGCGTTGCGCGCCTGGATCACCGCTCGCGAGTCGCTCGTTCCCCTCTACTTCGGCGACGCCCGTGAGGCGCTCTCCCTCGCCAAGAAGAGCCGCGACCTGGCCGGCTCGATGCCGTGCGCCGCGCAGGCCATGGCCCCGGTCGTCGAGGCCAGGGCGCTGGCCATGATGTCGGGGGGCGACAGCAAGAAAGAGGTCGTCGACCAGGCCAAACGCGCGCTGTCGAGGGCGCGCAGCGCCTTCTCCCACCTGAAGAGCGAGGACCAGGAGGACGTCGCCTTCGGCTACACCGAGAAGCAGCTCTACTTCTACCAGGGCGACGTGCTCACCAAGCTCGGTCAGACGATCGAGGCGGAGGTGGTGCTCGGCCAGGCGCTCACCAAATACCAGGACCACATCCTCGACCAGACGTTGATCAGGCTCGACCAGGCCCAGTGCCGGCTGATCGACGGCGACGTCCACGAGGCGCTGGCGATCGGCACCAAAGCGCTGCGCCTGGTGGGCGACGAATATCTCACCGACTTCATCGTGCGGCCGGCGCTGGCGCTCGAGCAGGCGATCGCGTCCCGTGACGCCGACGCCCCAGGGCTCGAGGACTACCGCGCCGAGTTGCGGCGATCGCGAGCCCAGCTGAAAGGGGGCGCATGAAACTGAAGATCCGGCGCTATCGATGGTCCGATCTCGACACCGTCCTCACCCTCCATCAGATCTGCCTGGCGCAGGTGGGTCTGGTGCCCGGCGACGGCGTCTACTACGACGACGATTTCCCCCGCATCCAGGAGATCTATCTGGCCTGCGGCGGAGACTTCCTCGTCGGCGAGATCGACTCCCGGGTGATGGCCATGGGCGGGCTGAAACCCGTCGACACGTGCACGGCCGAGATCTGCCGGCTGCGTGTCCATCCCGGCTTCCAGCGGCGTGGCTTCGGTGAGGCCATGCTCGTCACCCTGCAGCAGCGGGCCGTGGAGCTCGGCTTCGAGCGCGTCAGAGGCGACACCACGCTCAACCAGGAGGCCGCTCTGGCGCTCTACGCGCGCCAGGGGTGGCGCGAGCTCTCCCGGCACAAGGTGGGCGCGCTCGTCGTGGTCAACGTCGAGAAGCTGCTGACCACGGGCGTGCCCCTCGACCGCTAGCACCCCCGCTCGTCCGGCGGCCCCACCCATCCCCCTCCGGGGCCGTACCCCTCCTTGGGTGAGCATTCCCCGCACTTCCGGAGCTTCCGGCGTGACTTCTCCGCCGGCTCGTCTCGTCACTCAGAGTGACGTACGGCAGTCTCGTGAAGTGGACGATTGCGGATGATCAGCCTGACGAATCTGTCGGTGACGACCGACTCCCGCCGTCGCGGATAAGGAAGTACGAACCCGCGGGTGAGGCTCTTAACACCGAGTTGTAGAGGACCATCACCGGCTGCTCACTGTACACCTATGGCTGCGAATAGTAGTGAGATGCTTTGGGGCATGGCAGTCTTGCCCGCTCCCCGCCCCCTCCTGGGAGCTGTGCTTCTCTTGTTCGTCAGCGCCGCCTGGGGGTCGGCCTTCCCGCTGATGAAGGATCTCATCGGCCGTATACCGGTCGAGGATCTGCTCGCAGAGCGTTACGTCCTCGCGGCGCTGACGCTGCTCGCCATCAGGCCCGGCTGCCTCGGGGGTCTTCCACGGGTGACGTGGGTCTACGGAATCATCCTCGGGGTCATGTTCGGGGTCGGGCAGGTCGGGCAGGCGGTCGCCCTGCACGGGCTGCCGTCGGCGGTGTCCGGGTTCGCCGTGGGCTGCAGCGTGGTGATCACGCCGATCCTGGCGCTCATCCTGCACAAGACGAGGGTGCCGCGGCGCATCTGGGCCGGGGTCGTGCTCGCGCTGGCCGGCATGGCGGTGTTCACGCTGCTGCAGGAGATGGAGGAGCACGAGGTCTCGGTGCTCGCGCTCGGCGTCACGCTGGCCGCCGCCGCCCTCTACTCCGGCCACACGCTCCTGCTCGCACAACTGTCCAGCCGCGGGGTGGGTTTCCACGCGTACGCGCTGACCGTGATCCAGTTGTTCACCATCGGGCTGCTCACGGGCGGATACGCCGTGCGCGACGGGATCGTGCTGCCGACCGGCCCGCACGACTGGTCGGTCCTGGCGCATCTGTCGGTGGTCTCGTGCGCGCTGGGCTTCCTGGCCCGCTCGTACGGCCAGGCGCACGTGCCCGCCGTGCCCAGCGCGATCCTCATGTCGTCGCAACCCGTCTGGGTGGCCGCGATCGCCGTGATCTGGTTCGACGAGGCGATGGGTCTGAGCATGGTCGTCGGGGGCGGGTTGATGGCCGGGGCGATGTTGCTCGCGCTGCCGGGCAGGTCCGCCGCCCTGCGTCGCGGGCGTGGCCGTCGCGATCTCCTCGCAGACGCGACCAGGGCCGCCGCCACAAGGCTCGCCGACCTGAGAATCAAAAGGGTCGATCCACTGCGGCTGGACGGCGCCCCGTCGCCGATCATCGCCAAGACCGCCTGTGAGGACGTCGCGTCGTGTCCCTGGCACACCCGCTCGCTCAAGGGCGGGGGCGAACCGAGCCTGGAGCGGCTGATCGAGCGGGCAACCCTCATCGTCAGGGCCCGCAACCTGCCTCAGCCCGGCTGCTGCCAGTCGGTCACGCTCCTCGGCAAGTGCCTGTGCGACTTGATGGAGCAGTCCGAACGGACGCGTGCCACAGGATTGCACCGCTGGTTTCGCTCCCAATAGGTTACAAATACCAATCAAAAGGCAAGTGCTTGTTATCCGTTAATCCACCACTTATTCTGCCTGAACCTTGATATTCGGTGGGGTGCCTTAATAATGGAGGATTATCCCCGAGTGGAGAGGTGCATCATGAAGCGCATCATCGTCCGCAAGCCTGGCACCGTGAGGCTCGCGGGGACCTCCAGCGTCATTCACAAGGGGTGACCGGGGCGAGGTCCCACCACAGGGTTCCGGGCGAACCATATGCCCGGACAGGGCTCGCGCGACTGCTGATGCCGGTGATCGACGGGCATCGGCGGCCGCGTGGCCCGTACACCGTCGCCGCCGCGCTGTTGCGGCACCTGGTGCCGTCCGTTCTGGAACGCTCCAGTGCCCTCGTGGCGGCGTACGACATCGAGATCAGGGCGGCCGCGCCCGAGCTGGCCGGGATCGTGCCGGCCGCGCGAGTGACGATCGACGCCGGGCTGTCCGAGGAGGAACGTATCCTCGTGCCCGCGCCCCGGCGCACGCTGCGGCTGGCCAACGGGCTCACGGAGTTCTTCCACGCCGCCGTGCCTCCCGGGCGGGCGCTCGTGGTGAGCAACGCCGCCGAGGCCGATGCCACGGACGTCGAGCTGCTCGAGGTCATGATGCGGCGGATCTCGCCCGCCCTGCTGGAGATCACGGTGTTCTCCGGCGGGCCGCCGCACCCGCCCGACGACCGCGACGCCGACGAGCTGCGGGCCGTGGTGGACCGGTGCGTGCGGGAGGGGTTCCTGCACGCCGTCGCCGAGGTGGGCGAGCTCGGCATGTCCCGCACCGAGCCGGGCAGCGCGCTCTGGTGGCGTTTCGCCCAGCGTACGGCGACCGCGCTGGCCGGGATCGACCGCGCCGCCGACGCCCTCGCGGTGTGGGAGCGGGTGCGCGAGGTCAGCCAGGACCCGGCGATGCACGCCGCCGGCGCGTACGGCACCGCCATGCTCGACGCCCGCCACCGCGACCCCGCCCGCCGCGACCTGGTCAGGGCCAGGAAGTGGGTCAACGAGGCGATCGCCATCTCCACCCTCCTGCCCGACCCCCTGGAGCGGGCGTTCAAGCTCGGCTTCGACCGCAACGGCCTGGCGCTGATCGAGCTGCGGCACGGCCGGCTCCACGCCGCGCTGTCGCTGGTCGAGTCGGCCATCGAGCTGGCGGGTGAGCTGGGGGAGCGGCACCCGCTGCACCGGATGGTGCTGCTGGCCAACCGGGCCCAGCTGCTGGCCTCGCTGGGGCGCCCCAAGGAGGCGCTGGAGGACTACGCCGCCGCGATCGCCGTGGATCCGGCCTTCCCCGACTACTACCTGGAGCGGGGGAACCTGCTGTTCGGGCTCGGCCGACACGAGGAGGCGCTGGCCGACTTCGAGCAGGCCATGCGGGCCGGGCCCCCGCTGCCCGAGGCGCACTACAACCGAGCCGAGCTGCGTACCGTGCGGGGCGACGTCGACGGGGCGCTGGCCGACCTGGGCCGGGTGATCGAGCTCGACCCCACGTACGTGGACGCCTACATCAACAGGGCCGGGCTGCTGGCCGCCGCCGGCCGCGACGACGAGGCCAGGGGAGACGTCGAGGCCGGGCTCGCGCTGGCGCCGGGCAACCCGCACCTGTTCACGGTGCTGGGCCAGCTGGAGACGGCGGCGGGGCGGCTCGCCGAGGCCAGGGTGGTGCTGGACCTGGCCGTCGAGCGGGCTCCCCGGCTGGCGGCCGCCTGGGGCAACCGGGGGGTGCTGCGCTTCACCGCGGGAGACGTGGAGGGCGCGGCCGAGGACCTGTCGCGGGCCATCGAGCTCCAGCCGCAGCCCGACCTGTACGCCAACCGGGCCGTCGCCCTGCGGGCTCTGGGGCGCGACACCGAAGCGGAGGCGGACGAGCGCCGGGCCGTCCTGCCGTCCTGATGGGACGATGAGCTCATGACGGGGCGTGTGGGGCGGGCTGCCGCAGTGTGCGCCGCCCTCGGGGTGTTGTGGTGGGCCACCGTACGCCTGGCGTGGGCGGGTGTCGGCTGCGACGACTGGGGATGCCTGGTGCCGGCCATCGGGGTCGTCGTACTGATCTCGCTGGGCCTGCTCGCCTGGTCGGTCCACGCGCTGGAGCGGGTCGGCGTGCGGCCCGGGCGTCGGGTGGCGCTGGCGGCGGCCGGGGTGCTGGTGGCCTTCCGGCTGGCCGGAGAGTCGCTGCCCTCGTGGACGTCGTCGTTCGCGCACGTCGTGGCGGCCGCGCTGGCCTTCGGCGGGGCGGGGGCCGTGGGGGCGTTCGTGACGGAGAGGGGGGTGGCGCGGCGGTGGCGGGTGGCCGCCGTGCTGGCGGTGGTCGCGCTCGTTCCCGTCGCGCTGGCCGTGGCGGTGGTGCGGTCCGGCGCTTGACCCGTCCCCCCCACGCGGCCGCGTGGCGTCAGATGCGGAGCAGGGTCTTGCCGGTTACGCCGCGCGCCTCGATGGCGGCGTGCGCCGCGGCGGCCGACTCCAGGGGGAACGTCGCACCGATGATGGGCCGCAGGCGCCCGGCGGCGGCCAGCGTGAGCGCCTGCCGGGCCAGCTCGCGCATGTCCGTCGCGGGCCAGGCGATCGCCGTCACGCGGGGGCCGGGCTTCGTCATCGGGCCGCCCGCCATGCCGTACACGCTGATCCTGCCCCCGTCCTTGAGCAGCTCCTGCGCGGCCGCGCCGGTCTCGCCGCCGACGCCGTCGAAGACCACGTCCAGCCCGCCGGTGGCCGCGCGGACCAGCTCCGTCCAGCCTGGGTCGGTGTAGTCGACGGTCAGCTCGGCCCCCAGGCCGGCCGCGAGGTCGCGCTTGGCAGCGCTGCTCGCTGCGCCGACGACGCGGGCTCCGGCGTCGCGGGCGAGCTGCACGAGCAGGCTCCCCACGCCACCGCCCGCGGCCTCCACCAGCACCCACTCGCCGGGCCGGGGCGCCGCGGCGGTCGCCAGGCCCACCGCGGTGCGCCCGTCGGCGAGCAGCGCCACCGCCGCCTCGGGCGACAGGCTCTCCGGGATGGGGATGAG
Source organism: Nonomuraea sp. B5E05 (assembly GCF_039880665.1). Classification (NCBI taxonomy): domain Bacteria; kingdom Bacillati; phylum Actinomycetota; class Actinomycetes; order Streptosporangiales; family Streptosporangiaceae; genus Nonomuraea; species Nonomuraea sp. B5E05. The sequence goes on from NZ_JBDPMJ010000038.1 coordinate 8,780, forward strand.
GTCGCCGGCTCCGGCCACCGCCAGCTCCGCGTAGCCTCCGTAACCGCCGAGCGTGCTCACCACCCGCGTGCCGGCCAGCGCGGGGTCGACGCCTTCGCCCGTGGCCTGCACGGTGCCCGCCACGCCGTTGCCCAGGATCGCGGGCAGCTCGGCCGGCCACGGCCCGCGACCGCCCCGCACCTGCGTCTCCACGAACGTGATGCCCGCCACCATGACCTTGATCAGCACCTGCCCAGGCCCGGCGACCGGATCGGGCATCTCCTCCAGGACCAGCGCCTCCGGCCCTCCGCACTGCCGCACCACCATCGCGCGCATGTCTCGACCTTCCTTAATCGGAGCGCTTCGCTCCGACAAGCTTAACGGAGTAGTCCGCTCCGGAATATCCTGGACGCCATGAGCAGACGCGGCCGGCAGGCCGAGGCGGCGCGCAACGATCTGCGCCTGTTGCGGGCGGCGCACGAGGTGTTCACGACGCAGGGGTTCGACGCACCGGTGTCGGCCATCGCCAAGCAGGCGGGCTTGGGCATGGGCAGCCTCTACCGCCGCTACCGCACCAAGGAGGCGCTGCTCCAGCGCCTGTGCCTGATCGCCATGGAGCGGGCCGTGGCGGCTGCGCAGGAAGGGCTGGCCGAGGCCGATCCGTGGGACGGCCTGGTCCTGTACGTACGCACGTGCGTGGAGTTCCGTTCCGGCGCGCTGGCCCCGATCGCGGGCACCATCGAGGTGACCGCCGAGATGTGGCGGGTGGCCAGGCTGGCGGAAGAGACCGCTGACCGGCTCGTCGCCAGGGCGCACGAGACGGGCGTGCTCAGGAGCGACGTGACGGCGCTGGACATCTCGCTGCTCATGGAGCAGTTCAGCCGCCCGGCTCCGGGCCCGCCCGACGACGGGCATCGCAAGGTCAGGGACCGCCTGCTGGCCATCGCGCTCGACGGCCTGCGCGCGCCCGGCGCCACCGAGCTGCCAGGAGACCCGCCGAGCGTCGAGTGGTACGAAGGTCGATGGGGGAGTGCGCCGTAGGTCTACGGTGGGGTGCGTGTCGTTCAACGAGTTGCTCCGTGACCTCGATGTCAGCGCCAGTGTCCAGGCCGCGGGCATCAGACGCGGCTACGGCGGGCCGCCCGCCCGCCAGGTGAGCATCCGGTCGGGCATGGCGCGCCTGCGCTGCGCCTCCCTGCTCAAGCCCCTGTACGCGTGGGTGAGCGCGGGCCGCGTCACCGAAGAGCGGTGGCGCCGCCACGCCGAGCCCGCCGTGGTCATCTCGTCGAACACCGACACGCTCAACCTGTGGCTGGCCGTCGGTCCCGGCGTCATCCTCGACGACATCCGCCGGCGCACGGGCGTGGCCTGGTCACCGCCGAACGGAGACCCGTCCAGGTTCGGCTCGGTCGAGGTCGCCGCCGACGAGGTCGCGACCGCGTACGCGGCGCTCGCCCAGGCCGGGGCGGCCGGAGATCCGGCCGCCGCGACCGTCATGGAGTGGATGCGGCAGGTGGAGGGGGCGCAGACGTTCGGAGCGCGCGAGGCGACGCGCTCGCCGGAGGCAGCGGTCAAGTGCGGCTGGTACGGCGCCCCCGACGAGACCTGCCTGCGCACGCACGCCGTGACCGTCCTGCCCAGGGGCGGCACGCGCACCACCGTGGCTGTGGCGCTGACCGCGCTGCCCTACACCGGTCCGCGCGAACGCGCGGTCTACCAGGAGCAGGTCAACCAGGGCCTGTCCGTGGAGGCCGAGCACGAGAAGGTGGCCGGCGCGCAGCTGCGCGGGCTGCTGGCGGCGACGCTGGCGGAGCTGGGCCACTCGTCGGGTGGCGACGCGTGAGGTTCACGGTTCTCGGCGGATGCGGCGCCTGGCCCGCGGCGGGTCAGGCGTGCAGCGGGTACGTCGTCGAGGAGGAGGGCTTCCTGATCTACGTCGACCCCGGCTACGCCACGCTGCCCAGGCTGCTGGAGCGCCGGCAGGCCGGCGAGGTCGACGCGGTGCTGATCACGCACGGTCACCCCGACCACTGCGCCGACCTCAACCCGCTGCTGCGCGCCCGCGCGCTCGCCGGGCGGCCCGTTCCCCCGCTGCCCGTCCACGCTCCGCCGGGCGCGCTCGACGCCGTTCTGGCGCTGGACGGCCGGCGCATGCTGGCCGGCAGTTTCGTGGTGCACGAGCTGGCGCCCGGCGTTCCGCAGGAGCTCGGGCCGTTCCGTCTCGACTCCTTCGACCTGCCGCACCACGTGCCCAACGCAGGGCTGCGGCTGAGCGGCGGCGGCCGGGTGATCGCCTACACCGGCGACACGGGACCGTCCGGCTCCTTGGTGGCGTTGGCGAAGGACGCGGACCTGTTCGTAGCAGAGGCGACATATCCGGAACGGGTGCCGAATGAGGATGCGCCTTACCTGTCCAGCGCCCTCGACGCGGGCCGCACCGCGGCGTCGGCCGGCGCGGCCCGGCTGCTGCTCACCCACCTGTGGCCGGACACCCCGCCCGAGCCCGCGCTGGAGGCGGCCGCCACGTCGTACGACGGCCCGCTCGAGGTCGCGTCCGCGGGCGTCACCGTGGATCTGCCGTGAGCGCCGCCACGACCTCGGCCAGCAGGGGAGGCTCGACCCCCTCTGGCAACTCCTCGGCCCAGGCGTAGCCACGGAAGACATGGCGCTCCTCCTCCGTCAGCGCCTTGGGGACCACCTCGGGACGGACCTCGTCGAACACCGCCAGGAAGAACGGCTCCGCCTTCACGTACCGGACTCCGAGCCACGAGAAGTCGCGCCCGACCTCGACGCATCTGCCGGACACGGCCGAGCCCGGCAGCCCGGTCTCCTCGGTCAGCTCGCGCCTGGCCGCCTCCAGCGCCGTCTCGCCGGGGTCGATGCCGCCGCCCGGCGGCTCCCAGACGTCCACCCGGCCGACCGGGTCGTACCAGTGCATGAGCAGCACCCGGCCGTCACGGTCGAGACAGACGACGCGCGCCGCGGGGCGATCACTCACGCTCTCCTGTGGGGTGCTCATCCGGAAAGAGACTATCCAGGGCGTTCCGCAGGCCGTCGGGGTAGGGCGCGAAGTACGTCTGGCCGCGCACGTAACGGGTGGCCCGCCGGTGCAGTAGCCTCGCGGGATGGCTCAACGGCGCCCGGCCCGCCTGGTAGGCGTCGATGGCGGCCAGCGCCTCGTCCCGCCTGGCCGGGTCGAGGCCGAGCATGCCGAGGCAGTGCTGCAGCACGTTGACGTTCTTGCCGACCGTGGCGGGGGTGGCGAGGGCCCGCCGGAACACCTCGGCGTACTCGCCGGCCACCTCGCCGAGCGGGCGGGCGCCGGCCCCGGCCACCACGCGCCCGGCCTGGCGGTATCGCGCGGGGTCGTGGGCGAGCACCTGCATCTTGTGCCGGGTGTGGAACTCGATCAGGTCGCGCGGCCCCCAGTCGCCGTCCAGCAACGTACGCAGCCTGGCGTGTGCGAAGATCCGCTCCGCGAAGCCCGCCAGCGCCCGCGCGTCGTCGCCGGCCACGAGCAGCGGCAGCGCCTCGCCGCCGCCCGAGCCGCCGCCCGAGCCGCCGCCCGAGCCGCCGCCCGAGCCGCCGCTGTCGGCAACGCGGCCGTCCACGCCGATCTCCCCGGTCGTCCGGCTGGGCACCCACTCGACGTACGGTCCGAGCACGCCGGCAAGGAGGCGGTCGGCCGCCGGAAGACGGTCGACCGCCACGCGAGGCCGTACGGCGGGCATGTTCACAGTGGAGCCCGGGGGCACCGGGCCGGGCAACCAACCGCGGGAAGATCAATGCCGGTCTTCGCCAAGGGCGGAGCCTCAGCGTTTCATCGCGCCGTCGGCGATCGCGTCGGCGGCGTCGCCGATGGACACGCCCACGATCTCCAGGCGGCGCACCAGCTCGCGCTGCTTCATCGCGTCCGCGGTGAGCTCTCCCGAGAAGATCCGCGAGATCTCGTACTGGTACATCCGCCGGATGGCCCCGCCCGCCTTCTTCGCCTCCAGCGCGTCCTGCACCACCGCGGAGGGCCGGGAGGCGAGGTCGCGGACGGCGTTCTCCAGGGCGTCGATGCCGACGATGACCTGGTCGAGCAGGGGGGTGAAGCGGATCTGGTCGGGCACCCGGTAGAGATGGGACTCGCGCACGAAGTCCCGCAGCGAGTCGAGCACGTCGTCGATCGAGCGCGACAGCCTGAACAGGTCCTCGCGGTCGATGGGCGTGACCAGGGCCGTCTTGAGCTCGTCGACGAGCCGGGCCCGTTCCTCGTCGCCGAGATGCTCGATCGCGCGCATCTGCTCATGCGCGCCCGTCCTGCCCACCTCACCGCCGATCATGGCCATGGCCAGCCACGCGCCCTCCTTGGTGGCTTCCAGCTGCCCGAGCAGCGCCTCCGTGAGCGCGCTGTCCATACGGCCGGTCATGAGGTCGCGGATCCGCCGCAGCCGCTTCACGACCCGGCCGCTTTCGATGCGCAACGGCGCTCCAACGCTCGTCCTCCCTTTCATGACAGTTCCACGCTCGCGATCCCCTTCACCATCGACGCCAGTGTCCAGCCGAGCAGCCCGCTCGCCGGCAGGGTCAGCAGCCAGGCCACAACGATCTTGACGGCGGCGTACCAGCGGACCCGGCCGCCGCCCTGCGCGACGCCCGCGCCGATGAGCCCGCCGGCGATGGACTGGGTCATGCTCACCGGCATGCCGACGCCCGCGGAGGCGATCACCGCCGTGCCGGCGGCCAGCTCGGCCACGACTCCGTGCGGGGGCCGGGAGGCGATGATCTCGCGGCCGAGCGTGCGGCCCGCCTTCGGCAGGCCGTACAGGGTGCCGAGGCCGAACAGGACGGCCACCAGCGACGTGTACGCCGGCGGCGCGTCCGAGAAGCCCAGCGCGATCATGAACACGGCCAGCATCTTCTGGCCGTCGTTGGCCGCGTACGCGAGGGTCTGGAGCAGGAAGCCCGCCCAGTGCCAGCGCGGCAGCGCGCGCGCCGTGGTCACCGAGACCAGGACCCGGATGAGCGCCCAGGCCAGCAGGCCTCCCACGATGGGAGCCGCCAGCCCGAACGCCAGCACCAGCCCCACCGACCCGGCCGAGACCGGCAACCCCCAGCCCAGCCCCGCACCGGTGAGACCGCCCACGACGGCGAGCGTGAGGCTGGTCGGCCGGCCTTTCGCGCTGAGCACGGTCACCACGATGAGCGCCGAGACCACCGCGGACGTCATCGCGAGCCGCCCGCCCGGCTCGTCGAAGGTGGCCAGCCTGGTCACGAACGTGAGCGCCACCTGGTGCGTTACCAGCGGAACCAGCGCCACCATCAGCACCAGCACGAGAACACCGGTCGCGGGGCGCACCGTGGGCAGTTTGAGGCCCGTCGCCAGGACGGCGCCGCCGTCGTTGACCCCGGAAACGACGGCGAACAGACCGGCGACCACGATCAGCACGACGGCGTCCAACGGCAAGCGCTCCATCCCGGCCCGCCCTGCCCGGGCGGGGCCACCTCGATCCACTCACGGCACTCATGGCGGAAAGACGACTGCCCCGTGACCCCCGGCTACAGTCTTTCCTTGATGACCAAGAACTACCCGCGTTCGTGTGGAAGATGGATGAAGATCCAATTATCAGGGTGTTCGCCCGGCTGAAGGCTGTGGGGTCAACCCCTGCTCAACCGCCTGTGACCGGACACTTCGCCACACCCGACCGCACATTGGCGGCAGGTACTCTCGGACGTGGCCGCCACGGTTGTACGCTGCCTGCACCGACCGCAAGGCGCCCGCTGACCCCACGCCCGCGAGAGTGAAGCATGACCGATCCCGCCGAATACATCCTGACGTTGTCGTGTCCCGACCGGCCCGGTGTGGTGGCCGCCGTCTCCGGCCTGCTGGCCGGGCGCGGTTGCACCATCATCGAGAGCCAGCAGTTCGGAGACCGGGCCGCCCAGCGGTTCTTCATGCGCGTGCAGTTCGCCGGCCCGCTGGGGGAGGACGAGATCACCAGCGCCTTCGCCGCGCTCGCGCCCGACTTCGGCATGGAGTTCAGGCTGCGCGACGTGGCGAGAAGGCCGCGGGTGCTGATCATGGTCAGCAAGTTCGACCACTGCCTGAACGACCTGCTCTACCGGGTGCGGGCCAAGTCGCTCGACATCGAGATCGTCGCGGTGGCCTCCAACCATCCCGACCTGCGCCCGCTCACCCAGGCGCACGGCATCGACTATCACCACCTGCCGATCACGCCCGAGACCAAGGCCAGGCAGGAGGCCGAGGTGCTGGCGCTGGTCGAGCACTATCAGGTCGACCTGGTGGTGCTGGCCCGCTATATGCAGGTGTTGTCGGAGGAGCTCTGCGAGAAGCTCGCGGGCCGGGCCATCAACATCCACCACTCGTTCCTGCCGTCGTTCAAGGGAGCCAGGCCCTATCGCCAGGCGCACGACCGCGGGGTCAAGCTGATCGGCGCGACCGCCCACTACGTGACCTCCGACCTCGACGAGGGGCCGATCATCGAGCAGGAGGTGGCCAGGGTCAACCACAGCCACTCGCCCGACGACCTCGCGGCCATCGGGCGTGACGTGGAGTGCGTGGCGCTGGCCAGGGCCGTCACGTGGCACGCGGAGCAGCGGGTGCTGCTCGACGGGCACAAGACGGTCGTCTTCCCCCGCTGAGCTCTTCTAGGGTTCGCCGATGGCGCCGACGAGCAGCGGGCCCGACAACAGGCCGGCGGTGAACTCCACCCCGGTGATCCGGGCCGCCAGCAGGAACGCCCGGGCCAGGCCGTTGGCCGACATGTCCTCCCACCGCGCCTCCCACCCGTCGTCATCCTCCTCGGGGGCCAGCCCCACCTCGCGCATCAGCTCGTTGAGCCGGTCCTTGTCATCGCCGTGCCGCTCGCTGGGCATGATGGGCCGGAAGGTGGTGACGACGGCGCCGTCGACCGCGTAGCTGAAGTCGTCCTCCGCGTAGTCGTGCCTGCTGACGGTCACCACCTCACAACCCTGCGAGAGCGGCGCGATGGCCTCCGGCAACGTCGCCGTCCAGCCCGACGGCTCGATCCCGACGCACCACTCGCCGAGCGGGACCACGCCGATGTGACCGCCGCCGTCACCCCCGGCGGTCTCCTCGACGAACGCGTGGACCTGCTCGTCCAGCTCGTCGAAGCTCATCTCCCTGCCCGGCGGCCCGGCCGGGCCGAAGCGGCGCAGCACCTCGGCGGGGCCCAGCCCGCGGAAGAAGGACACGCAGAAGATGTCGCCCAGGGGGTTGCCCGGGTCGCCGTCGGCGGCCTGGAGCCAGCGGTAGGGGGCGAGCGGATCGTTGGTCATGCCCCGGATCGTGGCAGGCGCCACCGACAAAACCCGTCAAAAACCCGTCAGGGCCTCCCACGGCCCCTGGCAGGTCGCCGACCGGCAAGAGCGCTGGGGGCGGCCTCGACCGTGTCCGGCCCCCACGCGCTCATGCCGCCGAGGTCACAGGCCGGTGTGCCGTGCCAGGAAGGTGAGCGTGTCGGCCGACAGGTCGACCGTCCTGCTCACCGAGCGGGCGCCGTGGCCCACCTCCGTCTCGTTGCGCAGCAGCACGGGACGCTCGCCCGTCGTGGCGTGCTGGAGCGCCGCGCACATCTTCCACGCGTGCATCGGGTGCACGCGCGTGTCGGACTGGAAGACGGTGAAGAGCGTCGCGGGATAGGCGACCCCCTCGTTGACGTGGTGGTAGGGCGAGTAGGCCCGCAACCAGGCGAACTGCTCGGGGTCGTCGGCGGAGCCGTATTCGACGTTCCAGGTGGCGCCGAGGCCGAACTTCTCGTACCTGATCATGTCGAGCAGCGGCGCGGAGCAGACGACGGCGGAGTAGAGGTCGGGGCGCTGCGTCAGCGCGGCGCCCACGAGCAGGCCGCCGTTGGAGCCGCCGGAGATGCCGAGCTGCTCCTTCGTGGTGACGCCGGTGGCGATGAGGTGCTCGGCGGCCGCGTGGAAGTCGTCGAACACGTTCTGCTTGTTGGCCAGCATGCCCGCGCGGTGCCACTCTTCGCCCTCCTCGCCGCCGCCCCGCAGGTTGGCGATGGCGTAGACCCCGCCCGCCTCCACCCACGCCAGGATCGAGGCGGAGTAGCCGGGCGTCATGGAAAGGCCGAAGCCGCCGTAGCCGTAGAGGATCGTGGGGCGAGGGCCGGAGGCCTCGCCGGCCGGAGAGATGATCAGCATGCGGACGTCGGTGCCGTCGTGAGACTGGTAGACGACCTGCGAGGTGCGCACCTCCGGCACCTCCACCGCGCCGGGGGAGGCGGCCCAGAAGGTGGTCTCGCCGGTGCGGGCGTCGTAGCGCTGGATGGTGGGCGGCGTGGTGTTGTCGGTGTAGCCGAACCACGCCTCGTGGCCGCCTTCGGGACGCTCGGCGATGCCGCCGATGGAGCCGAGGCCGGGCGCGGGCACCTCGCCGACGCGCTCGCCGGTCTCGAGGTCGTGCACGGTGATCTCGCTGATGGCGTGGCGGGTCCAGCCCACCAGCATGACCGGGCGCTCGAGGTCGTCGAGGATCGCGAAGTCGCTGAGCACCGCCTCGGGATCCTCGGGGACGAGGTCACGCCAGGTCTCGAACCCCGGCGCGGCCGGGTCGGCGAGGCACACCCTGCCCCGCGGCGCGTCGCGGTCGGTGTGGACGTAGAGGCGGCCGTCGCGGCCGAACACCAGCGCCGACTGCGCGTCCACGCCCTCCTGCACCACCCGCAGCTCGGGCCGGTCGGCGGGGGACTGCGTCAGGTCGGCCACCCAGATGTCGTTGCGCGGCGCGGTGCCCTCGTGCGCCGAGACCTGCAGCCAGCGCCCGTCACGCGAGACGGAGACGCCGTAGTAGTTGGTCAGCTTCAGGCCCTGCCCGAAGATCATCGCGTCGTCCTCGGTGGAGGTGCCGACGCGGTGGAGGTAGACGCGGCGGTGGAACTGCGTCTCGTTCTCCGGCACCTCGGTGCTCGGCAGCCGGCGCACGTAGTAGAACGCCTCCCCGCCGGGCAGCCAGGCGACGGGGGAGTAGCGGCAGCGGTCGATGGGCCCCTCGACGCGCTTTCCCGTCGCGACGTCCATGATGTAGAGGACCGACTCCTCGTTGCCCCCCACCGAGATCTGGTAGGCGAGCAGGCGGCCCTCCTTGTCGGGCTGCACCGCGTCGAGCGTGGTCAGGCCGGAGGGGTCGATGTCGATGGGGTCGATCAGCGCCCGCTCGGTGCCGTCGGGTTCGACGACGTAGTAGACGGCGTGCTCCTGGTCGGGGGTGCGGCGCGAGAAGAAGTGGCGCCCGCCGCGCCAGGCCGGCACGCCCACCGAGCCCGACCTGAGCAACTCGGCGATGCGGCTCTTGAAACGTTGCGGACCGCGCTCCCGGCCGAACAGCTCGGCCTGCGCGAGCAGCCATCCCTTGGTCTCGGGACCGTCGGGGTCCTCGAGCCACCGATAGGGGTCGGGCACGGGTGTGCCGTGCAGGATGTCACTGGTTTCTTCGCGTCGTGCGGTCGGGTACGGCTCTCGCGTCATGCCAGGAACCCTATGCCAACGGGGATGCGTAAAGCGCTGGTCGAGCGGGCATAAAACGTACCGTGCGTCCCTTTAGTCAGTCCGCCGGATGCTTTTGGGGTGGCGGGGACCACGGTGCAAACGCCAGACTTGGTGACAGGACGGTGCCGTGGTGACCATCCGCTGGGCCGTCCGGCGGAGGTCCACGTGACGGAAGCACGAGTGCCCCAGGAGGGCCCGACAGGCGGGACATGCCGCGGCATGTCCCCTTTGATACGCGCGCAGCAGGGAGAGGCCCGATGATGCGCCAAGTCCTGCTGCTCAACGCCACCTACGAGCCGCTGACCACCCTCTCGCTGCACCGGGCCATCGTGCTCGTGCTGCGGGAGAAGGCCGACGTCGTGCACCGCGACGGCCGGGGCGCGGTGCTGCGTTCCGCGAGCCGTACGCTCGACGTTCCTTCGGTGATCAGGCTTCGCAGATACGTCCGCATTCCCTACCGGTCGCGCATCCCTCTGACCAGGGCCGCCCTCATGCGACGCGACGACTACCGCTGCGCCTACTGCGGGCAGCGGGCCGAGACCATCGACCACGTCATCCCGCGGTCCAGGGGAGGCACGCACACCTGGGAGAACTGCGTCGCCTCCTGCACGACCTGCAACCACAGGAAGGCCGACAAATACCTGGAGGAGCTGGGGTGGACGCTCCGCGTCAGCCCGGCGGTGCCACGGGGCGCCCACTGGAGGCTCATCGGCGCCTCGCTCGTCGGAGACCCGCAGTGGGCGCCCTACCTCGAGGCCGCTGCCTGAAAGGTTTTGATGCGAGGGTTCGCGTCCTGACACCATGAGCAGGCATGTGGACCTTCACCTCAGAGGTTGAGGAATACGCCGCGGTCGCCGAGCCCTTCCTGCTCGGCGACCCGGTGCGCAACACCGTCCCGCTGACCGTCCTCGCCAACCTGCGCGCGGGCATGCCCGCCAAGGACCCGCTCTTCGGCTGGTGGACGGTGGACGGCGAGGTTCGCGGCGCGGTCTTCCGCACTCCGCCGCATCCCATCGGCATGTTCTCGATGCCCGTCGAGGCCGTCGCACCCCTGGTCGAGGCGCTCGACCGAGAGCTGCCCGCGCTCGTGGGCCCCGTCGAGCTGACCTCCGAGGCCATCCGGCTGCTCGGGAAGCCCGGCAGGGCGGTTTCGGAGCGGCTCTACCGCCTCGGCACGCTCACCATGCCCGACGTGCCGGGCCGGGGGAGGGTCGCCGTCCCCGGCGACTTCCCGCTGCTGGTGAGCTGGTATCACGCGTTCCACGACGAGGTGGAGATGCCCGCGGCCGACCTGGCCGAGCGGGCGGCGCAGCGGCTGGCGCGCCGCGAGCTGTTCGTGTGGGAGGTGGACGAGGCGCCGGTCTCGTTGGCCGGGCTGTCACCGGCGGCCGGCGGGGTCTGCCGCATCGGGCCCGTCTACACACCGCCTTCGTGCCGCAGGCGCGGCTACGGCGCCGCCGTCACGGCGTTCGCCAGCCAGACGGGCCTGGCCGAGCGGTGCGACCATGTCGTGCTCTTCACCGACCTCGACAACCCGACGAGCAACGCCATCTACCAGGCCATCGGCTACGAGCCGGTGTCCGACTACGCGCATCTCACCTACTGACGGCCGGGCGCGGCGGCCCTTGGTGCCCGCACGGCCGCCGGAGGTAAACTCGGCGCATGCCGCGATACGACTTCCGCTGCCGCGCGTGCGACTCCACGTTCGAGGTTTCCCGCTCCATGTCGGCCTCCAACGACCCGGCCACCTGCCCCGAGGGCCACGACGACACGGTGAAGCTGCTGTCCACGGTGTCCATGACGGGCGGCGCGGCCGCACCCCAGGGCGGCGGCGGTTGTTGTGGCGGAGGCTGCTGCTCCTCCTGAGCGTCACGCCCCGGTGGCGTATACGGGGTCGCGCTCGGCCGGGTGCGCGTGGCGGCCGCCGGCCTCGCTTGCCCGGGCTGCGCTCCGGCGTGCTGGTCGAGCAGTCCCACGCTGGTGGCCGTCCACAGCCCGTCGTGGACGCCGGCGGGCAGTCATCCGTTTCCAGCGCCGCCTAACGCCTGTGACGGCCGACGACCTGAGCTTCCCGGCGTAGTGCCGGTTCGCCGGGATCGCTGAGAGATCCTCCGGCGCCCGCCGCCGCCGGCCCGGGCGGCCGGAGGCGGCAGGTCGAACGGGTGGTGAGGCTCTTACGCGGCCCTGACGCGCTTACGGCGCTGGAACGGCAGGAACCGGTCGGCGAGATGCGGTCGGGACGGCGTGAGCGTGGGCTCGACCGCGATGATCCGGTCGAACCTGAACGCCCTGATGGCCCGGCGCATCCTGCACACGCCGACCAGATACCAGTATTCGCGGTGGACCAGGCAGGTCACCGGCTCGACGTCGCGCGCGGTGACGGTGCCGTAGGCGTCGCGGTAGTGGAGGCGGATCATGAGGCGGCTGGTGATGGCGTCGGCCATGAGCCTGGCCCGGGAGGCGACGTCGACGGGCAGCGGCTCGGTGAGGGTCGCGAGGGTGGTGGAGATGACGTCGTCGTCGAGCTCCAGGTGCTCGAGCGCGTGCTGCAGGCCACGCCTGGCGGTGACGGCCTGCGGTCCCGCTCCGAGGTGGGCGAGGGAGAGGGCGAGGGCGGCGATCTCGGCGGTCGTCAGCGGGCGAGTATCGTGCTTCACGACTGTCGTCATACCCCAAGAATACGGACGACCACCGACAATTTTCGAAAATCTGTGCGGCGGGGGAAGGGCCTGTACGGCAGGCGAGAACCCGGTCGCCTGCCGTACAGGGGCAGCACTTATCGCGACAGTTGTGACAGGTCGCGCGAGGCGCCCGTGGACGCGGACGTCGTCATCGCCGCGTAGGCCTGCAGCGCCACGGTGACCGGCCGGTCGCGGTCGCGCGGGCGGAAGCGGCCCAGCTCGGCCAGCAGCCGCTCGCGCCGGGCCGCCAGCTCGGCCTCGGCCACCCGCAGCTCCATCGACCGGTTGGGGATGTCGATGTCGATGATGTCGCCGTCTTCGACCAGCGCGATCGTGCCGCCCTCGGCCGCCTCGGGCGAGGCGTGGCCGATCGACAATCCCGAGGTGCCGCCGGAGAAGCGCCCGTCGGTGACGAGGGCGCAGGCTTTGCCCAGGCCCCTGCCCTTGAGGAAGGAGGTGGGGTAGAGCATCTCCTGCATGCCGGGCCCGCCCTTGGGGCCTTCGTAGCGGATGACCACCACGTCGCCCTCCTTGACGCGCCCGCCCAGGATGCCCTCGACGGCCTGCTCCTGCGACTCGAACACCACCGCGGGCCCGCTGAACTTCCAGATCGACTCGTCGACCCCTGCGGTCTTCACGACCGCTCCGTCACGCGAGATGTTGCCGTAGAGGACGGCCAGCCCGCCGTCGGCGGTGTAGGAGTGCTCCATGTCGCGGATGCACCCCTCGGCCCGGTCGAGGTCGAGGGAGTCCCAGCGGTTGTCCTGCGAGTAGGCCTTGACCGTGCGCACGTTGCCGGGCGCCGCGTGCCACAACTCCACGGCTTCCGGCAGGACCGACGGCGAGCGCACGTCCCAGTGGGCCAGCACGTCGGCGAGCGTGCCGCCGTTGACCGTGGATACGTCGCGGTGCAGCAGGCCGGCCCGGTCGAGCTCGCCCAGGATGGCCGGGATGCCGCCGGCGCGGTGCACGTCCTCGACGTGGAACTTGCTGGTTGCAGGGGCGACCTTGCACAGGCAGGGCACCCGCAGCGACAGCTCGTTGATCTCCTTGAGGCCGAAGTCGACCTCGGCCTCGCGGGCCGCGGCCAGGATGTGCAGGATCGTGTTGGTCGAGCCGCCCATTGCCACGTCGAGCGTCATCGCGTTCTCGAACGCCTCGCGGGTCGCGATCGAGCGCGGCAGCACCGACTCGTCGTCTTCCTCGTAGTAGCGGCGGCTGATCTCCACCAGCTGCCGGCCGGCGTCCTCGAACAGCTTCTTGCGGGCCTTGTGCGTGGCCAGGATCGTGCCGTTGCCGGGCAGCGCGAGGCCGATCGCCTCGGCCAGGCAGTTCATCGAGTTGGCGGTGAACATGCCCGAGCAGGAGCCGCACGTCGGGCAGGCGGCCTCCTCCATCTCCAGCAGGTCGGCGTCGGAGACGGACTCGTCGGCGGCGGCGATCATCGGGTCGATGAGGTCGAGCTTCCCGCCCGGCGTCTTGCCGGCCTCCATGGGCCCGCCGGAGACGAAGATCGTCGGGATGTTCAGCCGGAACGCCGCCAGCAACATGCCCGGCGTGATCTTGTCGCAGTTGGACACGCAGATCAGCGCGTCGGCGCAGTGGGCGTTGACCATGTATTCGACGGCGTCGGCGATCAGCTCGCGCGAGGGCAGGGAGTAGAGCATGCCGCCGTGGCCCATCGCGATGCCGTCGTCGACCGCGATCGTGTTGAACTCGCGGGGGATGCCGCCGGCCTCCCTGACGGCCGACGCCACGACGTCGCCGACCTCGCGCAGATGCACGTGGCCGGGAACGAACTGCGTGAAGCTGTTGGCCACCGCGATGATGGGCTTGCCGAAATCGCCCCCGGCTACGCCGGTCGCCCGGAGCAGGGCCCGGGCACCGACCATGTTCCTGCCGTGGGTGACTGTACGTGACCTGAGGGCCGGCATTGCGCTTCTCCCATCGCTAGCAAGTCCTCACATGTTACGGCCACCCGCCCGGCAACTGAGACGTCTGTCCATACATCGGACTGCCGCCGGCCGCCCGTATCACGACGGGGGACGGGTGGGGCGCACGAGGAGGCCGCTCCGAATGGCGTTCAGCCTGCGGCGATGGGAGAGAAGCCGCCGGTCGAACGCGTAGCCACCGGGTGGCTCAGTCTTCGCCGTAGCGGGCCGGGAGCACCTGGGCGGCGATGTCGTAGATCCGGTCGATCTCGCCCTCGGTCAGCGCCCGCTCCCGCTTGGTGATCCACTTGCGGGCGCGGTCGCCCTGGTAAACGTCCACGCCGCGGATCGTCATGATCTTCCACGGCACCTGCGGCCCGTAGATGGCAAGGGAGGGCACGACCGAGACCTCGCGGCCGAACGACCTGCTGATCAGCTCGCTCGCCTGCGACGCCTCCCACTTGGCCTCGTTGATGCGGGGTTTCATGTCGAACGGCCCGTGGTAGAGCTTCTTGCCCATCTGCACGCGTACGGGCAGCCGCTTGTCCCACTTCTCGGAGTCGACCGCGTAGACGCCCGTCGGGCCCACCACGAGGTGGTCGATCTGGGCCTCGCTGTCCGGGATCGCCCTGGCGTGCAGCGTGCGGTAGCCGTTGCGCTCGAGCTTGCGCAGTTGCGCCTCGGTGCGGCGCTCGGCCACGGACGTACGCCGCCACGCGGGCACGGATGAGTTGGAGCGCGCCCGATAGATCGCCTCCGCGATGGCCGCGAGCACGCCCGCGGTCACACCGGCCCGCCAGTCGCCCACGAGGAAGCCCACCACGAGGCCGACGACCACCGCCAGGATCGCGCGGTTGCGCAGGCGGCGGACCCGCGGCTGCTGCAGCAGGCTGCGCACGGACACGCGCTTGACCGGCGCGTATGTGGAGGTGGGCGCCGAAGGCTTCGCGGCGGCGGTCTGCTCGCTTTCTGGCTTGTCGCTCACCCAGATGGGTGACGCATTGTGACCGTCTTCTCGCTGGATGTCGGAGTCCACGTAACTCACCGTAGCCCGGGGGTTCGATCGATTCCTAGTGTTGCCGTGTCCATAGTTTTATGGCCCAGCTCATCGTGTTCCACGCGTGTTTTCCGGGTATGTCTTACGTTCTTCTCTAGAGAAGCCAGGGGGCCTGGGAAAGATCCTAACGTGGCGTGCGGCCTACGGATCATGTGGTGTGTGCAGGACACCCCGTGACGGGTCTGGCCGGACCCGCCGCAGCGGTTTACCGTCAGGGTGTGAACAGCGCGGCGGAGATTCTGCTCTTGCTCATCGGGGTGTCCATGGGGCTGTTCGTGCTGATCAGCCTGCTGGTCATGGTGCCGGGCCGGGCGCCACGGCGGCGGGAGGGATCGTGGCCGGTGTGGATCGGCGGGCCGTCAAGGAGCGAGCGCGGCGTGAGCACGTCCGCGCTGGTGCTGGCCGACCGGGTGGCGCACTGGGCGGACGTTCCCGAGGACGACTGGGTGGCCGCCGCCGAGACGGCCGAGCCCGGCAGGCGCGTCGGCGGCGCGTCCGCGGGGTGGTGAGGTGACGATGCGCGGACTGACCGCCCCACAGGCCGACGACATCAGGAAGGCCGCGCAGGCCGCCGAACAACGAAGCGGCCTGCGGTTCGGGTTGTTCATCGGCCGGCCGGAGGGATCTCGGCGGCACTTCGCCGAGCGCCTGCACGCCGCCCTGGGCGACGAGGCCGCCGGCGCCGTGGTGATCTTCGTGGATCCCGAGGGGCGGGCGCTGGAGATCGTCACCGGCGACACCGCCCGGCTCCGGCTGCCCGACAGCGTCTGCCGGCTGACGGCGATGTCGATGGCCACCTCGTTCAGCGTGGGCGACCTGGTGGGCGGCCTGTTGTACGGCATAGCCACCCTCGCGGAGCAGGCCGCGGCCCGCCGCTGATCCCCGGCCGAGGCGTCAGTCGCGTTCGAGGAGGCTGACGATGTGCCGGCTGACCCCGTCGAGCAGGGTCGCCGGCTCGATCGGGGCGTCGGCGACGGCCGAGAACAGCGCGGGCAGCCCCGGCAGCGGGAACCCGTCGTCCTTAAGCGCCGCCGACCCGATGGCGTTCTTGTCGAGCCCGGCCCGGCTGCGCTCCCACGCGTCGAGCACCTCCTCCGGCGACGGCACCCCGAACCCGTGCCCCACCGGCGCCGCGTGGCGCAGCCGGACGAGCGGGGTCTCGGCGAAGGCCAGGGCCGTGCGAGCGCGCAGCTGGAGGTCGGCCCGCGGCTCCGGCTCGATCCAGTCCATGGCCGTGCACGGGTTGCGGCAGGTGGCGACGCACACGGCGAGCGCGCCGGCGACCTGGCTGTGCTGGCGGTCGAAGTAGGCTCGCCAGCCCTCGCCCGGCTCGGCCGACACCCGCAGCGTCCGGTTGGTGGCCGACTGCTCGGACTTCGTGTGGTCGCACTCCCGGTCGCCGATCACGCCGAACCTGCTGCCCGCCACGCTCAGCGCCTCGGGCCAGCGCGCGGGGTCGCCCGCGTGGCCGAGCTGCGGCTCGAAGGCCAGCAGCGGCAGGTATTCGCTGGCGATGTGCACCGCGGCGATCATCGGGCTCAGCTCGCGCCGGTGCCATCGTACGGAGATCACTTCGAGCAGCAGCTCGTACGCGGGCCGCAGGGACTCCAGCGCCCCGCGCGGCTGCTCGCGCGGTGTCTGCGGCATGTGACAGGCTCGCGCGCGCCGCCGCAGATCGGCGGGCACCACCCGGGCCTCGGCCGCGAAGTCCTCGGCGTCGAGCGAGAGCAGCCGTTGACCGAAATCACACACCTCGGCGATGTCGGCGGCGGGCGCCAGCGCACCGAGGTCGGCGAAGGCATAACGGCGGGCAAGGGCGACGAAAAGGTCACGAGTCGAGTCCACGCGAAGACCTTCTCACGTTCGGCGAGCCGCTAAGGACGCCGGCGCCACAGGCCGGTCACGGGCACGGAGCCCGGACGCACTGGATCTCGCCCGGAGGCGGCGGCCGGGAGATCGTGGGCTCAGACGTCGGCTCCTCGGGGGCGTCGGTCGTGGGCTCCTCGGTCGGCTCGGGCTGGGGAGTGGTCGGCGAGACGGTCGGGGTCTCGGTCTCCGTCTCGGTGGCGGTGACCGTCGGGGTGGGCGTCGGCAACGTCGTGGTGGAGCGGGAGGGCCTGGGGCTGGAGGTGCGCCTGGCCGGCGGCACCGGCTGCTTCGTGGTGGCCGAAGACGACGGCGAGGTCGCCATGGCCGTGGCGGTGACGGTCGGCGGCTCCATCCGGCCCACCGTCGCGGGCGTCACCGGACGCAGCCAGATGAATCCCGCCACCGCCGCGGACACCGCCACCGCGGCGGTGATGGTGAGCACCGCCCGCACCGAGCGGCGGCGGCGCGGCACGGGCAGCGTGGTGGGAGAGGTCAGCGCCTTGCGCGCGGCCTCGCCCATCAGCGCGGCCGACGGCCAGCGCCCCTCGGGAGTCTTCTCCAGCGCCCGCTCCACCACCTGCCGCGGCCCGGCCGGCACGTCGGCGGGCAGGCGCGGGACCGGGGAGTTGAGGTGCTTGAAGATGATCTGTACGGGCGTGTCGCCCTGGAACGGCAACTGCCCGGTCAGGCACTCGTACGCCACCACGCCCAGGGCATAGACGTCGACCGCGGGGGTCACGTCGCTGCTGGCGGCCATCTCGGGGGCGCAGTAGCCGGCCGAGCAGAGCATCGTGCCCGTGGCCGTCAGATGCCCCGCGGAGACGGAGTGGGCGATGCCGAAGTCGGTGAGCGCCACGCTGCCGTCGGGCCTGATCATGAGGTTGGCCGGCTTGACGTCGCGGTGGACGATGCCCTGCGCGTGGGCGGCGGCCAGCGCGTCGCCGACCTCGGCGACCAGCCGCATGGTGGCCTCCGGACCGAGCGCGCCGCGCCGCAGCACGTGGTCGAGCGACTCGCCCTCCACGTATTGCATGACCAGGAAGCTGACCTGGCGGCCGTCGACCTCGCTGACGCCGTAGTCGTAGACGTCGACCACGCCGGGATGCCGGAGCGTGGCCATGGCCCTGGCCTCGTTCTGGAAACGCTGGGTGAAGGAGGGGTTTTCGGTGAGCGCGGGCATGAGCACCTTGACCGCCACCGCGCGCCCGAGAACCGTGTCGTCGGCACGCCAGACCTCGCCCATGCCGCCGCCGCCGAGACGGCCGGTCAGCACGTAGCGATCATTGAGCGTGGTCCCGGCGCCTAGCACGTACTTGAGGCTAACATCGCCGCTGCGCCGCCATGGCCAAGTCGGCGCAGCTCGCGGGCCCCCGCCGGGACGGGCGGGGGCCCGCGGCGGGCGTGTCAGGCGGCGGCGTCCGTCTCCCGGTTGCGCAGGGCCCTGCTCACGCCGTCGGCGCCCTCGAGGATCAGCCGGCGCAACGCCTGCGGCGGCTCCTCGTCGGCGAGGTAGCGCTCCGCGGCCTCGACGGTCGCCGGCTCGATGAGCAGCGCGGGGAAGCACCCCACGGCGAACGTGGACGCCTGGTCGAACGTCCACTCCTTGTAGATCCGGCCCACCTCGGCGAAGTATTTCTCGCGGAAGGGGGCCAGCAGCTCGGGGTGGCGCGGGTCCTGGAAGCCGCCGATGGTCGTACGGGCGATGTGGTTGGCCAGCTCGCCGCCCACGATCCGGTCCCACGCGGCGGCCTTGGCCTCGGCGGTCGGGATCGCGGCCCGGCAGTGCGCGGCCGAGCGCTCACCCGTCGCCGTAGGGTCGAGCTCCAGCTCGGCGTCGATGTCCGGCTCGGTCAGGCGGCCGCAGGAGACGAGCGCGTGCACCAGCGACCAGCGCAGGTCGGCGTCGACGGTCAGGCCCTCTGGCACGGTCGAGCCGTCGAGGATGCTCTGCAGCAGGTCGAGGTCCTCGGTGGAGCCGGCCACGGGCGCGAACGCCTGGAGGAAGGCGAGCTGGTGGTCGGAGCCCGGCTCGGCGGAGGCGAGCAGCGCGCGCAGCTTGCCGGCCAGCAGCTCAAGGCCCTCCTGCCGCCACGCCGGGTCGGCGTACTGCTGCACGGCCATGCGCGCCTGCCGCAGCACCGCCTGGAGGACGGTGATGTCGGAGACCGTTTCCACGCCCGAGACGACCAGCTTGACGTAGTCGCGCGTGGACATCTCGCCGTCGCGGGTCATGTCCCAGGCCGCGGACCAGCACAGGGCCCGCGGCAGCGACTCGGTGAACGCGGCGATGCCGCCGTCGACCAGCGTCTTCAAGGAGCGCTCGTCGAGGCGGATCTTGGCGTAGGTCAGGTCGTCGTCGTTGATCAGCACGAGGTCGGGCTGCTCCTCGCCGACGAGCTGGGCCACGTTCGTGCGGGCGCCCACCACGTCGAGCTCCACCCGCTTCGTACGGGTCAGCTCGCCGCCGGCCAGGGAGTACAGGCCGATGGCGACCCGGTGGGAGCGCAGCGTCGGGTAGTCGGCCGGCGCCTCCTGCAGCACCTCGAATCGGGTGAACCGGCCTCCTGACACCTCGAACGAGGGCCGCAGCGTGTTGACCCACGAGGTCTCCAGCCACTCCTTCGACCAGGACGACAGGTCACGGCCCGACGTGCGCTCCAGCGCGGTGAGCAGGTCTTTCAGCTCGGTGTTGCCCCAGGCGTGCTCGGCGAAGTAGTCGCGTACGCCGGCCAGGAAGTTGTCCAGGCCCACGTAGGCGACGAGCTGCTTGAGCACCGAGGCGCCCTTGGCGTAGGTGATGCCGTCGAAGTTGACCTCGACCGCCTGCATGTCGGGGATGTCGGCGGCGATCGGGTGGGTGGAGGGGAGCTGGTCCTGGCGGTAGGCCCAGGCCTTCTCCACGTTGGCGAAGGTCGTCCACGCGCCCTTGCCCCACCGCGTGGCCTCGGCCTGGGCGAGCACGGACATGTAGGTGGCGAACGACTCGTTGAGCCACAGGTCGTCCCACCAGCGCATGGTGACGAGGTCGCCGAACCACATGTGCGCCATCTCGTGCAGGATCGTCTCGGCGCGCCGCTCGACGACCGCGTCGGTGACACGGGAGCGGAAGACGTAGTCCTCCAGGAGCGTCACGCAGGCGGCGTTCTCCATGGCGCCGGCGTTGAACTCGGGCACGAAGAGCTGGTCGTACTTCCCGAAGGGGTAGCGCACCCCGAAGACCCGGTGGAAGAAGTCGAAGCCCTGCTTGGTGACCTCGAAGATGTTGTCCGCGTCGAGGTGGCCGGCCAGCGAGGCCCGGCAGTAGACGCCCAGCGGGATGCCGTCGTGCTCGGAGGTCACCTTGTGGTAGGGGCCGGCCACCAGCGCGGTGATGTAGGTGGAGATGACCGGTGTGGGCGCGAACTGCCAGCGCCTGGCGGCGGGCACCGCGCCGTGCTTGCCCGCCTGTTCGGGCAGCTCCTCCACGCCGGTGGCGGTGGCGTTGGAGATGACCTCCCAGCCGGCCGGGGCCAGCACGGTGAGCTGGAAGGTGGCCTTGAGGTCGGGCTGGTCGAAGCAGGCGTACATGCGGTGCGCGTCGGCCGTCTCGAACTGGCTGTGCAGATAGACGTTCTTGTCGACCGGGTCGACGAAGCGGTGGAGCCCCTCGCCGGTGCGCATGTAGGAGCAGTCGGCGTCCACGCGCAGCTCGTTGGCCTCGGCGAGCGAGGGCAGCGGAAAGCGCCCGGCGGCGGCGTCGTAGCTCGCCACGTCGAGCTCCTCGCCGTTGAGCACGACCTTGCGCACGCGGGCGCCGTGCAGGTCGATGAAGGTGGACGCGCCCGGGCTGGTGCTGGCGAAGCGGACCGTCGTGACGCTCTCGAAGCGCTCGTCCCCCTCCGTCAGGTCGAGTGCGACCTCGTAAGACTCGACCTTCAGCAGCCGGGCGCGCTCACGGGCCTCGTCTCGGGTCAGGTTGCCTGCCAAGTTGCGCTCCTTTTCACCGCTTCGTAGAAGTTTGTCGGTATCCTGCCACGGCGGGAATAGGACCCGAACCACCTCAGGTTATGGCCCCACGTGACTGAAAAGATTCCCGTGGACCTGTGGTTCGACCCATCCTGCCCCTTCGCGTGGGTGACGTCACGATGGCTGATCGAGGTGGCGAAGGTTCGCCCCATCGAGCCGCGCTGGCGCATGATGTCGCTCCACGTCCTCAACGAGGACAAGGACGTCTCCGACGACTACCGCGAGCGCGCCGCCCGGGCCATGGGGTCGGTCAGGGTGGTGGCGGCCGCCGCCGCCAAGCACGGCGAGCAGGCCATCGGCGAGCTCTACACCGCTCTCGGCACGCTGCTGCACAACGAGGGCAGGAGCGAGGAGCCCGAGCGGCTGCGCGAGACCGTCGAGACCGCGCTCGAGCGGGCCGGCCTCGACAAGGGCCTCGTCGAGGCCATGCACTCCGAAGAGTGGGATCCCACCATCCGCGCCTCCCACGACGAGGGCATCACGCTCGTCGGCCAGGAGGTCGGCACGCCCATCATCCGCCTCGGCGCCAACGCCTTCTTCGGGCCCGTGATCACCCGCATCCTCCGAGGTGAGGACGCGGGCAAGCTCTGGGACGGCGTGCTGGCGGTCACCGCGTACGAGGACTTCTTCGAGTTGAAGCGCACGCGCACCAAACGACCGCAATTCGACTGACGTTTCCGTCTATGCCCTTTGCGTCGTCTTACGCTGGCGGTGGAATAAGGCCGGCGCTGGTGGAGAAGGCTCATCCCGACCAGGGATGAGCCCTTTCATTGCCGTGTCAAGCGCTGTCAAGATGGTGCCATGCGTCAGCTCTATATCGGCGGCTCCTGGACCGCGTCGACTTCGGACGAGTCCATCGAGGTCGCGAACCCGGCCACGGAAGAGATCATCGACCGAGTCCCCGCGGGCACGCCCGGCGACGTCGAGGCGGCCGTGCAGGCGGCCAGAAGAGCCTTCCCCCGATGGGCGGAGACCGCCGCCGCCGAGCGCGGGAAGCTGCTCGGCGACGCCGCCGACCTGCTGAGACAGCGAGCTGACGAGATCGCCAAGACGATCGCCACCGACATGGGCGCGCCGCTCGGCTTCGCGCTCAAGGTGCAGACGCTCATGCCCGCGACCGTGCTGTCCTCCTACGCGCGCCTGGCGGAAAGCCATCCGCGCGAGTCGCGGGCCGGCAACTCGCTGGTGCTCAAGGAGCCGGTCGGGGTGGTGGCGGCGATCACGCCGTGGAACTATCCGCTGCACCAGATCATCTGCAAGGTGGGTCCCGCGCTGGCCGCCGGTTGCACCGTGGTGCTGAAGCCGAGCGAGGTGGCGCCGCTCGCGGCGTACGCGCTGGCGGAGATCTTCGACGAGGTCGGCCTGCCCGCGGGTGTGTTCAACCTGGTGAGCGGGCGTGGACCGGTGGTCGGGGAGGCCATGGCCGCCCACCCTGACGTCGACATGGTGTCGTTCACCGGCTCGACCGGCGCGGGCCGGCGGGTGGCCTCGCTCGCGGCCGAGTCGGTCAAGCGCGTTGCGCTCGAGCTGGGTGGCAAGTCGGCAAATGTCATCCTTCCCGATGCCGACCTGCCCCTGGCTGTCAAGGTGGGCGTGGCCAACTGCTTCGTCAACGCCGGTCAGACCTGCTCGGCGTTGACCCGCATGATCGTCCACCGCGACCAGTACGACGAGGCCGTGCGGCTGGCCGTCGAGACGGCGCGCGGCTACACCGTCGGCGACCCTTTCGACGAGTCGACCAGAATCGGCCCGCTGGTGTCGGCGACCCAGCGCGAGCGCGTCGTCCGCTACATCAACAGGGGCCAGGAGGAAGGCGCCCGACTGGTCACCGGCGGCACCGAGCGGCCTCACGAACGGGGCCACTACGTCGAGCCGACCGTGTTCGCGGGTGTGGAGCCGGGCATGACGATCGAGCAGGAGGAGATCTTCGGCCCCGTGTTGTCGCTGATCCCGTACACGACCGAGGACATGGCCGTCGAGATCGCCAACGGCACGAAATACGGGCTGGCCGGAGCCGTCTGGTCGGGCACCGAGGAACACGCCCTTTCGGTCGCCCGCAGGCTCCGCACGGGCCAGGTGGCCGTCAACGGCGGCCGGTTCAACCCGATGGCCCCGTTCGGCGGCTACAAGCAGTCGGGCGTGGGCCGCGAACTCGGCGAGTACGGGCTCGAGGAGTTCCTGGAGATCAAGGCGCTGCAGCTGTAAGGGCCGGAGGAGACGCGCTGGCGGGTCAGACGAGCAGCCCGCCGGTGGCGTGCACGTTGTGGCCGGTGACCCAGCGCCCGTCCGGGCCCGCCAGGAAGGCGACCACGGCGGCGAGGTCGTCGGGCCTGCCGAGACGCCGCAGCGCGGTCAACGCCTCCGTCTGCTCCAGCGCCTCCGGCGGGTTGGCGGCGCGCAGCATGTCGGTGTCGGTCGCGCCGGACGAGACGACGTTCACGGTGATGCCCCGCCCGCCCAGCTCGCGCGACGCCACTTTGGCGAACTGCTCGACCGCCCCCTTGCTGCCGCAATAGAGCATCAGACCGGGCGCGGGCACCTGGGTGTTGAGCGTCGAGATCGTGATGATCCGCCCGCCGTCGCGCATGACGCGGCCCGCCCACTGCGTGGCCAGGAACACCGCCCGGGTGTTCACCGCGAAGACCCGCTCGTAGTCGTCGCCGGTGATGTCGGCCAGCGGCCTGCTCAGGCTCAGCGCGGCGTTGTTGACGAGGATGTCCAGCCCGGGCAGCCGCGCCTCCGCCTCGGCGAACAACCGCTCCAGATCGTCCTCGTCGCCCAGATCGGCGCGTACGGCGTGCGCCCCGGTCTCCCTGGCCACCTGCCGGGCCGCCTCTTCGGAGCGCTCGTAGCAGAACACGACCTGCGCCCCGTCGCCCGTCAACCGCTCCACGACGGCCCGGCCGATGCCCCTGGAGCCTCCGGTGACCAGTGCGCCTTTTCCTGAGAGCACGCTCATGCGGCCAACCTACGCCCTGAGCATGATTTCGCGGGCTTCGTTCCTGGGGAGGCGGTCGACGTACAGCTTGCCGTCCAGATGCTCGGTCTCGTGCTGGAAGCAGCGCGCCAGCGATCCGCGCGCCTTGACGCGCACGGGCCGCTGCAGCCGGTCGACGCCCTCGACGGTGACGCCCGCGGCCCGCGCGACAGGGGCGTAGATCGGTTGGCCCGTGCGGCGATCGGGCACCGACAGGCAGCCCTCCTCGTCGAGCGCCTCCTCCGGGTCGTCGACGGTCAGCCGCGGATTGATCACGTGGCCCTTGCGCCCGCTGATGTCGTAGACGAACAACCTCCGTGACACGCCGATCTGGGGGCCCGCCAGGCCGACGCCGTTGACCGCGTACATCGCCTGGAACATCTCGTCGATCAGCCGGCGCAGGTCGCGGTCGAAGTCGGTGACGGGATCGGCGGTCGTGCGCAGCACCGGATCGCCGATGATGCGGATCTCGCGCATACGATTTCTGCTTTCGTAAGGACTGGAGTGCGGGACAGGTCCTTACCCTACAAGAGGGCCTGATCGGCGAGGGCTGTGGAAGACTGGTCATGTGCGTGTCTACATCGGTGCCGACCATGCCGGCTATGAGCTGAAGAACCACCTCGTGTCCTGGCTCAAGGACCACGGTCACGACGTGATCGACTGCGGTCCCCTCGTCTACGACGCGGAGGACGACTATCCCGCGTTCGTCCTGCGCGCGGCCGAAGGCGTCGCGGGCGACCCCGGCAGCCTGGGGGTGGTCATGGGAGGCTCGGGCAACGGCGAGCAGATCGCCGCCAACAAGGTGCGCGGCATCCGCGCGGCACTGGCCTGGAGCGAGGAGACGGCCGCCCTGGCCCGCGAGCACAACAACGCCAACGTCGTCAGCGTCGGCGCGCGCATGCACGCCCTCGACGAGGCGACCAGGTTCGTGGAGGTCTTCCTGACCACGTCGTTCTCCGGCAGCGAGCGCCACAGCAGGCGGATCGCGCAGCTCGACACCTACGAGACGATCGGCCAGCTGCCCTCCCTGCCCTAGCCCTTGCGCTTGGGCTCGCGCCTGGGCATCTCGTCGCGCAGAGGCCGCCGGTCGGCGGCCTCCTGCTGCTCTTTCGACGGTCTCGACACGTCGCGGGCACGCATGGCGACGGTCGCGGTGATCTGCAGACTTTGCAGGGCCATGTCCCCGACCCTACGTCAGAACGTCAGCCCCGCCCATGGCTTCGGGCTCCACGACATGGCGGTGGCGAGCGAACGCAGCGCGCCGGGGGAGTGCTCATGCACCAGCCCCGCCGCCAGCTCCTGCATGAGCAGGCCGTCACCGAGGAACGCCGAGCCGAGCGAGGCCACCGGCAGCGTCACGTCAGGCTGGTCCTCGACGGGCGTGCACTCCGCGCCCGCGGGGCCGGCGGCCAGCCGCCAGCGCCGGGCGTTCCACGGGCACACGTCGTCCTCGACCTCGATCACCACGTCCACGGGCGCGGAGTAGGACCGGGAGACGAGAGCTCCGTCCACCTCGACCACGCGCACCCACAGCTCGTCGTTCCAGCTCGCGCGCACCTGCCGCGGGTCGGCCAGCAACGCGAGCAGGGGGTCGTCCACCGGCCTGGGGCGGGCGTCGACCCGGGAGACCAGATCGCGGTCGAGCACGCTGCGCCACAGCAGCGCGTACGCCGCCGGGTCGGCCGCCTCCAGCTCCTGCAGCTTCAGCTCCCCGTCGGGGAGGCCGTTGGCGTCCCACGACGACTTGATCCGGAACAGGGCGTAACCGCGCACGCCGCCGTCGTCCTCGGCCAGCACCGAGCGCAACGGGCCGGCCCCGCCCTGGTCGGCCTCCTCGTCGGCCAGCACGTTGTCCCAGAACCGCGCGTTGCGCTCGTAGCGGCCGGGACGCCGAGCCACGACGGAGGCGAACACCTTCTCCAGGTCGGCGCGTACGTCGGCGGGCCTGGCGACCCTGAGCCTGAGCGACGGGTCCGACGGAGCGTTGCCGACGAACGCCGAACCCTGCTTCCTGAGGTGGAACGACAGCTCGCTCGACGCCCTGCCGTAGCCGTACCTGCCGTAGATGGGAGCCTCGGAGGCGTAGAGCGCGGCGACGCTCTCCCCACGCTCCCTGATGTCGGAGAGCTGCCTGCGCATCAGCGACGACAGAACGCCGCGCCGGCGGTGGGAGGGCAGCACGCTGACGGCCGTCACGCCCGCGACGGGGAGTTGCCTGCCAGGGACCGTCATGGTGAGGCTGTAGATGGACGTGACGCCCGCGATGAGGTCTCCGTCGAAGGCCGCGAGCGTGCGGTCGAACTCCGTCTCGGCCTTGAAACGCTCGTTCTGCGTGGGGTTCGGCCGCCAGCCGAACGCCTCTTCGAGCACCAGCGCGAACGCCGGCCACTCGGACTCGTCAATCGGGCGGATCGGGTACGTCATCTGTCCACGGTAGGAGCGGGCGAAGCGGGAGGGCCACCGAATATCCGTGCTTAATGATCAAGGCCTTGGTCAAGTGGGCTGCCCAAACACCAGTCAGACCGATACAGTCAGGCCCATCATGAGTTCCCGACCGGCGCCACTGATCCCGCCACGGGTCCGTGCCGTCCTGGTGCGGGTGCCGGGGCTGGTGGCTGCCGTCCGGTTCATCCGGCGAGGGCCGCTGGCCCGCGACCGCAACCTGCTCCTCACGCTGACCGTTCTCGCGCTCGTCATCGGGTTCCTCGCGGTCGAGGCCTCGACCGAGTGGTTCTCACCCTCCCTGCTCATTCTCGTCACCCTGATCGGCGGGCTCCAGCTTCGGCTGCGCAGCCTGGTCAAGCTCCTCGTGGGCGTCGGCGTCGCGCTCGGCTACATCGCGATCGCGCTGGGCCCCTGGCGCATCGGCGTCGGGCTGACCGTGACGATCGTGTTCACCACGGTGCTCGCCGTGCTCATGGCCCGCACCAGGGGAAAACTCGGCGTGCAGGGGCTGCGCGGCGACGCCATGCTGCTGGAGTTGCGCGACCGCCTCAAGAGCCAGGGCGAGCTGCCCCCGCTGCCCAAGGACTGGGGCGGCAAGGTGGTGCTCAAGCAGGCCGGCGGGTCGTCGTTCGGCGGCGACTTCCTGGTCTCCATGCGCGACGGCAACTCCGTCGAGATCGCCCTGGTCGACGTGTCCGGCAAGGGCGTCGACGCGGGCACCAGGGCGCTGCTGCTGTCCGGCACGTTCGGCGGGCTGCTCGGATCGGTCGACGACTTCCTGCCCGCCTGCAACACCTACCTGCACCGCCAGCGAGGCGACGAGGGCTTCGTGACCGCGGTGCACGTGCGGCTCGACCTCGACACGGGCGACTACACGATCACCTCGGCCGGGCATCCGCCGGTGGTGAAGTTCGACGCGGGCACCGGCAACTGGCAGGTGGCCTCGGCCAAGGGCGTGGTGCTCGGCGTGGTGCCCGACCTGCACTGCGAGCCCGACAGCGGCACCCTGCGCAAGGGTGATGCGCTGTTGCTCTTCACCGACGGCCTGATCGAGCAGCCGGGGCGCGACATCGACGCCGGGCTCGACCGGCTGCTCGGCGAGGCGGAGCGGCTGCTGCCGTCCGGTTTCCGCGACGGCGCGCGTCCGCTGGTCAACGCCATGGCCTCCGGCCACAACGACGACTGCGCATTGGTGCTGATCTGGCGCCCCTGATGACGAACCACATGGTTCAGGTCGTGTTGGCAGTCACTGGCAGTGGGTTCGACTCTGCTGAGATCCTCTAGAGGTTCGGGCCCCGGCGGAGCGGCGCGGCTCCACCGGGTCCCGTCACAGCCAGCCCTGGTCGCTGGCGATGCGCACGGCGTCGAGCCGGTTGCGGGCCCCGGTCTTGCACATGATGCGCGACAGATGGTTGCGTACGGTGCCCACCGACAGGAAGAGCTGGTCGGCGATCTCGGTCGAGCGGGCCCCGCCCGCCGCGACGCGCAGCACGTCGAGCTCCCTCCTGGTGAGCGGATTCGTCTCACACTGGAGCGCGGCCGCGGCCAGCTCCGATTCGATGGCCCGGCGGCCCGCCGCCACCAGGCGCACCCCCTCGGCCAGCCGCTCCGGCGGCACGCACAGGCTCATGAACCCCAGCGCGCGCTCGGCCAGCGCCCTGCGCACCTGCCCTGGATGGGGATCGGCCGACAACATCAGCACCTTGCATCCCGGCGCCTGCGCGGAGAGTCCGGCCAGAACGGAGCTCCCCGGCAGGCCGGCGTCGACGACGGCCACGTCGGGGCAGCTCTCGATGGCCGCTCGCACCGCGTCGTCCGCGCATCCCGCCTGCGCCACGACCCGCAGATCGGGCTCGGCTCCAAGGATGGCCAGCAGGCCACGACGCACCAAGGGCAGGTGCTCTGCGATCAGTATGCGGATCAAGGACTCCCCCTTCATCGTCTCTTAGGGTGATCGTTTGATCGCGTACTGTCAATGCGTTCCAAAAAGCGGGCAAGCCGTACCGCGCGGCAGATTCGACTACCCTTGGGTTGGCGGTTTTTTCGCCGGTCCTGCCGTCTGCCGTGGAGCGCGACTCGATGAACTGGCTCTATCTCGTGGGGATCATCCTTTTCCTCCTCGGGCTGATGTTCTCCATCGCGCTGCATGAGCTCGGTCACCTGCTGCCCGCCAAGATCTTCGGCGTGCGGGTGACCCAGTACATGGTGGGTTTCGGCTCGACGGCCTGGTCGCGGCGGAAGGGCGAGACCGAATACGGCATCAAGTGGATCCCGCTCGGCGGCTACATCCGCATGATCGGCATGCTGCCGCCGCGCCCGGGCGACGACCCCTCCAAGGCCAGGAGCACCGCGACGGGTCCGTTCCAGGGGCTCATCGAGTCCGCCCGCGACGCCGCCCTGGAAGAGGTGCGGCCGGGCGACGAAGACCGCGTCTTCTACCGCAAGAAGTGGTGGCAGAAGGTCATCATCATGTCCGGCGGCCCGGCGATGAACTTCGTGCTGGCCTTCGTCTTCTTCAGCATCCTGCTGGTCGGCATCGGCCTGCCGACGTGGGCCCCGATCGTCTCGCCCGAGACCAACACGTGCGTGATCCCCGTCTCGGAGCAGCGCACCACGTGCAAGCCCACCGACAAGCCGACCCCCGCCGCCCAGGCCGGCCTGAAGGCCGGTGACCGCCTGGTCTCCCTCGACGGTAAGAAGATCGGCGACTGGGCCGCCGCCACCGACCTGATCCGTTCCCACGGGCCGGGAGCCGCGCAACTCGGCATCGTCCGCGACGGCAAGCCGATAACGCTCACCGTCACGCTCATCGCCCAGGACCGGCCCAACCTCGAAGACCCCGAGAAGATCGACAAGAACGTCGGCTTCCTCGGCGTGCTGCCCACCGAGGTCATGCAGCAGCAGAGCATGGGCCAGGTCGTCGGCTACATGGGAGAGCTGACGGGCAGGGTCGCGAGCTCGCTGCTCAACCTGCCGGAGAAGATGGTCGGCGTCTGGCACGCCGCCTTCTCCGGCGAGGAGCGCGACCCCGAGGGGCCGGTCGGCGTCGTCGGCGCGGGCCGCATGGGCGGCGAGATCCTCGCCTCCGACCTGTCCAACGAGAAGAAGATCGCCATCTTCGTCAACCTGCTGGCCGGGTTCAACCTGGCGATCGGCATGTTCAATCTCATCCCGCTGCTGCCGCTCGACGGCGGGCACATCGCCGGTGGCCTGTGGGAGGGCATCAAGCGGGCCTACGCCAAGATCCTGCGCAGGCCCGAGCCCGGCTACGTGGACATCGCGAAGGTGCTGCCGCTGACCTACGCCATCGCCATCGTCATGATGATCATGGCGGGCCTGCTCATCTACGCAGACCTGGTCAACCCGCTGCGGCTGACGGGCTGACGGCCGGGCCGGCTCAGCCCCGCGTGAACGGTGCCAAGGCAGGGCCGAAGGCCGCGCCCAAGGCGAGCCATCCGAGAAGGATGACGAGCCAGATCAGGGCGCGTCTGCTCGGCGGGGGAGCGCTGCGCAGCAGGGAGATTCCCAGAGGGAGCAACGCGACGCAGAGCCCGCCCGCGGCGATGACGGACTGCGGGATCTGAGTGCCTTTGAGCGTCCCGAGCGCGAGCGCCGACATGAGGCCGAGCGCGACGGAACGGCCCAGCCCCAGCGCGCCGGAGCGGTAGGCGCCGATGGCCAGCACGATCCAGCCCAGGAAGGCCGGCCCCGACAACGTCCTGAACGGATGCCAGCGCGTGTCCCGCCATGCCAGGTAGTAGTCGTCGATGCCGCTGATCACTGATGACAGGCCCAGGCTGTCGGTCAGGTGAAAGGCCAGGTGGTCGGTGCCGTACTGGAAGGTTCGGGTGAACAGGCCGGCGATCACGAGGCATCCGCCCCACAGCCCCCACAGCGGTCTGGTGGCGGCGATCCTCTGCGCCAGCGTCATGATCGCAGGACACAGCAGGATGATCCCGCAGGCGAAGCAGGCATAGGCGGCGGTGACGAGGGCGGGGTGCCTGGTGTAGGCGGCAAGCTGATCAGGGAAGAAGAAGTGGAACGGGGAACGTAGGAGGATCCCGGTCATGAGCAGGGCGGGGCCGCCGATCAGCGCGACGGCGCTCACCCATCGTCCGGGGAACGGCGGTTGCCGGCTCAGGTTGGCCGTGGCGTTGGCGGCACGCCGGTCCGCGTCGGCCTGTCGCCATCGGGTGATTCGCCGGCGAAGCTCAACATTCATGCGTTCCTGCCCGTCGTGTCGATGTCGGCGCGGCTCGGTGTGCCGGGCTCAGCAGCATGGTGATGGGCGGGACTGCGGGAGCGCGTCGGGCTCAGGTCGCATCCTGGCGCGGCACGCACGAGGCACGTACGACCCCAGACAGACGCGGTTGTCCTACCGTGGTCAGATGCCGGGCGATGGGTGAGGCGATAACTTCTCGTCATGAACTGGGCTCGGCGGCTCGGCCGGAGTGGTGTGGCCGATGCGGTGGCGGCGGTCGCCGTGGCGCTGCTCGTCGGCTACACCCTCGTCGATCCGCCGGGGCCGCCGCCGTCATGGCCCGTCTGGTCGGCCTGGCCGGTCGTGGCGGTCGTGAGCTTTCCCGTCGCGCTCCGGCGGCGCCGGCCGCGGGCCATGCTCGCTGTCGCGTGCGCCGCGGGTGCGCTGGCGACCGTGGCCGGCGTCGCCGCGGCGGGCGCCATCTCGGTGTCGTTCCTGCCGACGGTGCTCGTGCTGTACCTCGTGGCCTCCACCGCCTCCCTAGCCTGGTCGCTGGCGGGCTTGGCGGCCTGCCTGTCCGCTGCGGTGATCACCATTCTGATCTTCTATGCCAAGGTGCTCCCAGGCCTTTCGCCCGCGGACGCGCCCAGCGAGCTGCCTCCCCACTGGCCGGTCGAGATCGGCGTGATCGGTGTGTTGCTGGCGGGCGCATGGGTGCTCGGCGCGGCCGTGCGCTGGAAGCGGGACACGACCGCCCGCCTCGTCCGCCACCTGGCCGAGGCCGCGGTGGGCGACGAGCGCAGGCGCATAGCCAGGGAGTTGCACGACATCATCGGCCACAGCATGAGCCTGATCGCGGTCAAGGCCACCGTCGCCAACCACGTCGCCGACGCCCGCCCGCAGGAGGTCCGTGCCGCGCTGTCCGTCATCGAACAGACCAGCCGGAGCACGCTCACCGAGATCCACCGCGTGCTCGACCTCCTGCGCTCCGACGGCGATCCCCAGCAGGCCCATCTGCTTGTCCCCGCCATGGCCGGCCTGCCCGAGCTGGCCGCACACGCCCGCTCCGCCGGGGTCGAGGTCGATATGACCGTCCGCGAAGAGGCCGCGCTCCCTCCCGCGGTCGCGGTGTCGGTCTACCGGATCGTGCAACAGGCCCTCACCAACGTCGTCACCCACGCGGGGCCGACGCGCTGCTCGGTCACCGTGGACATCGACGGGCGCGCAGCCGTGATCGAGGTCGTGGACGACGGCCCCCGCCACGGCCGGCCGACGCGGCCGGGCCACGGCGGACACGGCCTCATCGGCATGCGGGAACGCACGAAGGCCTACGGAGGCACGTTCGGCGCGGAGGCGCGCCCTGAAGGAGGCTTCCGCGTGACGGCTCGGCTGCCCTACGACCTGAACGGCGACCCGGCATGAGCATCGACGCCGCCCCGCACAGTGTGTCCCCGCCCATCAGGGTGCTGCTCGCCGAGGACCAGGTCCTCGTACGCGACAGTTTCAAGCTCCTTATCGACACCACGCCGGGGCTGGTCACGGTGGGGGAGGCGGGCACCGGCGCCGAAGCCGTGCTCCTGGCCCGCCGGCATCGTCCTGACGTCGTCCTCATGGATGTGCGCATGCCAGACATGGACGGCATCGAGGCGACCAGGAGGATCTGCGCCGACCCGGCCGGCTCCGGCACGCGCGTGCTGATGCTCACCACGTTCGATCAGGACGACTACGTCTACGCCTCGCTCCGGGCCGGCGCGAGCGGTTTCCTCCTCAAGCACGCCACGGCGACCGAATTGCTGGCCGCGATCCGGGTCGTCGCCGCCGGCGAAGCGCTGCTGGCGCCCACCGTGACCCGCCGGCTCATCGCCGACGTCCTGCGACGCTCCCATCCCGCCCCGGCCACACGCGACCTCGGCCACATCACCCAGCGCGAGCGCGAGGTGCTCACCCTCGTCGGCACGGGCATGTCCAACTCCGAGATCGCCGAGCACCTGCACCTCACCGTCGGCACGGTCAAGACCCACATCGGCCGGCTCCTGGCGAAACTGCACGCCCGCGACCGGGCCCAGCTCGTCATCGCCGCCTACGACGGCGGGCTGGTCAACCCGTCGCCGCGGTGATCGCCGGACATGCCCTCAGTTCATCGAGATGTGCACGTGGTCGTAGTGGTTCTCGGTGATGCTGCCCCGGTTGGACATCGCGCTCCAGCCCGAGCCGTGGTTGATGCGCTGCTTCCAGATGACGTACTTGACGCCCAGCTTGCTCTTGTTCTTGATGGCCCACTCCGCGATGCGGTCGCCCAGGGCGGCGTTGGCGGCGGAGGGCATCGAGCCGCCCGTGCTCATCATGAAGTCACAGGCCCGGCCCAGGGGATGCTCGCCGCTGGATCCGGAGCGGAAGCAGCCGACGGTGAAGGGCAGCGCGAAGTTCTTGCCGATCTGCTCCTTCATCAGCCGCGTGCGCGGGGTGATGTTGTCGGAGCCGGACGGCAGTTCGGGCGCCCAGCCGCCGTCGGACCTGCGGTTGGTGCCGAACGGCACCAGGTCCTGAAGCTTCTTCTCGATGTCGTCGATGACGTCCTCGGCCTCGTCGCGCTGGCCGGCCACCTCGGCCGCGTCTTTGCGGATCTTGTCGGCGAGCTCGACGGCCTCCACGGAGGCCTTCTTCTTCTCGTCGCGCGCCTTGACCACGCCCTGCACGAACGCCTGCTGCTCGGCGGTGACCTGATTGAGCACCGCCGCGCCGCCGCTGTTCTCCGGCAGCATGAACGCGGGCACCCCGGGGTTGCCGTTCTGGTAGCGCAGGCGGGCTATCTCGGCGACGCGTTTCTCGGCCGTCGTCAGCGCCTCTTCGGCGGTGGCCAGCCGGGCCTTGGCCGCCTTGGCCGACTTCTGCGCCTTGGCCAGCTCGACGCGCTTGAGGTTGTAGGCCTCGATCAGCTTGTCGACCTTCTTGTTGAGCTGCTTGAGCTGCGCGCGCAGCTCGGACTCCTTGGGTTTGGGGGCCGCGGACGCCGCGGACGCCGGGGCCGCCGAAACGATGACGGCGGCGGCGGTGATGAGACCGATGGCAAGACTCGCGGGGGACGAAGCCGCCACGTAGGTGTTCCTCTCCCTCTGCCGGCCGGGTTAGCTGACGGGTTCGGGTATGGGAGCTGCGTATCCCTACCACTGATGTGGATTCACCCCAGGTGCGATGGGTCCCCGGCTCCTGGGCAACTCGCCCAGGATTAGGCGGTGCAACGGCTGTTACGGCCGATGCATAAGGGGATATTAGTGGTAGATCACGAGACATGCGACCTTAAGTAGAAATCTATTCTTGATCTACTTGTGATCGGAGCATGCGCGCGGCCTCCTCCGGCAGCACGTCGTTGACGAACGCGCCCATCGCGGACTCCGAGCCCGCCAGATACTTGAGCTTGTTGGGCGCCCGCCGGATGCTGAAGAGCTCCAGATGCAGGTACGCGAGCTCGCGATCGCGCCGCACGGGAGCCTGGTGCCAGGCCGAGATGTACGGCATCACGACCCCGAACAGCCCGTCGAAGGCCCGCAGCACCGAGGTGTAGAGCGGGGCGAAGGCCGCACGCTCCTCCTCCGTGAGCGCCGCCAGGTCCGGCACCTGCCGGTGCGGATACACGTGCACCTCGTACGGCCAGCGCGCGGCCGCGGGCACGAACGCCGTCCACAGCTCGTTGCCGGCCACCACCCGTGTTCCGGCGGCACGTTCGGCGGCCAGCACGTCGGCGAACAGGTTGCCCGCGCCCTGGTAGCGGGCCGCGGCGCCGAGCTGGAGTTTCGTCCTGGGTGTGACGTACGGGTAGGCGTAGATCTGGCCATGCGGATGCGCCAGCGTGATGCCGATCTCCTCGCCCCGGTTCTCGAAGCAGAACACCTGCTCCACGCCCTCGATCCCGGACAACTCGGCCGTACGGTCGGCCCACGCCTCCATGACCAGCCGCACCTGGGCGTCGGAGAGCTTGGAGAAGGAGGACGAGTGGTCCGAAGTGAAGCACACCACCTCGCACCGCCCAACTCCCGGACGAATCTCACTCAGCCCGCCCACATCGTGATAAGTCCCAAAATTTGTGGAGAAGGAGGGAAAGCGGTTCTCGAACACCGCCACGTCGTAGTCGTACGCCGGAATCTCCGTCGCCCGCGTGTCCGACGACGGGCACAACGGGCACTCGGCGGACGTGCCCGTCGGCAGGAACGTCCGCGTCTGCCGGTGCCCGGCCATCGCGATCCACTCCTCGGTCAGCGGATCGTAGCGCAGCTCGGACGCCACCGGCCGGGGCTCGAGCGGACGCCGGTCGAGCGCGCTCCGGTCGGCGTCGTCGCGCCGGTCGAAGTAGATCAGCTCTCGGCCGTCGGCCAGATGGGTGACGGTGCGCTTCAATGCGTGTCCTCCGCGATTATCAGTTCTCCGGCCCGCTCGGCCAGTTCGGTGCGTGCGTCCTCGGGCAGCCCCGCGTCGCTGATGACCACGTCGGCCTCGCTCAGCTCGGCGATGGTGCTGATGCCCACGGTGTTCCACTTCGTGTGGTCGGCGGGCACGACCAGCCGGTGCGCGGCCGTCACAAGCTCCCTGTCGGTCTCCGACTCCAGCAGGTTGGGCGTGGTGAACCCGGCCCGCACGCTCATCCCGTGCACGCCGAGGAAGAGCGTGTCCACGTGCAGGCGGCGGATCGCGGCCACGGCCACCGGGCCGACCAGCGCGTCGGACGGCGTGCGCACGCCGCCGGTCAGCACGACGGTGCGGTCGGCGCGCGGGTTGCGATGGAAGACCTCGGCGACGGGGATCGAATTGGTGATCACCGTCAGCTCGGGGACGCCGATGAGGTGGTGGGCCAGCGCCCACGTGGTCGTGCCAGCCGACAGCGCCACGGCGGTGCCGGGGCGTACCAGCCTGGCCGCGTGCCGCGCGATGGCCTCCTTCTCCTGCTGCTGGCGAGCGGACTTCGCGGTGAAGCCCGGCTCCTCGGTCGATCCGGGGCCGAGCGCGGTCGCGCCACCGTGCACCTTCTCCAGCAGACCGCGTTCGGCCAGCACCTCGAGGTCGCGGCGGATGGTCATGTCGGAGACGCCGAGCTCGCGTACGAGGTCGGCGACCCGGACGCCGCCGTTGCTGCGCACACGTTCGAGGATCGTCTGCTGACGCTGCTGTGCGAGCACGCCCACTCCTTCCAACAGATTCCACCAAATTATGACACGACGCTGTTGGGGAATGTTAGTTCGGTGCGGATCACTTGCGCTGGTCAGCACGGGCGAGAGACGTTGGAAGGACACCGACTCCGGAGGCGAGCTTATGGCCAGGCGAGCACGCAAGGGCAAGGCACGCAAGAAGAAGAAGGCGAATCACGGCAAGCGCCCGACAGCACGCTGACTGGTGGCCGCCCGCCGGCGGCCATCACCGTCCCGCAGCCCGGCACGCGAGTGAGCAGCCTGTCTCCTGCGGTGCGCTCCTCCTGCACCAGGTCACAGGAGGAGCGCGGGCCGGTCGGGATGATCGGCCCTGAGCACGACGTCGGCCGCCTTCTGGGGCCGCACCTCGCGCTCGTACCGCTCATAGGCGGGCAGCCGCCACCGCTCCTCCTCGGGCGTGCGGCGCCCCAGCGCCGCCGCGGACAACCACACATGCACGCTCAGCTCGAACGCCAGCCCTCGCCCCAGCAGCAGCGTCCCGTCCACGATCACCACCCCGCCCGGCGGCAGCTCCTCATAGGGCAGCCGGTACGCCCGGTCGATCCGGCTGTCCCACAGAGCCGGCAGCACCCGTGCAGAGCCGTCCTCGTCCAGGGGATCCAGCACCTCCCTGCGCAGCGCTTCGACGTCGAGCCAGTCCTCGTAGAAGGCGTCAGGATCGGCCCTGCCGTGCTCCAGCCGCAGCGACGAGGGTCGCAGGAAGTCACCCGCAGAAACCCGCAGCACAGGCCGGCCGCGCAGCCGGAGCGGCGCGACGAGGTCGTCGGCCAGCGCCTCCGGCCGTCCGGCGGGCGCCCCGTCGACGGCCACCCGCACCCGACGCTCGCGTGGCCACCGGGAGACCCGCTCGGCCAGCTCGTCGACGAGAACGTCACGGGAGATCGGTCGCGCACGCATCGGAACCAGCTTACGAGCGCCCTCCGCCCGGCGTACCCGCCGCACGCGCGGTCGCGGAACGGCATTCGATCATAAAATCCGCCCATGGACTGGCAGACGTGGCACGACGAGTACGACGACCCCGGTTCGCGCCTGGCGCAACGACTACGGGTCGTGCAGCAGCGGATCCGGCTGGCGCTCGACGCCTGCCCGCCAGGTCGGCTGAGGCTCGTGAGCCTCTGCGCCGGCCAGGGCCGTGACCTGCTGGAGGTGCTCGACGGCCATCCCCGCCGCGACGACGTGCTGGCCCGTCTCGTGGAGCTCGACCCGGGCAACACCGCGAAGGCCGAGGAGACGGCCGGTGCGGCAGGGCTGGGACAGGTCGAGGTGATCACCGCCGACGCCGCGCTCACCGATCACTACCAGGGCAGGGTGCCCGCCGGCATCGTGCTCGTCTGCGGCGTTTTCGGCAACATCACGGACGAGGACGTCGAGCGTACGGTCGACACATGCGCCCAGTTGTGCCGGGCGGGCGGCACGGTCATCTGGACGCGCCACCGCAGGCCCCCCGACCTGGTGCCGCAGATCTGCCGGTGGTTCGAGGAGCGCGGCTTCCACCTCGAATGGCTGTCGGAACCGGACGCCGGCTACGGCGTCGGCGCACACCGCTTCACCGGCACCCCGCAGCCCCTGACCACGGGAAAACGCATGTTCACGTTCGTCGGCCACGACCTGCTCGGCAACGCTTGACCGCGGCACGACGAAGGCCAGGCCCCGAGGCGGGTGACCTGGCCTTCTCCTCACCAGAGCGGACGACGGGAATCGAACCCGCGTAGCTAGTTTGGAAGACTAGGGCTCTACCATTGAGCTACGTCCGCGCGAACCGGTCGAAGTCTGGTCTAGACTTCATCCGGTCGTCAGGGCGTAAGCGTACCGGAGTCGCGGACCGCATGCGCACTCGGCGAGACGGGGCGTGGCGCAGCTTGGCAGCGCGCTTGCTTTGGGAGCAAGAAGTCGCAGGTTCAAATCCTGTCGCCCCGACCATGTCGCGAAGGCCGCTCACCGAATCGGTGAGCGGCCTTCGTACGTGCCGGCTCCCGGCAGGGGTGCATCTATGTGCACCCCTGCCGGGTAGCCAGGCCGATTCTCCCTGGCCGTGTCCGGCCCTAGCGTCGAGGCAAGCAGCCGATCGACAGGGGAGAACGCCGTGACCACCACAGAGAACAAGGCCGATCGAACGGCGGCCGGCGGGCGCGCCCTTTCCGCCGTCCTCTGGATCCTCCAGGTTGCCGTGGCCGGTGTCTTCCTCATGTCGGCCATGGGCAAGTTCTCGAACGTCGAGCCGGCGAAGTCCACGTTCGAGGCCATCGGGTTCGGCGACTGGTTCCGCATCCTGGTGGGCGTGCTGGAGGTGGCAGGGGCCGTGGCGCTGTTCGTGCCGCGGCTGGCCGGCCTGGCGGGTCTGGCGTTCGTCGGGCTGATGGCGGGAGCGACGCTGACCGAGTTGTTCGTGTCGGGTGGCGGCGTGGTGATGCCGCTGACGACGCTGGTGCTCTGCGCCGTGATCGCCTGGGGGCGCAGGCGGAGTACGGCCCGGTTGTGGGCGGTCCTCACCCGGCGGTAAATAAACTGTGAAGTCCCGCCCCCATCACGGGCAAGGACGTGTTGAAGCTGTTCGACGACGACCCGATCTCCCGCCCCCTCACCTATCCAGGCCGGATCCCGGAGACCTCCGGGGTCCTGGTCGACGACGCGTACGTGCCGCTCAAGCCGGTGGGCAGCAGCCCGGGGGAGTGGCGGGCGGCCGGCGAGCCGCTCAGCGCGCTGCTGGCACACCGGGGCTGCCGGCCGCTGTCGGCTCGCCAGCGCGTCGTCGCCGTCGGATCCAACGCCGCGCCGAGCCAGGTGCGCAGGAAGTTCCTCGACCACGGGGTGTGCGGCGTCGTTCCCATGACGCTCGCCGACGTGCCGGGCGTCGCCCCCGGTGTCTCCGCCCATGTGAGCAGGGCGGGCTACGTGCCCGCCGCGCCGATCGAGACGCCCGGCGAGACGTCCAGGCTGTTCGTGCTCTGGCTGGACGAGCGGCAGCTGGCCGCCCTCGACCTCACCGAGCCCAACTACACGAGGACCACGCTCGCGCACCCGCTCACGCTGGAGCCGGGGCTGCGCCTCCCGCCCGCCTTCGTCTACGAGGGAAAGCACGGGTGCCTCATGGACGCCGGCCGCCGCCCCCGCCGCCTGACGTCCCAGCGAGCGCTCATCCAGTCCCTCCTGGAGGAGACCCCAGGGCTGAGCCACCTGTGCGGCGACACGCCGGACGACTTCGTCGCCACCGTCAGGGACGAGACCGTGCGCGCGGCGGCCTCCCGCCTCCTCCAGGCTCGGCAGGGGCGCGAGCGGGCCGCCGGGTAGAGTCTGGCAACGTGACCGACACCAATGCCGACACCCGCGTTCCTCCACCCCGGATCGGGGACGAGCGAAGCATCCTCGACAACTGGCTCGAGTGGCACCGCGGCACGCTCGCCGTCAAGTGCGCCGGTCTGACGGACGAGCAGCTGCGCCTGCGTTCCGCGCCACCCTCCGCCCTGTCCCTGCTGGGCCTGGTCAGGCACATGGCGCACGTCGAGCGTTCCTGGTTCCGTCGTGTGCTGAACGGCGAGGACATCCCCAAGCTGTGGGACAAAGACCGCGACAACGACGCCGACTTCAACGAGGTCGACACCGCCTCCGTCGAGGAGGCGTTCGCCACGTGGCGGGAGGAGATCGAGCTGGCCCGCTCCATCTCGGCCGCCGCGCCGCTGGACGCCGTCGGCGAACACAGGGGCGCCGACTGCTCCCACCGCTGGATCCTCGTCCACATGATCGAGGAGTACGCCCGCCACAACGGCCACGCCGACCTGCTGCGCGAGCGCATCGACGGCGCGAAGGGCGACTAGGGACGGCCGGTCTCGCGGAAGATGATCGCGGCGCCGAACGCCGCGCGGGCGGGCACGACGAGCTCCCCTGCGGAGGTCCTGCCCAGCGGGATGCCGCCGGCGCGCAGGAGGCGTTCGGTTCCCGCGGCGTCGTCCACGCCGACCGCGTAGGCCACGAAGCCGGGCAGGGCCGCCGCGCTCTCGCCGGGCAGCAGCTCGTCCAGTCTCGACGCGGCGGCCAGCGTGACCCTGGCCTCTCCTTCGAGGTCGAACACCCGCACAGGCCCGTCCCGCCGTGCCGTACGCCCCAGGTAACGCTCGTAACGCCGCTCGGCCTCGTCGAGCGCGTCGTCGGCCACGCACAGCACGCACTCGACCAGGCCGTGCGCGCCGTTGGGGTGGCTGATGCCGGCCGAGGCGCGGTCGTTGGCCGCCAGCCCGACCCGCCCTTCGGGGACGCGGCCGGGCCCGATGCCGTCGATCTCCAGATAGCGGACGGGCTCCATCCGGGTCCCGTCCGCCGTCTCGACCGGGCGCTGAGCGGCATGGACGCCGCCGTGCCCGACGCGGGCCGCCGCCAGCCGCGCGGCGGCCCCGTCGATGTCCTGCGCGTCGAACATCAGGATGTGCACGCCCTCGAAACGTCGCAGGCAGGCCTCCAGGTTGGCCGCGGTACCGCGGACGGCCTCCTTGAGCGCGGCCAGCCGCTCCTCGGGAGCTTGCAGGGGGATCAGTCTGGCGTCGCCCGGCACCCGCCCGGATCCAGCGACGGTGACCAGCTCGACGAAGTTGCCGGGGAAGTACGCGTGCGTGTTGCCCACGCCGAACGGCTCCGGGGGCTCGCCGAGCACCGGATAGGCCGGGCCCGGCAGGCTGAACCCGAGCCGCCGGTAGCGGTCCAGCGCCTGGTCCATGTCGCGGACGAGGTGGCCGACGTGGTGCAGCCCGTCGATGTCATGATCCATGTTTGCCTCCGTAAGCGGCGTCTTTGAAGTCACGGGAGAGCCGTTCGAAGATCTCGACGACCTCTCCGGCGGCGGGCTCGCGTGCGGACGGCCGCTCGGGCTCGAACGTCCTGCGCAGGGTGTCGGCCAGATGCCCGGCCTTCTCCTCCAGCCCGAGCGTCACGTCGGCGGGCAGCAGCGGTTCGATCGCGAAGAACCCGAACACGATGGTCGGCAGCGAGTAGTCCAGATCCTCAGGGCGCAGCCCGGCGCGCAGCAGCCCGTGCCCGGCCAGCACCCGCAGATAGTCGCGCGAGGCGATCAGCTTGGCGCCCTCCAGAGGTTTCCTCGCCGGGCTGGAGAGGAACTTGTCGAGCGTCTCCGCGTCCCTGGTGAAGAGGGCCCGCAGCACCGGCCGGTCCATCGCCTCCAGGTAGAACCTGCGCATGTAGCGGTGCAGCATGATCTCGTCGGGGTCGGCCCGCATGGCCGCGGCCACCGCGTCCAGCATCGCGACCGCCTCGCGGGCAGCCACGGCGAAGAACAGCTCCTCGCGCGTGCGCCAGTGCAGGTAGATGGTGCCCTTGCCGACTCCGGCCAGCTTGGCGATCTCGTCGATCGTCACCCGCCGGTATCCCCAGCGCAGCAGCAGTTCCTTGGCCGCGTCGAGGATCCGATCGGCCCGCCCGTCGTGCTCGCCTCGCATGTCCGTACTCCTATGACTGATGACTCATGACCAATATAGCGTTCTGGTCACGCCGGTGCGCATGCGGGAGCGCACGACCGCGCCTGA
This sequence comes from Nonomuraea sp. B5E05, assembly GCF_039880665.1. Lineage (NCBI taxonomy): Bacteria > Bacillati > Actinomycetota > Actinomycetes > Streptosporangiales > Streptosporangiaceae > Nonomuraea > Nonomuraea sp. B5E05. Next base: position 50,179 of record NZ_JBDPMJ010000038.1, read on the forward strand.
AAGCGGGTCAAGGGGGTCGTACAGGAACTAAGGGGTCTCTCTAAGGGGCGTCGGCGCGGAAGAGCGCCCAGACGGCCTTGCCGCCGCTCGCCAGCGGGTCCCAGCCCCAGCACTGGCTGTACGTCTCGACGATGTAGAGGCCGCGCCCGTTCTCGGAGATGAAGTCGGGCTCCTTGGGGCGCGGCACCTCGTCACTCGGGTCGGCCACCGCCAGCAACACGTGTGGTGCCACCCGCATGAGCAGCAGTTCGATGCCCCGGCTCCCGCGTGCGTACATCGCGTACCTGATGGCGTTGGTCACCAACTCCGACACCACCAGCGCTGCGTCGTCGCTCAGGTCGTGCAGGCCCCAGCCGCGCAGCGTCGAGCGGGTCACATCCCTCGCGGTCTTGACCGAGTCGGCCTGGAAGGGCAGCGGGCACGAGGTCGTGTACGGCTTCACGCCCATGAGAAGGTGCTCGAAACCGACTTCGCGGGTGATCTGCAGGCAATCGGCAGTGGCCAGCGGATCCTCCACCATGCTGCCGATACCTCCCCGTTGCACCTTCGTTAGTGCATGTTTGGCCCAATATGCACTAACCCATGATGGGTCACGCGGCCGGGTCGCTGCAAGACCCAAATGCACGTGCAGTTGCATTGTGCAGGAGCAAGCCGCGTCAGGGTGACGGCCGCCGAATCGGACACGAGGTTGAGACCTTGTCATACGTGGCGATGTGGTGTCACTGTGTGTGCGGACCTTGATAGGAGGAAGCAAGTGACGCAGAACCACCCGGGTTCCGGGCCGACGGCGCTGCGCATCCTCCTGGGCTCCCAACTGCGCAAGCTCAGGGAAGCGAAGAACGTCACGCGCGAGGAGGCGGGCCACCTCATCCGGGGCTCCGAATCCAAGATCAGCCGCATGGAGCTCGGCCGGGTGGGGTTCAAGGAACGCGACGTGGCGGACCTGCTCACGTTGTACGGGGTCGTGGACGCGCAGGCCCGTGCCGCCGTGCTCGACCTGGTCGCCACCGCCAACGAACCCGGCTGGTGGCACCGGTTCAACGACGTCCTGCCCACGTGGTTCCAGGCGTACGTCGGCCTCGAGGAGGCCGCCGCCAGGATCAGGACCTACGAGGTCCAGTTCGTGCCGGGATTGTTGCAGACCAAGGAGTACACCCGGGCCGTGGTGACCGCCGGGGCGGCGGGCATCGGAGCCGAGGAGATCGCCAGGCGGGTGGACCTCCGGCTGGAACGCCAACGGATCCTGGACAAACCCGACGGGCCCGTCTTCTGGGCGGTGATCGACGAGGCCGCGTTACGCAGGCCCATCGGCGGCGCCGAGGTGATGAGAGCCCAGATCGAGCACCTGATCGAGCTGATGCGCCAGCAGAGCATCACCATCCAGATCATGCCGTTCAGCTTCGGGGGGCACAGCGCGGAGGGCGGAGCGTTCAGCATCCTGCGCTTCCCCGACAACGACCTGCCGGACGTCGTGTACGTCGAGCAACTCGCCAGTGCGCTCTACCTCGACAAGCGCGAGGACGTGGACCGATACACCGAGGTGATGGAGCGGTTGTGCGCCGTGAGCACCACCCCGGACGAGACGATCGAGCTGTTGCGGACGATCGCGGACGAGTTCTGAGAGTCGTGACGTCGTTGTCGGGTGTGCATCTGCCCTAGACTGGCAGTCGGCGTTGGATCCCGCCGTGGCGGAGCATGCCCGACACCGCTCATGTGGGCGCGGCGCGTGAGCCGAAACCGATGAGACGCGCCCGCGATCACTCGTAGCTTGATCAAGGAGACCATTCCGTGAAGACCGCTGTCGAGGAGCTCAGCCCGACCAGGGTCAAGCTCACCGTCGAGGTGCCGTTCGACGAGCTGCGCCCCAGCATGGATGCGGCATACAAGAAGGTCGCGCAGCAGGTGCGCGTCCCCGGGTTCCGGCCTGGCAAGGTTCCGGCCCGCATCATCGAGCAGCGCTTCGGCCGGGCGGTAGTGCTGGAGGAGACCCTCAACGACGCGGTGCCCAAGCTCTACGGCCAGGCCGTCGACGAGGTCGACGTGTTCCCGGTCAGCCAGCCGGACATCGAGGTCACGAAGATCGATGACGGTGAGCAGATCGAGTTCACCGCCGAGGTCGACATCCGGCCCAACTTCGAGGTCCCCGAATACCAGGGCGTCGAGGTCACGGTCGACTCCGCCGAGGTCTCCGACGACGACGTCAACGCCCAGCTCGACGCGCTGCGCCAGCGTTTCGCCACGCTCACCGGCGTCGAGCGGCCCGCCGCCAACGGCGACTTCGTCGTCATGGACCTGCGCGCCGAGATCGACGGCAAGAACATCGAGGAGCAGCAGGCCAGCGAGGTGTCCTATGAGGTGGGCGCCGGCTCGGTGCTGCAGGGCCTCGACGCCGCGCTCGAAGGCATGTCCGCGGGTGAGGAGAAGAGCTTCAAGACCGAGCTGGTCGGCGGTGACAACGCCGGCGAGGAAGCCGACGTGATCATCACCGTCAAGTCGGTCAAGGAGAAGGTCCTGCCCGAGCTCGACGACGAGTTCGCCCAGCTCGCCAGCGAGTTCGACACGCTGGAGGAGCTCCAGGCCAGCATCCGCGAGCAGGCTCGCCGCAACAAGCTGATCGACCAGGTCGTGCAGGCCCGCGACAAGGCGCTCGACGCCGTGCTCGACCAGATCGACATCCCGCTGCCCGACAGCGCGCTCAAGGCCGAGGTCGACGCCCGCAAGCACAACCTCGACCACCAGGTGGCCGAGAGCGGCCTGAGCCGTGACGCCTTCTTCCGCCTCTACCAGACGACGGAGGAGGAGCGCTTCGCCGAGTTCGAGTCCAGCGCCGCCAAGGCGATCAAGGTCGGCTTCGTGCTCGACAAGATCGTCAAGGCCGAGGAGCTGGGCGTCTCCGAGCAGGAGCTGACCAACTTCGTGGTCCGCCGGGCCATGGAGATGGGCGTGCAGCCCAACGAGCTGGCCAAGCACCTCGCCGACAACGACCAGCTCACGCTGGCCATGGTCGAGATCGTCCGTGACAAGGCCAAGTCCGTGCTCGGCGACGCCGCCAAGGTGGTCGACACCGAGGGCAACGAGGTCGACCTCAAGGGCATCTACAGCGAGATCAACGGTGGCGAGGCCGTCGAGGAAGAGGACGCCGAGGGCGAGAAGGCCGACGGCGAGAAGGCCGACGCCTGACGCTCCGAGCCAACCGGAGCCCCTGGACCCGCCGGTCCGGGGGCTCCGTCGCGACCGCGGACGCCCTCAGCCCAGGGGCGGAGCGCTCAGACGGCTTGTGAGGCGCCAGGAGGGCCCGCGCCCCCTGCGGATGGCGGGCCGGCGCTCATCGCGCGGCGCTCGCCCTCTCAGGACGTCGGAGAGAGGTCGCCGTACGCGTGCCACGTCGCCAGGGGCGAAGACCGCACAAGCCGCAGAAGCGTAACAGGCAACCATTCGCTCGAACCTGCGCCGTCAGCGAACAGTACGGGGGACCGGGCATGACCTGTGGGCCGGGCGCGTTAGGGTCACAAGCAAAGCCCATCGATTACGACGCATCGGAAGGTGACGCTGTGACCAGCCCGCCGACCTTCTATCAGCCTGAGTCTCGAGGCCGTGAGAACGGCTCCGCCTTCCGGCTTGAGGACCAGCTTTACCAGCGCCTGCTTCGCGAGCGCATCATCGTTCTCGGGCAGGAGGTCAACGACGAGATCGCCAACCGCATCTGCGCAGAGCTGCTGCTGCTCGCGGCCGACGATCCCGACCGCGACATCACGCTCTACATCAACTCGCCGGGTGGCTCGGTAAGTGCGGGCATGGCGATTTACGACATGATGGAATACGTGCCTAACGACGTATCCACGGTCGTTATGGGTATGGCCGCCTCGATGGGGCAGTTCCTGCTGTCCGCCGGCGCCAGGGGCAAGCGATACGGCCTGCCGCACGCCCGTGTCATGATGCACCAGCCGTCCGGCGGCATCGGCGGCACCGCCGCAGACATCGCCATCCAGGCCGAGCAGATGCTCTACGTGAAGAAGACGCTGGCCGAGCGGATCGCCCACCACACCGGGCAGCCACTCGAGCAGATCGAGGCCGATTCCGACCGCGACCGCTGGTTCACGGCCGAAGAGGCCAAGGACTACGGCTTCATCGACCACGTGGTGCGCAGCGCACGGCAGGTGCCCACGCAGGGCCCGGTCTCCTAGGGGAGCTGACATGAACATCGAAAGCCGTTACGTTCTCCCCTCCTTCGTCGAGCGCACGTCCTACGGCGTGAAGGAGATGAACCCGTACAACAAGCTCTTCGAGGACCGCATCATCTTCCTCGGAGTGCAGATCGACGACGCGTCGGCCAACGACGTGATGGCCCAGCTGCTGACGCTGGAGTCACTCGACCCCGACCGTGACATCAGCATCTACATCAACTCGCCCGGCGGCTCGTTCACGGCCATGACGGCGATCTACGACACGATGCAGTTCGTCCGGCCGGAGATCCAGACCGTCTGCCTCGGCCAGGCCGCGTCCGCCGCGGCCGTGCTGCTGGCCGGCGGCACCCCTGGCAAGCGATTCGCGCTGCCCAACGCCAGGGTGCTGATCCACCAGCCGTCCACCGAGGGCGGCGGCCAGGGCAGCGACATCGAGATCCAGGCCCGCGAGATCCTTCGCATGCGCTCCCTCCTCGAGGACATCGTGGCGAGGCACTCGGGCAAGTCCTCCGCTGAAATCCGCAAGGACATCGAACGCGACAAAATTCTCAACGCGGACGAGGCGAAGGCGTATGGTCTGATCGACGACATCATCCCGTCCAGGAAGAAGCGAGCTCAGGCCGTGGCTTCCTAGACGAGACGTGACGCGCCGGAGCGCTGCCCAATAGGGCACGTTCCGGTGCGACTCGCCGCTAGGGGGCTCACTGAGGGCCCAGAAGACGGTAACGTCGAAACCTGAGCGGTTCGGCCTAGTCCGGAGGATGTCCGGAGACACTGCTCGCGTGAGCAGGGCGGTCCCACGCAAAGGAGTATCTGGGGTGGCACGCATCGGCGACGGGGGAGACCTGCTGAAGTGCTCGTTCTGTGGAAAGAGCCAGAAGCAAGTCAAGAAGCTCATTGCCGGTCCAGGCGTCTACATCTGCGATGAGTGCATCGATCTCTGCAACGAGATCATCGAGGAGGAGCTCTCCGAGTCCTCCGAGCTCAAGTGGGACAACCTGCCCAAGCCGAGGGAGATCTACGAGTTCCTCGACGCCTACGTCATCGGTCAGGACAAGGCGAAGAAGGCTCTTTCGGTGGCGGTCTACAACCACTACAAGCGGGTGCAGTCCGGCGACCGGGGCAGAGACGACGGCCTCGAGCTCGCCAAGAGCAACATCCTGTTGCTCGGGCCGACAGGTTCAGGCAAGACGCTGCTGGCGCAGACCCTGGCGAAGATGCTCAACGTGCCCTTCGCCATCGCCGACGCCACCGCGCTGACCGAGGCCGGCTACGTCGGCGAGGACGTCGAGAACATCCTTCTCAAGCTCATCCAGGCCGCCGACTACGACGTGAAGAAGGCCGAGACCGGCATCATCTACATCGACGAGGTCGACAAGATCGCCCGCAAGAGCGAAAATCCGTCGATCACGCGCGACGTCTCGGGCGAGGGTGTGCAGCAGGCGCTGCTGAAGATTCTGGAGGGCACCACGGCCTCGGTGCCTCCGCAGGGCGGCCGCAAGCACCCCCACCAGGAGTTCATCCAGATCGACACGACCAACGTGTTGTTCATCTGCGGCGGTGCCTTCGCGGGTCTGGAAAAGATCATCGAGTCGCGCATCGGCAAGAAGGGCATCGGCTTCAACGCCATCATCCGGTCGAAGGAAGAGGTCGACACCGCCGACGTCTTCGGCGACGTGATGCCGGAAGACCTGCTCAAGTTCGGCATGATCCCCGAGTTCGTCGGCCGCCTGCCGGTCATCACCTCGGTGCACAACCTCGACCGCGAGGCGCTCATCCAGATCCTCACCGAGCCCCGCAACGCGCTGGTCAAGCAATACCGCAAGCTGCTCGAGCTCGACGGCGTCGAGCTGGAGTTCACCGACGGCGCCCTCGAGGCCATCGCCGACCAGGCCATCCTGCGCGGCACCGGCGCCCGCGGGCTGCGCGCCATCCTGGAGGAGGTGCTCCAGTCCGTCATGTACGAAGTGCCCTCCAGGCAGGACGTCGCCCGCGTGGTCATCACCCGGGAGTCGGTGCTGGAACACGCGATCCCCACGCTCGTCCCGCGCGACCAGCTCGCCGCCAAGCAGCAGCGCACCCCGCGCGAAAAGTCGGCCTGAGCCGCAGTCGTTCACACCGGACGCCCCGTGGTCGCAAACCATGGGGCGTTCCGCTTTCCCGTCTCCCTAGAATTGGTCACTGTGACAACGCCAGAGCTGCCTACTCAGTACACACCGGCCGACGTCGAGACCCGGAGCTACGAGCGCTGGGTGTCCGAAGGCTACTTCCGCGCCGACCCGGGCAGCACACGCGAGCCGTACAGCATCGTCCTTCCGCCGCCCAACGTGACGGGCGTCCTGCACATCGGGCACGCGCTCGACCACTCCATCCAGGACGCGCTGACGCGCCACGCGCGGATGAAAGGCCACGAGACCCTGTGGCTGCCGGGCATGGACCACGCCGGCATCGCCACCCAGAACGTCGTGGAGCGCGAGCTGGCCAAGCAGGGCTTGTCACGCCACGACCTGGGCCGCGAGGCGTTCGTCGAGCGGGTCTGGGAGTGGAAGGAGGAATCCGGCGGCCGGATCCTCAGCCAGATGCGCAAGCTCGGCGACGGCGTCGACTGGTCACGCGAGCGGTTCACGATGGATCCCGGCCTCTCGCGGGCCGTGCAGACGATCTTCAAAAAGCTGTTCGACGACGGGCTGATCTACCGCGCCGAGCGCATCATCAACTGGTGCCCGCGCTGCCTGACCGCGCTGTCCGACATCGAGGTGGAGCACAGCGAGGACGAAGGCGAGCTCATCTCGATCCGCTACTCCGACGAGATCGTGGTCGCCACCACGCGCGCCGAGACCATGCTCGGTGACACGGCGGTGGCCGTGCACCCCTCCGACGAGCGTTACGCGCACCTGATCGGCACGCTCGTGGAGGTGCCGCTCACCGGCCGCATGATCCCTGTGGTCGCCGACGAGCACGTCGACCCCGAGTTCGGCACCGGCGCGGTCAAGGTGACCCCCGCCCACGACCCCAATGACTTCGAGATCGGGCGGCGCCATTCGCTGCCGTCGCTGACCGTCATGGACGAGCGCGGCGTGATCACCGCGCATGGGCCTTTCCAGGGGCTCGATCGCTTCGAGGCCCGGCCCGCCGTGGTCGCCGCCCTGCGTGCCGAAGGCCGCATCGTCGCGGAGAAGCGGCCCTACCTGCACTCGGTCGGTCACTGCTCGCGCTGCAAGACCGTGGTCGAACCCCGGCTGTCGCTGCAGTGGTTCGTCAACGTCTCGCCGCTGGCCAAGGCCGCCGGCGACGCCGTTCGCGACGGCCGCACCCGCATCCACCCGCCCGAGCTGGCCAAGCGCTACTTCGACTGGGTCGACGACATGCACGACTGGTGCATCTCCCGCCAGCTCTGGTGGGGCCACCGCATCCCGGTCTGGTACGGCCCTGGCGGCGAGGTCGTGTGCGTGGGCCCCGACGAGGAGCCGCCCGCCGGCTACACCCAGGACTCCGACGTCCTCGACACCTGGTTCTCCTCAGGGTTGTGGCCGTTCTCGACCCTCGGCTGGCCCGACTCGACACCCGAGCTCGAGCGCTTCTACCCGACCTCCGTTCTGGTCACGGGTTACGACATCCTGTTCTTCTGGGTCGCGCGGATGATGATGTTCGGCCTGTACGCCATGGACGGCGAGCCGCCGTTCCGTGTCGTCGCGCTGCACGGCATGGTCCGCGACCAGTACGGCAAGAAGATGTCCAAGTCGTTCGGCAACGTGGCCGACCCGCTCGACTGGATCGAGCGCTTCGGCGCCGACGCCACCCGGTTCACCCTGCTGCGCGGCGCCAACCCCGGCGCCGATGTCGCGGTGAGCGAGGAATGGGCGGCAGGCTCCCGCAACTTCTGCAACAAGATCTGGAACGCCACCCGGTTCGCCCTGATGAACGGCGCCACCGTGGGCACCCTCGACGACGCTGAGCTGACACTTGCGGACCGGTGGATTCTCTCGCGCCTGCAGTCGGTCATCACGGCCGTTGACGCCGCGTTCGAGGAGTTCGAGTTCGCCAAGGCTTCCGACCTGCTCTATCACTTCGCCTGGGACGAAGTCTGCGACTGGTACCTCGAGCTGGCCAAGATCCAGCTCGGTGAGGGCCGGGAGCACACCCGGCTCGTGCTCGGCCACGTGCTCGACGCACTGTTGCGGTTGCTGCACCCGCTGGTGCCGTTCGTGACGGAGGAGTTGTGGCGGGCCGTGACCGGTGGCGAGTCGGTCGTCGTGGCGTCGTGGCCGAAGGCCGACGGCCGCTACACCGACGCCGCGGCCGAGGCCGAGATCGGCGCGCTGCAGGAGCTGGTGACGGAGGTGCGCAGGTTCCGCTCGGACCAGGGGCTCAAGCCCGGCCAGAAGGTGGCCGCCCGCCTCGGGCTGGCCGGCACGCCGCTGGCCGGCCAGGAGACGGCGATCCGCGCGCTGCTGCGTCTCACGACGCCGCCGGAGTCGTTCAATGCCACGGCACGGTTCACGGTCGGAAAGGTGTCCGTGGAGATCGACACCGCGGGCGCCATCGACGTCGTGGCCGAGCGTAAGCGGTTGGAGAAAGACCTCGCGGCCGCCCGCAAGGAGGCCGCGCAGGTGGCGGCCAAGCTGGGCAACGAGCAGTTCATGGCCAAGGCACCGGACGACGTGGTGGCCAAGGTGCGGGGCCGTGCCGAGCAGGCGTCGGCCGACATCGTACGGCTCGAGGCACAGCTCGCCCGGCTCGGGGTTTGAACCGCGGCCCCGAAGGGAAGGTTCATTCGTTACCTGAGAACGGACCTTCGACCCCGTCGGGGCTGCTACAGTTTTTGAGCCGGGGCCAGTCAACCCCGACACCCCTCTGACCAAACCCCGACTTTCGGCGGTCCAGCCGTGCGATTGGACAACGACCGGATGTTGGAGTAAGTTAGCAGGGTTGCCTCCAAGCGAGGCACGTCCGGAAGATCCCGGATCGGGCGGTTTGACAAGAATCGTCCGGATAGGGTAATCTGAAGGAAACGAAGTGTGAGCCTCCACGCTAGAGTCAATCAAGATTCTGGTGGGGATGTATGCGTGCGTTTCTTGAGAACTCAACAGTGTGTTAAAAGCCAGTGCATGATGCACAACCCCGTCATATCGGCTTATGCCGGTAGACGGATTCCTTTTATATGGTTAGGTTCAGACCTTTTTTGGAGAGTTTGATCCTGGCTCAGGACGAACGCTGGCGGCGTGCTTAACACATGCAAGTCGAGCGGAAAGGCCCTTCGGGGTACTCGAGCGGCGAACGGGTGAGTAACACGTG
>NZ_JBDPMJ010000039.1:0-59244 GCF_039880665.1 Nonomuraea sp. B5E05
CCCCGCTGAACCAGGCGAACAGCTCCGCCTAGAGAAACGCCCTCCAGGCGCCTACACCCATGTCAGCACAGGTCAGGAGCTAGATTCGGGCCTCCAGGCCGCGGAATTATGTCGAACCCGGGCAAGGTGTCCACATCCGGGTGACCGTTATTCGGGTTGTCTGCGCACACGAGACCAGCCGTCCGTGTTGCATGTCGGTGGCTGTCCGTCCGGGATGGCCCCGGTCAAACCTGCATCGGAAAGCAGTCAACTGGCGCCATGATCGGCGGTTCCACCGGGTGTTAGCTCACGTCGATTCGTGTCGTTGGGCGTTCTGTGGGCTTGGTCCAGCTGAGCATTCCCAAGACGGGGATCAGCAGTCCGAGCAGAACCCACCATGTGCCCCACATGTAGTACGCGGTCAAGCCGCCGATGACCGTATACAGCGGCAACCGTGCCTTGTCGTTGATGCCGATGACAGCCAGTACTGTGCAGAAGGCCAGCAACCACCAGGGACCGCCCAGGCTGAAGGCGAGGGCAGCGACCAGGGTGAGAACGACGAACATACATCCTTTCGCGAAGCGGATCGCGCGCACCATTTCCGGTGTGGAGACGGCTGCTTTGCGCATGTCGACGGGGAATCCGACCATCCAGATCGATTGCAGGAACGGGGCGAGAACTGCCCAGCCGACGAGAATCCACCACGACCCGCCGAAGTAGTGGAGGAACGGAACGGCGACAACGGTCAGCACCGTGTAGCACCCTCCGCAACCTGGTGCCTGTTCTTGGGTTGTCACGGTGGAGGCAGTCGGCTCCTCGGGTTCGGACACTTCGGGTGTCGTTTTGGGTCCTTTGTCGATCCACTCTTGGGCTGCCGCTGCTCTCGCCAGGTCGCCGCTGTCGAGCAGACCCTCGATCGCCTCCACGGCGGCCCTCTGCGCGGCGGCTCGGCGCCCGGCCGCGAGCAGTGCGCGTGCGAGCGCATTCAACTCGATGCCCTCGCGGTGCCGGTTTCCAATGTCCCGCCAGATGTCCACGGCCTTTTGGTGGGCGGTGCACGCCGCACTGAACTGCAGGCCGTCCATCAGGAAGGACCCGAGTCGGAACAGTGCCTCGCCTTCGGCGTTCTTGTCCCCGGCTGCGCGGCAGACGGTCACGGCTTCCTGGAAGGCGGCGGTCCCCTCGGCCAGCCCGCCCAACTGGGTAAGGGCCACGCCGACGTTCACCAGCAACACGCTCTCGCTGTCCTTGTCGCCGATGGCCTGGTAGATCGCGAGTGCCTTGCGGTGCGCGGTGGCCAACTTGCTGCGCTGTCCCGGTTGGGCGTGCAAGAGTGCGAGGTTGGCCCACGCCTGTGCCTCGAACTCCTGATCGCCTGCCGCATGGCAGACCTCGGCGGCCAACTCGAGCGTGTCGAATGCCTCCGCGGCGCGTCCTGCCCTGGCGAATACAGCGCCCAGGTTGGTGAGCAGGCTACCTTCGTTTGAGCGGTCACCACATCTGCGTGCGATGGTGATCGCCCGCTGCAAAACGGAGATCGCCTCGTCGTGCTGTCGCAGCGTGGACAACGCGTCGCCCAGGTACCCCACGACGCGGTACTCGGTTTCCCGGTCGTGCCCGGCACGGCACAACGCCAATGCCTGGCGGTAGGCAGTGACCGCCTGCTCCGACTGTTGGTCATGAAAGAGCGCCACCCCCAGAACCAACAAGGCTTCGGCCTCCTCCGCGGGGTCGCCGGTGGTCAGCGACACCTCGTGAGCGCGCCGACAAACTTCTATCGCCTCGGGAAGTCGTCCTGCGGTCTCCAGAAGGCGCCCGAGCCAAAGCAGGACCTTGGTGTGGCGCGCCGGGTCGCCGAGTTGCTCGGCCGCGCCGACAGCCTGGTGGACGAGGAGGATCCGCGTGTCGAGTTCGTACCGTTCGGTCAGGAACTTCGTGACGACGGACTCGGCCAAGTCGACCGTGATGTCGGACCGACCGACTGCCGCGGCAAGCGGGACCGCTGCCAGCAGATTTGGGCGCTCCCGCGTGAACCAGGCACAGGCCTCGTTCGCATCTGTGTGCTGGGCGGCTTGCCGGTAGTGCTCAAGCAACCGCGTCACGGCCGTCGCGGGGCCGCCGTCCTCATCGGTCTGCTTCGGCATACGCCGGTCGCGGACATAGAGCCGGATCAGGTCGTGCAATTGCCAGTGGCCGTCTGTGAGTTGGAGAAGGTGCGTGCGGCGCAAGGCCCGCAGCCGGGGACGCACTGCAGCTAGGGGTTGTCCGAGCAGGGCCGCCGCGGCGTCCGTGCTCACTCCGGGGCCCGGATTGAGTGTCAGCAGCTTCAACAGGCCTGCAGTGGGTGGATCGCGGGCTATCACCCGCCGCCAGGACACATCGAACGCGGTGCCCACCGCCGAGGCACCCTGTTCCAACGTGGCGAGCCGGGTGGTGGCGTCGCTCAGTTCGGCAATCAGTTCCGCCGCGGTCAGCGTCGTGTCCTCGGCCAGTACAGCACCGACGATGACCACGGCCAGGGGCAAATGCCCACACAGCTGTACCAAGTGTTCGGCGGCACCGGGAACCTCGCTGAGGCGGACGTCGTCGTTAAGTGTCTGCCGCAACAGTTCGCATGCGTCCTCGACAGGAAGCACATCCAGTTCCAGCGTGCGAGTTCCGGGCAGCGGCAACGTGTCCCGCGTGGTGACCACAACGTGGTGCACCGCGTGGCTGGGCAGCAGCCCACGGATCTGGTCAACGGTTGAGACGTTGTCCAGCACGAGCAGCACCCGTCGCTGCTGCCGAGCCAACAGGCCTAACAACTGGTGGTACACCGTCGCCTGTTCGGACTCCGTGTCCGGGATCCCTTCCCCGCCGACTCCCAGCGCCCGCAACAACGGCGCGAACATTTCGGCGGCCTGCACCCGGTCGCCGGTAGGCTTGTACCCCTGCATGTCGACCAGCAGAGCACCGCCGGAGAACCACCCCCGCTGGACGGCAACAGCGCTGGTGTGGCGGACCAGCACGGTCTTGCCGACCCCACCCATACCAGCCACGACCGACACGTTCGTAGGGGGGCGAACCTCCGGACTCCACTCAGCGAGCAGGTCCTCAACCTGGCTCGAGCGGCCCACGAACAACTCCGGTGGTGCTGCCTCCAGCGGCACCACCGGAGTGACCACCGGCACCGGCGCAGCACCGCGATGATGCACATGGACCCCGCCGTAGACGACCCCGGCCTGTACCAACACCCCCAGGACGTCACCCTCGACGACGTTGACGACCGGCGGCTTGCGGTCGTCGCTCTTTTTCTTGTTTCTGTCCATGCCGTTCCTTCCGCCACCTCCAATGACAAGCATGATGCACCCGGAGTGAAGCGCGCCCCCCGTTGATCTCGTTGTGACCCGCATAGGTGATACTGAGCGGGCATGACACGACCCCGCTTCACATCGACGAACTCGTCGAGCACTGGACGATCCTCGACGAGGAACGCGAACTCATCTCCGGAAAGCGCGGCGCAACGCGACTCGCTTTCGGGATCTTGCTGAAGTTCCACACACAGCACGGCCGCTTTCCGCGAGGGCGCTCGGAGCTGGCCGACGAGGCCATCGAGCACGTCGCCAAGCAGGTCAAGGTGCACGAGTTCAAAACCAAGGGGCCCGCCTACCGGACCACGGTGCAGACCACGTTGCGCGCCTCCTACACCAACCACTACCGGCGCGACCTGATCGCGCTGACTTACGGGTTGGTCTCGGACGAGCGTCGGCGGGCGAGAGCGAGGCTTGTCAGCGTCGTGAACGCCATGACGCCGATGCCGACGAGCGCGGCGGTGGTGTAGGCGCTGTCGTCAGGGAAGAGGTGGCCAGGGCCGGTGCCCGCGGCGAGGGTCAGGCCGCCGATGGCGCTGCCCAGGGAGTACCCGACGCTGCGGACGACGTAGTTGAAGCTCATGGCGCTCGACGTCTCGCTCTTGGGGGTGACGGCCAGGATGACGCCGGGCATCGCGGCCGAGAAGCCGCCGACGCCGAAGCCGAGCACGCCCATCGCCGCGAACAGTTCGGCCAGGTCCGACCGGGCCGCCGCGAACAGGGCGAACCCGCCGCCGACCACGACGGCGCTGCCGGCCAGGAGCAGGGGGTCGGCGATCCGCGTCCGGACCCGCGGCGTGAGCTTGCCGGCGACGAACCCCAGCACCGAGAACGGGATGAGGACCAGCCCGGCGACGAAGGTCGTCAGCCCGAAGCCGTAGCCGGCGCCGTGCGGCGTCTGCGCGTACCGGGTGATGAGCGTGAGCAGGAGGTACATGCCGATCCCGCCGACGAACATGGCGAGGTTCGCCCCGGCGACCGCCGGGTGCCGCACCGCCCGCACATCGACCAGGGGCGTCGTGCTGCGCAGCTCGATGACGGCCCAGACGCAGAGCAGCACCACCGCGACGACGGCGAGGCCCGCCGCCACGGCGAGGTGCCGGCTCCATAGATTCCGTTCGCCGGCGAGGAACAGCACCAGGAGCAGCGCAGCGGCCAGGACGACCGCGCCTGTCACGTCCACGTGGGCGGAGCGGCCTTCGGGGGCTTCGGGCATGGAGCGCCACGCGGTCAGGAGGGCGGCGGCGGTGACGACCAGGCCGAGGCCGTAGGCGGCCCGTACCCCGCCCAGCTCGGCGAGCAGTGCGGCCAGCGGGTAGCCGACGCCGGCCCCGATGATCGAGACCACCGAGATCAGGGCGATCACGGCCGCGCTGCGCTTCTCGGGGAGGTGGTCCCGCGCCACGCCCATCATCAGCGCCGTCAGCCCGAGCCCGACGCCCTGGGCCGCCCTGCCGACCAGCAGGCACGCGAACGGCAGCGGCAGCACGGTGAGCGCGCTGCCGGCGACGACGACCGCCAGCGTGGCGAGGATCGTGGCCCGCCGGTGCGGGCCGGCTCCGAGCCGACCCAGGACCGGCGTGGCGACGGCGCCGCTGAGCAGCGCGACGGTCAGCGTCCACTGCGCGCTGCCGAGCGAGACGTGGAACGAGGTCGCCACGCTGGTGATGAGCGGCGTCCCGAGGCTGGCGACCGCCGCCACGACCAGAGCGATGAACAGCAGGGCGGGGACCAGCAGCCGCGCCTCGGAACGCGCCACCGGGAACGCCTTATCCGCGACCCCGCCGACCGGCTGCCCGGTCACTGCTTCGGCCCTTCGCGGTCCTGGCTTTCGAGCTCTGCCAGATGCTTCAGCGCCGGAAGGGCCGCCACCAGCGCCTCGACCTCGTCGCCGGTGAGCTTGCCGATCAACCGCTCGAACGCGTGGACGCCCGCCTGGCGCCGCGTCCGGACATAGGAGGCGCCGGCCTCGGTCAGGCACACCAGCGTGACCCGCTTGTCGGACGCGTCGCCCCGCCGCTCGACCAGGCCGGACTCCTCCATCACCCGGACCAGGGCGGTCATCGCGGGCTGGGTGACGCCCTCGACCGCGGCCAGATCGGTGATGCGCCGCGGGCCGGTCCGGTCCAGGGTGGCCAGGGTGGCGGCGGACGTCAGGCTCATGTCCCGGGGCAGGCGTCTCGCGGCCCTGGTGGCCAGGCCGTAGAGGGCTGCCCCGATGGCGGCGGACGCGCCTTGACGACTCATGCTCGAAGCATAGCATCTTTATATTCATATTTTATGGAAATGCTTTGACGAGTTCCGCCCTTCGGCGACACTCTCAGAGCACCGACCCCAGGCCTGGACTGGTACAACCCGAACCTGGCGCAGCTGACGAACCCACGATCGGTCGCGGCCGCCGAGCGGGATCTCGTCGTCGCCCTGCACGACAAGATCGTTGATGCGGGCGACATTCGTCGCCCGCACGCCCGCCGTCCGCTCTCGCGCCCGATGCGACGTCGACGGAATCGTCTTGTTCGACGGGGACGTACGCCCTGTCCACCGCCGGATCAGCTGAAATCAGCGAGAAAACCTCACTACTGCGAAGCTGTTTGAGAAAAAGCAGCGCTCTTGGGCTTGCGGTGGGACGATGAGTGTGCTCTGCAGGGTGAGGGGGCGCTGGGCCGGCCTGGACACCGGCAGCGGTCCGGACCGGGCCAAGCTGGCCCGCTACAGAGACGGTCCAAGCCAACGAGCTGGACCTGGCAGGGCGTCCTTGGGCCGCTATTGCGGCAGGAAACTGACCGCAATTATCTCTAGCCTCACGCATGGAGATGACTAAGCAAGATCCCGAACCGCGGGGTGAGAACACCGTTAACGGATTCGTTGTCGTTGACGGAGCCGCGCCTTTCATCGACTTCCTCGTCGCTGTCTTTGATGCGAATGAGCGGGGGGAAGCCCGCACCCCTGACTTCTACGCCGGAGACGGAACGCTGATCCACGCCGAAGTCAGAATCGGCAACTCGTTGCTCATGGTCGCTGACCGTAAGGCCGGCTGGCCGTTCACCCCGGCCCTAACCCAGGTGTACATCGCCGACCCGAGGAGACGATGCGCAGAGCAGTCGAACGCGGTGCGACCGTCGTCACTCCGGTGTCTCCCTTCTACGGCGGATACGGCATCGCCCGGTTCCTCGACCCTTGGCACAACCTGTGGTGGCTGTTCTTTCCGGCGGCGGAAACCAATCCGGCGGCCGGGGAAGAGCCGGGCTGGGAGGAATCCGCTGAACCCGGCACTGAGGTGATCTCAGCGAAATAATTTAGGACGATTGGGGATTTCTGGGACGCAGGCGGTGACGTATCGGGCCTATCGGGAGGAGTCATCGAAGGCCGGAGACGGGCGTGGAGCCTCCGGTAGATGAGTTCTCACCACAAGAAATCCCGCCGCCGAAAGGCTCCACGTGATTGCTCATCGTGCCACGCTCGACGTCTCTCGCGCACTCGTTCACCACGTCGCCCGACTTCTGCGGGATGAACGCCGACTGCGCGGCACGCCCAAAGACAGCCGAGCCCTGACCCCGTTCCGGCAGGCAGTCATGGTGCTGTGCTGGTTCCGCGGCGAGCACGACATCCCCAAACTCGGCCGCGATCACCACGTCTCCCGAGCCACCGCCTACCGCTACATCCACGAAGGCATCGGAGTTTTCGCAGCTCAAGCACCAGATCTACACGAAGCCCTCGACCGCGCCCACGCCGGAGAACTGGCCTACGTGATCCTCGACGGCACCCTGATCCCCATCGACCGCTGCGCCGAGCAGACCACCAGCGTCAAGGGCGAACCCATCGACGCCTGGTACTCCGGCAAGGCCCACCACCACGCCGGCAACCTCCAAGCCCTCTCCGCACCAGACGGGCTGCCGTTGTGGATCGGCGAGGTCGAACCCGGCTCCGTCCACGACCTGTCCGCCGCCCGCACCCACGTGCTGGGTGCGCTGTACGCCGCAGCCGCAGCCGGTCTGCCCACCCTCGCCGACAACGGCTACGACGGCGCCGGAATCGGCATCCACACGCCGATCAGACAACCCGAGGGGAACCAGATCCTCAGCCCGGACAACCGCACCTACAACCGGCTCCTACGCGCTCTACGCTGCCTCGGCGAACGCGGATTCGCCCTGCTCAAAGGCCGCTGGCGGGTCCTCCAGCACATCACCGTCAGCCCCAGCCGAATCGGCGACATCGCCCGCGCGGCACTTGTCCTCACCCATTTCGAGCACGACTACCTGCCGGCAATTCGCTGAGATCACGTCACTGTATACACGACGCTGCTTGAGACGATGGTCACGCTGGCCGACCCCGGTGCTGGTGGCACCGGATAACCTGACCGGCAGGTGGGATCTTCTGCTGCGGGGCGGGCCGACTCCGAAGAAACTTCCCACCCACCGCCCAGCTGGCCAACGATAGACGGTGGTCATAGTCTGTGACCTTTGTCGAGCCCAGGGGTGAGGCGAAGACGATCACGCACGAAATTGTCCTAGCTAGAAGGCACGCTCCCGAACCGTCCGAGACCGATCCTTGGTGGCGAGCCCCGCGCGCACTACCCGGGCGCCGACTCCGGGCTGCTCGCCGACTGCCGGATCCTCAGCCTCGCCCTCGTGGTCTCCTGGCGTTGGGACCACGACGACCAACTCCCCAACGGGCGCAGCAGGGGCCGGGAGTGGCTCGCCCAACTGCAGGCCGCCATCGACCGCCGGGAACACGCCGCCGGTGGCGGCCGCTGAGCGGCGCCCCACCGCGCCCCCACCGACGCGGGCGAGATCGTCTCAATTGCCTACCGCCTGTGCCGCGCGCCCTGGGGGCATGGCTACGCCTCCGAGCCCGCCGAAGCCACCCTTGCCCTGGCCTTCATACACGTCGGCGCCCGCCGTGCCGTGGCCACCACCATGGCCGTCAACCACGCCTCCCGGAATGTTCTGGAGCGCGTGGGCTATGCGCACACCCGAACCGTCCACCTGGACTGGGCCGATCCACTGCCCGGGGCCGAGCAGGGAGAGGTCGTCTCATGAGGATCGTGCTGGTGCTGTGGTCGCTCATCGTCCAGACGGACGTCTGGCCGGGCTTGAAGAGCTTGGTGTCGATCCGCATCTGCCAGCCCTGGCTGTGTCCTCTGGCCGGGGTGGGCCGGCGGTAAAAGCCACAGGCGTTGCAGCGCCACAAGCCGGCGCGGCACCTCGCCCGGCTCATCGACTCCTACCGCTGAGCCGGGCTGCCCCACCCGGCATCTTGAACACCTCGGTGAGAGCCGCGACGCTGTGCTCGCCGAGTCGAGGTCATCGATGGTCAGGTAGGCCAGGAACGGCGGGGCCGGAAGGCTCCTTGTGGGCACAGCCCGCGGTCGAACGGCCGGAGACGCCGGCGAGCACCCGGCGGAGCTCCGCCAGCGAGTCGTCCAGCGCGGCACGCTGGTCCGTGGCGCGCGCGATGTCCAGGGCGCTTTCGCAGATCCCGCCGTACAGCAGCGAGGTGGCGGGATCCAGCGGCCGTTCGGAGATGCACCCGGCCTCGACCGCGATGGCCAGCCCGCGCCGCATCTGATCCTTGCATCCCGCCTGGATGTCGCGCATGGCGGACCAGCCGAGCGCGCCCGGCGCCTCCAGCAGGGTGATCCGGCGGACGGCGGGTTCCAGGGACGCTTCCAGCAGGGCGCGGCAGCCCGCGAACATTCCGTCCCACGGATCTGGCTGGGCTTGGAACGCCTGCCGGACGGCCGCGGCAAGCTCCTTCTGGTCGGCGGCGTAGACCTCACGGAAGATGTGTTCCTTGTTGCTGAAGTGGTGATAAAAGGCGCCGCGCGTCACCTTCGCTCTGGCGCAGATCGCGTCCAGGGAGGTGGCGGTGAAACCTTCATCGATGAAGAGCTCGCGAGCCGCCGCGACCAGGGCGCCCGTGGTCGCCCTGGTGCGTTCCTGCTGGCTCCGGCGCGTGCTTGTGTTCGTTGTCACCCTTATCCTCCCGACCTGAACCGAGGATAGAGGCCCGACGCTCGGGTCGAAGCGACCGGACGCCATGTAGCGCTGCGTGACGACCGTCACCGTGCGTGTTCTCAAAAATGACCAGTTCTGCGAGAGCTCACGACCATCCGGCGAGTGTCCGGTTTGTCCTCGATCTTCGTTCTCATAACCTCTCGCAAAACCGTCCTTCAGAACAGTCCGCGATAGGTTTTGCGACATGACCGAGTTCGCGGACCCCGCCGCCGCTGTCGAACAGTTCGATTGCCCGATGTGTGAGGCGCCCGCGGGCAGCACCTGCCGGACACGGGGCAGCAAGGTCGCGCCCAAGTACCACACGCCTCGCTTCAGGCTGGTGCCGCAGTTGCGTACTGAGTTGGAGGTGCGCACTCCCGCCGAGCGCGGGCCCGGCCGCGTCTGGCAGGTGGGACCGGCCCTGGACGCTGTGGCGCCTGCGGCCGCGAGGAGGCCGACCCGGGTGGGCTATGCCCGGTGCAGCACGGCGCAGCAGGAGCTGGACAGTCAGCTCGACGCCCTGAAGGAGGCGGGCTGCGAACCGACCTTCGCCGAGAAGATCAGCACGCGCATCAAGCTGCGGCCGGAGTTCGCCAAGGCGATGGACTACGCCCGCACCATCAAGCAGGCCGTCCCGCATCAGCGCGTGATTTTCACCGTGCATGAGATGAAGCGCCTGGGGCGGGGCGCCGCCGAACTGCTCGCCATCGCCGAGGAACTACGCCGCCACGATATCGAGCTGGAGTTGCTGAGCGGCCCGCTGCAGGGCATCTACAACCCCTCAGGGCACGGGGCGGCGTTGTTCGCCTTCTTCTCCGGCATGGCCGAGTCCGAGCGAGAGTACATCCGGGAGAAGTCCCTCGAGGGCCAGGCCTCAGCCCGCGAGCGCGGTCGGCACGGCGGCCGCCCCAAGGTGTTCGACGACGACATGATCGCCTATGCCCGGTCGCTGCGCGCCCGAGGCGTGGCGGTCCCCGACATCGCCCGCAATCTGGTCATCCCTTCGGGCAAGAACAAGGGCCGGCATCCTTCGGTGGCCAGCATCTACCGGGTGCTGGCCGATGACGGCGAGGTTCCAGCCAGGAGCTGATCACCTCGCGCCCGGGTAGGGATCAGCCGGCCTGGTGGCCGACGGGCACCACGGCGATCGTCGCCTCGGCCGAGGATCCGGGCACCAGGCGGACCGTGTCGCCCGGTTGCGCCGAGGCCGGCTCGTGAGGATCGGCCAGACGGGCGCTGTGATAGAGGACACGACGATGCACGTCATCCAGGAGGATCTGCCGGTACCAGGAGCGGTGGCGAGGCATTCGAGGAAGGGCATGCAGATGGTGCGTTCGGGCCGGACCACTACGAGGACCGAGCCGTCGTAGCCACCGACGCCTGCACATCCCGTGCGTCCAGGCCGCCTACACGTCCCGCGACGCCACCCGCGTACCGACCATCCGCGCCCTCACCTGCTCGGCGAACCGGGCGAAGACTTCACTATGCCATCGGGGAGGCGGACGAGTAGGCGCTGTTGCCCGACAGCGCCGTTGCGGGCATGGCCCGGACACTTCATCGGTTCGGGCCGAAGACAGGCGTGAACCATTTCGGTCTGGCGCGACAAGAGTACCTGTGACCGGCATACGCCAAGAAGGGGTCGGCATGCATGACCCCATACGCGACGGCATCAAGGCAGACGATGCGACCCTCATCGAGAGGTCGCTGAACGAGCCGGAGACCTTCGCCGTTTTATTCGACCGGCATGCGCCGTACCTCCATAGCTACGTGGTCCGGCGACTGGGCCCCAGCCAGGCCGAGGACGTCGTGGCCGACACCTTTCTGACCGCCTTCCAGCGCCGGGGCGATTACGACAAGGCCCGCGCCAACGCCCGCCCATGGCTGTACGGCATCGCCTCCAACCTGATCGCCAAGCATCGGCGCACCGAGATGAGCCTCTACCGCGCCTACATCCGCAGTGGGGTGCATCCGGCGGAGGTGTCCGGCACGCCGGTTGAGGACGGGGTCGGCACCCTTGCCGCCAACCGGCCGCTGGCACGGGCGTTACTGAAACTCAACCAAGCCGATCGCGATGTGCTGCTGCTCGTCGCCTGGGCCGAACTGAGCTACCAGGAGGTCGCGGACGCACTTGCCATCCCTGTGGGAACCGTGCGCTCACGACTCAACCGGGCCCGCACCCGGGTTCGTCAGACACTAGAACGAGGAGCAGAATGATGGACGAGCTCAAAACCATGTGGGTGACTCCCCCGGGCACTCCAGACGACCTCGCCGGAGCGCGGCGGCGGCTGCTGGAAGGAATGGACGGCCCGCCCGCGCGCCGGCGCATCTTCGGGGGAGGCCGGGCGATCTTCACCGGTCCACGGCTGCTGGTCGCGGCCGGCGTCGCGGTGGCCGTTGTCGCCGCACCGCTGGTGATCGGGGACGGCGAGCCCGCTTACGCGGTGGCGAAGAACCCCGACGGCACGCTGATCGTGACGATCAACGAGCTGCAGGATCCCGAAGGCTTGCAGGCCGCGCTGAACGCCCAGGGCATCACGGCCGACGTCACCTACAGCCCACGGGACAAGAGGTGCGCGTCCGGCCGGTTCGTCGGCGCGGACTATATGTACGGCTCGCCTAACCCCAAGAACATGACCGCGAAGCAACGCAAGGAGTTCTACCGGCCAGAGCACTGGCGGTCCAGGGACGTCACCCGCGCCATCTCCAAGGACACGTTCAGGATCTCCCCGAAGTTCATGAGGCCCGGAGAGACCCTGGTGCTGGAGTTCAGGCTCGGCAACGATCCGGGGGTCAGCTGGAGCCTGGGGGCCTGGCTGGCCAAAGCGGGCAGCCCCGTGCGGCCCTGCACGCTCGTGGATGAGGCAGGGCACGACAAGGAGCACACCGAGGAGATGGCGAGAGGCTGACAGTGAGGCTCCTGCGCGGCGACCATGGCCCCGCAGGAGTGCAGGCCCGCGCCGAACAACCGGTGTGCCAGCGTCTTCACTCACCGCAGTGGATCGGCGACGGCCTCCAACTCCAGGTGGCGGTTCATGTCGAGCTCGAAGCGCCCGTACAGGTTCAGATGGGTCCAGAACAAGGCCGACAGGCCCCGCCGGTCGGCCGGGCTCAGCCGCTTGCGCCAGGCCGCATCCCGCAGCACGATCTGGATCATCACCGTGTTCAGGTAGGCGATCAGATGCAGCGCCAGCGCGGAGACCTCGACGTGCTCCCGGTCGTCGCCGGTCAGGTCGCCGGCCTTGCCGTAGAACACTTGCTGGCGGAGTTGAAGTTCTCCACCACGTTCAGCCTCTCGCCGATCTCCCTCGTGAGCTCCTCATCCGCGAGGTAATCGCAGATGTAGATCGTTCTGATAACGCGGCGAGCTCCTCGATCGCCTGGTAGGTGGGGTGCTTGGGGCCGCCACGGGTGAAGCGTCGCAGCATCTGATGCGACTCGGCGGTACGCAACCGCAGCGCGGTCGCGTGCTTGACCATCTGGTCGTAGTGGCGGGCGATCAACTCCCAGTCGATGGTCTTGTTCGACAGCACCGCCTCCTGACCTGCTGCAAAGTCGTCGAGGGGATTCGAGCTCCGCCCTACGACTCGGGCCCCGAATAACTGCCGGCCTCCGCTCAGCGCTTCGCCAGTGCTTCCGCTCAGCGCTTCCGCTCACCCAGGACGCAGAACTCGTTGCCCTCCGGGTCGAGGAGGGTCACCCAGTGCTGCTCGTCCTGTACGGTGTCGACGCGCCGGGCACCGAGGGAGAGCAGCCGGGCAACCTCGGCCTCCTGGTCGTCGGGGCGGAAATCGGGGTGGAGCCGGTTCTTCGACGTCTTGCCCTCGGCGACAGGCACGAAGAGCAGCCCTGGCATCCGGTCCGGCTCAGGCCGGATCTCGATGATCTCCTCAGATTCGTCGACCACAACCCAGCTGAGAGCCTCGGCCCACCAGCGCCCGAGAGCGACAGGGTCGGCGGAGTCGACGATGATCTGTTCCCATTCCAGTGCCATGGGCTTGAGCATAGACAGGACCGGAGGCCCGGCCCCGGAGGGGGTCGAGCCGAGATGCGAGCAGAAGCGGCCAACAGTCGATCATGTTCGTGATCTCGGAAGTGGACCGGACGAGTTTCGGAGTCCTGGAGTGCGAAATCCCGGAAGTACGGCCTGGAATCCACATCCAAGATTGGCTCATCTCGGAAGTAGGGCTGGCCCCGAGTCGTACGGCGGAACTCGAACCCCCTCGACGACGTTGCAGCAGGTCAGAGCGCTCAAAATCCACCCACGGCCGGAATTCCCGTCATCTCGGCTCGACCCGGGAAGCGCCCGAGGACCCTGGGTCACATGGCCTGAGGCGTCACTGCTCAAAGCACCCGAGAGGAAGATCAACAGCTGGAGAATTCGCTACGCTCGCGCCCATGGCCCCCGGCTCCGGCCTTGGGGAACATCGGTACAGCGGTTATCGGTGAGAACGATCATGGTCCGGCTGTAGCCGCTGGGAGGGTGTTGACGCGGTTCTCGTACTCGCGGCGGGCCTTTCGCTGTGCCGGAACCGCAGGGGTGCCCTGGGCGCTGCCGTCGAGAGGCTCGCAGCGTTCGAGGAACTGGCGGTGGATCGCTGGCGCGGCGCTAACGCGCAGGGTGTAGCCCTGGCCGCGCCGTAGGGTCAGGCCGTGGTCGAGTGCGGCTCGTTCGGTGTTGGTAAGTTCCGCGGTGCGGAGGAAGTCGGCGACCTTGCCCGGCATGTCGAGGACACCCCGGCAGCTGCGCGGCCGGGGTGTCCTCGTGGCCGGCCGCCGCGGTGTGGTCGGGCATGAGGTCGGCGACGGCGGTGCGGATGGCGCCCCGGCTGACGCCATGCTCGCGGGCCAGGGAAGCAATGGAGCGGCCGCCCAGGTAGGCGGTGCGGACTGTGGCGGTCTTTTCGGGTTTGAGGCTGGGCGGCGGCCGCCCTTGTTGCCCTTGGCCTCGGCGGCCCGTAGCCCGTCGTAGGTCAGTTCGCGCTGGAGGTCGCGTTGGAGTTCGCCGGCGGCCGCAAGGGTCTGGACCATGAACTTCACCGTGGACAGCAGTTCTCCGGTGCGCGGGTGGCGGGCGGTGAGGTCCATCGCGGAGAACGCGCCGTCGTGGATGCGCAGGGCGAGACGGTCTCGGTGGAGGACGTCGAGCACGTCGAGGATGTGCTGGGTGCCGCGTACGAGGCGGAACATCTCGGAGATGTGCACGGTGTCGCCGGGCCGCGCGTAGGTGAGCAGTTCGCCGAACTTCGACCGCTGGAGCGGGTGGAGGCGGCTGGAGGTTCCGGCCTGTTCCTCGAAGGTGACCGGGTCGGCGTTCGTTTGTCGACACTCGGGACAGTGATCACGAACCCACAAGTGGTAAAGCGTCGGCCGACGGTCACCGAGGACCAGGCCGCGCTCGCCCAACAGCTCTACGGCGAGCGAGAGCAGACCGTCCAGCAGATCACCGACATATCCGGTGTGCCGAGGTCGACGGTGTTCGGGCACTTCGACAGAGCAAGACCGTGCCGCGTCAGCCGAAGAAGTTCGCGGTCATGAAGCCATGAAAGCTACCAGGGGTCCTCGTAGCAATCGCGGAAAATTCAACGAACCCATCTCTGACCTGCGCTGATGATGCAAGAGGGTGCGATGGCCCCTGAGCGGGTTTGTCGTCAGTGGATCGCTTGGTCGCGGCGTCGGCGGGCGGCGCGGATCTCGGCGTCGGCGACCTTGTCGTCCAGCAGTGCGTAAAGCTGGGTGGTCTCGGTGGAGGCGTGGCCGAGGCGGCGGCGCACGGCCTCGATGGACACCCCGGCGTTGATGAGTTCGGTGGCGTGGGCGTGCCGCAGTTGATGGATGTCGATCTCGACGCGTGCGGCGGTGCAGTAGTTCTGCCAGCGGTGGTGGGCGGCGTCGCAGGACAGCGGTCCGCCGCGGCCGTTGATGCTGGCGCGGAACAGTGGCCCGGCGGTGTAGCCGGCGCGGGCCAGATAGAGCTTGAGCAGGGTGACGTAGCCGCGGTCGTCCAGCAGGACGGTGCGTACGCTGCCGCCTTTGCCGTGGATGCGGACGTGTTCGTCGTCCAGGCGCAGGTCGAGGTCTTCGACGTACAGGCCGCAGACTTCGGAGGATCGGGCGCCGCAGACGTAGGCGGTCTCGAACAGCACCCGATCGCGCAGCCGGTCCAGCGGCAGGTCCTTGCGCGGCCGCCGCGAGCAGATCACGGCCATGACCTTGGCGACGTCGGCGGCCGACGCTGGGCGGGGCAGGTTCTTGGGCACCTTGATGGTGTCGATGCGGTCCATCGGGTTGGCCTGCAGGAGGTCGTGGCGGACGGCCCACTTGGTGAAGGAGGCGATGGCGGCGCGCTTGCGCTTGCGGCTGGCCGGCGACAGGTCGGCGAGCTCGGCCAGGTAGGCGCGGATGGGTGCGGCGGTCAGCTCGCCGATCTCCTCGCCGTGGTGGGCGGCGAAGGCGATCAGGTCGCCGCGGTAGGCGCGCCGGGTGTGCGCGGAGGCGCCGGCGTTGGCCAGGTCGGTGAGGAAGTCGTCGAGATGCCGGGCGAGCGGGTGTGCGTGGCCGAGCTGCTCGGCGATGACCAGCTCCATCGTCGCCCTCCCTGATCCGCCAGGTTGCCAGATAACCGGGAAACGAAGCCTCCGCAGTGAGGGATGCTCGCCCAGCTCGCGCTACGTCGGTGATCGCTATCTTGCCGGATAACGGCTAATTATCTAAGAATCAGCTGAGCCCCGGCCCGATCACAACCCTGACGGCGGCGGCGCCAGGCTGAACATGTGTACGCCCATTTGACCGCGACGATGTTCCACGGCGAGTATCGGAGAGGCGCTGCCTGACCGATGCCTGTGATCAGGCCGCTCAGGGGATGCGGCGCCGTACGGTGTCGGTGACCTTGCCGTCCTTCATCTCGGCGGAGAGCTTGAACGAGCGGGACTTCACCTCGGCAGAGAACCAGCGGACACCGCCTGGACCGCCCGCCGGGCCGAGCGGAAGCTCTTCCGAGGTGCCGTCCGCGTAGCTGATGCGCACCTTCCGTACTCCGGTCCCCGCGAAGCCGATGAGGATGTTGTCGCTGGGCACGTCATGCATGATCGTCAGCGGCACCCGGCCGTACTCCGGCTTCCACGATTCGAAGCTCCCACCGCCACCGTCCACGATCTCTCGGCGGGAGAGCACGCGGAAGTCCCACGTGAAGGTTCCGTCCTGTAGTCCGGCGCTCATGGCCCAGGCTCGTTCGGCGTTCCTGCCGTGCGTGACGACACGCAGGGGACGGTTCTCATCGTCGGTGGGCGGGAACAGCAGATCGGGAGGGTACTCCAGGATCTGGTCACGCGCCCGCTCGACGGCTTCCGGGCCGGCCGGGCGCAGACCTTGTACGAACGCGTCCACCACGTGGTCGGCCAGCCCCAGCGCGTGCACCTTGATGATCATGCCGTTCTCCCGCCAGAGCCGGACTTTGGGTGTCATGAGGGCCCGGTCCTGGTGCACCCAGTCGTTGCTGAGCGTTCCGCTGGACAGCAGGTCGCCACCCGCCAGGCCGGTGGTGCCGCGGATCTCCCGAGGCTCTCCCCTGACCGTGGCGCCGGCGAGAACCGCCATGCCGGCATCGCCGGGCAACTGGCTGACGGAGACTCTGGCGCGCGCCTGTCGGTTGGTCCAGACCTGCTCCGTTCCGCCGAGTTCCGCCTGCCAGTTGCCGATCGGCAGCGAACCGGTCTTGACGAGGTCCAGTCCCTGCGGCAGATAAGCGGCGTCGATCCGGGGCCGCCGCAGATCCTCTGCCACTCCGTTGGCCGCCCTGGTCAGCTCGGCCTCCGACAACCCGTGGCCCAGCACCGCGAACGACTCGAAGTCCTGGCTCGTCTTGACCGGCCAGGTGATCCAGCGGTGTTGTCCCGATCCGCCCATGGTCGCCTCGTGCTTGTCCAGCTTGACGGGCTTTCCCTGGTGCGGCAGCTCCCAGTTGTACGGCTGCTCCCAGTCCTCCGACTCTGTTACCAGGACGGCCAGCGTCCTGTCGCCGGGTGCGTCACCTTCCGCGTACACCGTGATCGGATTCTGCTCGGCGTCCGTTGTGACGATCTCCTCCAGATGGAGATCTCCTGGCTGCTCCGGCAGAAGCAGCGCCGCAGAGGCCGCCACGTCGCCGCCGCATCCGGCGCCCAGGACGATGAGGACAGACGCCAGGAACACGCGAAAGGATCTCATGCAGGCTTTGACGCGATCTTCCATCTGCGAGTTCCCCGTGCCGCAGAGGGGAGGTCTTGCCTGACCTGCGTAATCCAGGGTTTGGCGGCTCACCGCACAGTTCTTGCTCACCACGATCGTGTTTCTTCCAGGGTTCGGGCATCAGGGGTTGATCAGGAAGGTGGTGCCTGACTCGTTAACCAGGGTTGGCCGCAGCGGTCGCCAGCCGTCGTCCAGTTTGGCGAGTTCGGCTTCGATGTCGACCTCGATGAAGCCGAAGAAGTTGATGTTCTCGCGGTGGCCGGGGGCGATGAACGACAGCAGCTCGTCGGGAACCTCACGGCCCTGGCCGCACAGCTCCATGATCGCCATCCCGTAATACTCGGTCGTCCACGTGATCACCGCGTTCGTCAAGATCGTAAGGCACCATGCCTGCTCGGTCTGGTCCTGCAGGTGAGGCCGGACAATGGTGCCCTGCTGGGCGTAGTGCAAGTCCCGGCGCAGCGCGTGCAGCGACTCGCCCTCGTTAAGCTGCCGGGAGATCTTGCGCCGGTAGACCGGATCCGAAAGATAGCGGGCGGCGTGGATGGTGCGGCGCATCCGCCCCCACTCCTTCAACGCCGCGGCCAGGGTGTTCTGCCGGGAGGCGGCCGACCACTTCCCGACGATGAGCGAGGCGGTGGCCTCCCCGAACTGCAGCGACCCGCCCATCCGTAGCAGGTCGGGGTAGCACTCACAGATCAGGTCCTCGTTCCACCGGTCGGCCAGCAGCGGCCCGGCGTGCGGGTAGAGCGCGTTGGTCGCCGCCGGGGTGTCGACCCGCAGCATGGTGATCCTGCCCAGATCGCGCATCCCGGGGGTCAGGACCTTGCCGACCAGGTCGAACAACCCGAAGTTGACCAGCGTGGCGCCGTGCGTATCAGTTGCGTGCTCGGTGATCGGAAGGTCGGTGGCGTTGCCGAGCATCTCGTCCAGGGTGTAGTGGCCCTCGCGGGTGGTCGGCACGATCTGCTTCGTGCCGTACGTCGACCACTGGTCGGAGACATGAGTATAGGTCGACAGGACCCGGCCGCCGTGGATGTTCATATCCCGGGCCGTCAAGCTCTTGCCACGGACGGGGAAGCGCTGCCCGTCCGAGGACGACATGGTGCCGCCACCGAACTTCTTGGCCAGCTCCAGCTTGTAGTGGTGGTTGACCCGGACCGTGTTCGCCTCGCGCAGCGTCTCCTCCCGCACATACCACTCCTGGGTCCAGGCCAGGGTGTCGTAGGACACCCCGCACGCCTCCGACATGCGGGTCAGGCCCAGGTTGGTGGCCCCGGCGATCAGGACGGCCAGGATGTTGCGTTTCTGCTCCACCGACAGCTTCGACTTGCGGCCGCCAGCGTGGGTGAAGCAGTCCATGAAGCCGGTGCGGGCGTCCAGCTCGATCAGCAGGGAAGCAATCGGCACGAACGGCAGCATCCCCGACAGCTCCTCCCGCAGTTCCTTGGCCTCGGCCGGGATGTCCTCGGCCGACAGCGGCGGGATGACCAGCCGTCCGACCTCGTCCAGCCGGACCGCTCCGACGTCGTTCGGGGAGGCGCTGGCGAGCGTCTCCTCCAGGTCCTCCAGGGCCTGGTGGAGCTCCTCCTTGACCTGCTCGATCGCCTCGGTTGCGTCTGCCGGTTTGCGGACCAGCTGGCAGAACTCGGCCCGCTTGGACTCCCACTGCTCGGGGGTGTACAGGTAGGTGCCCGGGTCGGCGTAGCGGCGCGAGCCCGGCACGAACACATCCCCGCTGCGCAGACCGTCCCGCAACGCGAGCACGGTGCACAGCTCCCAGTAATGCCGGAACGCGGTGTCGTCCCCGCTCTTGCGGGCCTTGGCCAGATAGTCGGCGTACCGGGCGGGCACGAACGACGTCGGCGCCCCGGCCGGGACCTTCCGGCCGCCGGTCCGGTTCAACTCCCCGAGGATGGCGACCGCGTCCATCAGGTCCGCGGTGCTCCACGGCTGGTCCAGCACCGGCAGACGCGCTGGCCCAACACCGCCAACCCGCACCTGGTCATCAACCAGCAGACCGCGATGGAGACCGGCCCGGTCAGTAAGGTTCACCTCACCGAATCCTTCCGCGGCCAGGCTGCCACCCTGGAACGGCTCCGCGTCAACCGTCAGCTCGACGAAGCGCTGGCACGCGGTCCGGACCCGCTGCACCTGGCCGCGGTGTTCGGCCTCGACCCCAAGACCGCCATCCGCTACGCCGACTCCGCGCGGCGCCTCCTGACGAGTACGGCAGAAGAACAGGACCCCGCCGGTTCAGGCGAACCCAAGGGTCGAAACCATCCTGAAGCCTGAAGACCCTTGGGTTCAGCGTGAGGAACCCTCGGTTCGGCTGAACTCTGGGATTTCCGGGCCCTCCGCTCGTGTCCGTGTCACCAGCCGCAAAGTAGCTGTGAGTAACCAGGGGCTCCTGGACGGCGTGGAAGTAACCCTTCTCCGCGCCGATCAACCGGCCGCCGTCAGCGCGGGAACCCCGGCCTTGATCACCGGGATGAGGCCGACGTTGCACGCGCGCGCCACCGTCCCCCTGGTGACAGCGACCCGAGTGGAGGGCCATAGAAGAACGTACGCGGCGCCGGCGTCCCGGACGAGCCGTGGCCGGTCGTCCTCACATGCCGAGCAAGGGGAGAACGCGGGCGGCGAACCGTTCCAGGGCCGCGTGATGGTCGTCGGCGGCCAGGCGGATGACGAGGTGCCGGGCCCCTGCCCCGACGTAGTGGTTCAGCCAGGCGGCGGCGTCCCCTGGAGGGCCGGCGAACATGGCCTGGATCTTCTCCACCTGTTCCAACGGGGCGTTGTAGTAACGCTCGATGCTCTTGCGCAGAAGCTTGCGCGCGTGCTGGGGATCGTCGTCAAGGCAGAGTGTCGCGTACAGGGCGGCGGTAACCGGACGGGACGCCAGCCGGTGGACGGCCGCCCGCTCGCGAGCGTAGTCGGCGACGTCAGGCGGATAGGGCAACCAGCCGTCGCCCAGGCGGGCCACCCGCCGCAGGGCGGATTCGCCGCTTCCCGCCAGCCAGATCGGCGGGCCGCCGGGACGGGCCGGAGCGGGCGCGAGAGTGACCCCGCTGAAGTCGAAGTGCCGGCCGGTGAACGACACGTCCTTGCCGCTCCACAACCGCCGCATCACCTCGATCGACTCCTCGAGACGGCTGAAGCGGGTCCGGAAGGGGACGCCGATCGTGTCGAACTGCGCCTGGGTGCCGGCGGTGGGGAAGCCGGCTCCCATCCCGACGATCAGCCGTCCGCCGGCGAGCCGGTCCAGCGTGGCGAGCTGGTGCGCCAACAGGATCGGATGCCGGAGTGCGGGCAGCATCGTCGCGGTGCCGATCGTGAGCCGCGGTGCGGCGACGGCGACGGCGGACAGCAGGAGCAGGGGATCGGCGCGGGGCCGGGTGAGAGGGCTGTCTCCGGTCCAGACGGAATCGAACCCGAGGACGTCGGCGTGGCGGGCATGCTCGATCAGCCGGGCCAGGTCGTCGTCACCGCCCGCGGCCCGGTCGCGGGTCGGCAACAGGTAACCGATCTTCACCTCGGCCACGTCGCACCTCTCTTCACGGGATCTCGTTCTCGGCATCGGGTCAGGAGCCGCTTGCGTCCCGCAGGAGGACGTCCGCCAGGGCGCGCGGTGCGGTGACCATGGCGTCGTGACCGGCGTCCAGGACCGTGGCCGCCCAGCCATGCTCGTCGGCGAGCCGGGCGAACGGCATGGGGCCACCGGGCGTGCAGAGCACCGCGCGGCACGGGATCGCGTCGACGGCCCCGGACAACCGGGCCGGCTCGGAGAACGTTCGCCGCGGATGGGGCGTCAGCTTGGATTCCAGCCATGCGACCTGGTCCGGTTCTGTCACGCCGACGGTGGCCGCGGGGGCGGGCGTGATGAGGCCGTCGACGGTGACCGATTCGATCCAGTCGCGGAAAAAGGCGGGGGCCAGGTCGTCCAGCGACTCCCCGTCCCGGCCCGCCCAGGCGTCGACCATGGTGATGCGGGAGACACGTTCCGGCATGCGGTCGGCGGCCTCGCGCACGACGAGACCGGCGTAGCTGTGCCCGACGAGCACGACGTCCCGGAGATCCTCGTACATCAGCAGGCCCAGGACGTCGTCCGCGTGCGTCCGCAGGCCGATCTCGGGCCCCGCCAGGTGGGCGCGCTCACCGAGGCCGGTCAGCGTCGGGGTGTGGACCTCGTGCCCGGCCGCCCGCAACCGCGCGGCCACGCCGCGCCAGCACCAGCCGCCGTGCCAAGCACCATGAACCAGCACGTACGTCGTCATCGCGCCGCCTCTTCCGCACGCTCGCGCCAGGCGGTGAACTTCGCCGCCGCGGTCTCGGTGGACAGTCCTAGCTGCTCGCACATCAGATGGAAGTCGAAGAAGAACCGCTCATGGGCGATCAGCCCGTCCCGCACGGTCCAGTGGCAGGCGAACGGCAGTGCGAAGGACCTGCCCGTGGGTTCGATCCCCACCAGGCTCTCCATCATGGTGGCCCGGACCGTCCCGGCGCCGACGGCCAGCTCACCGGCCTCGACGAGGTACTCCAACTCCACGCCGTAGTCGGGGAAGGTACGCAGGAACGCGGTGTTCTGCCGGGCGACCTCGTCCCAGCCGGTCGCGACGGCCCGGAAGGCGATCGTCTCGAAGACGACGTCCGGGTGACAGAACCGCATCGCCGCCGGGATGTCGGCACGGCTCTTCGCCCGTGCGTAGGCCCGTACGACCTCGGTCGGCGTGATGTGCTTCTCGGACATCCCCATGTCTCCTCGTCTCACGCGGGCTCACCGACGGCGAGCACGATCTTGCCGGTGGTGTGGCCGTCGGCGATGCGGTCGTGGGCCGCGGCCGCCTGCGCCAGCGGGAAGACCGCGTCGACATGCACTTTGAGCCGCCCACCGGCGACGAGCTCGGCCAGCGCGCCGAGCCCCGCCCCGTCGGGGTCGACGAGGTAGTCCACGGCGCGCACGCCGAGCTCGCGGGCACGCTCGTGCAACCCCGGAGTCCAGGCCGCCTGGCCGCTGACCAGGACACCGCCCGGCCGCAGGCATTCCAGCGCCGCGAGCCCCGCCCGGCCGCCGAACATCTGGATGACGACGTCCACGTCCCGCACTGCGGCGGACACCTCGGCCGTGGTGTAGTCGATCACCTCGTCCGCGCCCAATCCGCGGACGAAGGCGTGTTTGGCGGCGCTCGCGGTGCCGGTCACGTGCGCGCCGCGGGCCTTGGCGATCTGGACCGCCAGGTGCCCCACGCCTCCGGCCGCGCCCGCGACCAGGACCCGCTGTCCGGGCGCGATGGCGGCGACCTCGACGAGCATCTGCCACGCCGTCAGGCCGGCCAGCGGCAGCGCCGCGGCCTCGGTGAAGGCCAGGCCCTCCGGCATGCGGGCGAAATGACGGGCGGGGGCGGTGACGTACTCGGCGTAGCCGCCCGCCGCGCGGGGGAACCACGGCATTCCGAAAACCCTGTCGCCCGGCTGGAACCGGGGCGTGCCGTAGCCGGTCTCCACCACCTCCCCGGCGACGTCCCAGCCGTTGATGAACGGCAGGTCGAGCACCCGGTTGTACGCCTGCCCGCGGCGTGTGTAGACGTCCACCGGGTTGACCCCGGCCGCCACGACCTTGACGAGCACCTCGCCGAAGACCGGCGCCGGTCTCGCCACCTCGACCAGCGCCATGGTCTCGGTGTCGCCCCACGCCGATAGTTGTATCGCCTGCATGAGCGTTCCTCCTGGAAATATCCCTAAGGAGGGTACATACATACTGCATGTATGTAAATGCGCACGCGGCCTGCCAAGGCGCATCGGCAGTCGGCTCGACACCCAGCCGGGACTACGAGGCGGCCGGATCCATTTCAGCGACACCACGATCACGCTGGACCGGGTAAGTCTTCGCGGTGGCAAAGAGGCGGTGAGCACCCTGCCGCGGCGACCAGCGATCTGATCTATGCCCAGAGTCGAACCTTCAACCCATCTGAGCATGCCGAGTCGGGGGTACGCTGCCGATGGTCAAGCCGCGCGTCAACTTCGACCTGGTCGGTCCAGCGGATGTGCGCTCCGGTCGGGGGGGTGCCGATGGGTGGGCTCTGGGAACGTGGGGTGGTGCGGGTTGGGTTGCGGGGCGGATCCGGGTCTTCACCGATGAGGGGACACCGCTCGAGGTCGGAAGCCCTCGTGTGCGCATGGCGCTGTCCCTGCTCGCCCTGCAGCCGGGACAAGTGGTGCCCGCCGAGACGTTGATCGAGCCGCAGGATGACCTCCGAACACCCCTCGTGGTCCCGGCATGTCAGGAGACTCGCGGTCCGGCCTCGGTAACCCGCACCGCCTCGGCATATCCCGTCGGCTGCTTGCCCTTGAAGACGACCTCGCAGGCGTACGTGGTCTTCGCGTTCAACGGCACGAGCACGGCCTCTGGGATGTCGTTGCAGAGGGCATAGTCGATGCTGTCGCGGTAGTTGCCGTAGAGCAGGCGCGCGACGCCGTCGCGGGTGAGGATTCCCTGCGCGGGACCGCCTCATATTCCACCCGGTTGTCCGAGAGGACGGACTTCTCGCCGATGTTCACGTCCCACACCACCTCAAGCCCTTCGTAGGTGGTCTTGCACGTGACCCGTGTACCGTTCTTCGGCGCCACCTTCTTGGGGCACCGGGCGGTGACTTCGCCCGCGGCCTTGGCCATTGCAAGGGTCTTGCGGCGCAATTCGTACGCCAGATTCTCGCTCAACGTGGCGTCGTCGGCAGGAGACGGCTCCTCCTTCGGCATCGCGGGCGGTTCGGACAGCTTCTGCGGAAGCACGGTGGCAGCCGATGCCGGCCAGGCAGCGGCGTCGTCGGAGCCGGGGCCCTCGCCCGCGCACCCCGTGACCAGCAGGCCCACGAGGCCGAACATTGGGGCCGCGGGTGCGTGTCAGCCCAGTGCTTTGCGCAGCAGCGCCGTCAACTGATCCTGTTCGTCGGGTGAGAGCCGTCCGACCGCCGTACGGGCGAAGGTGAAGGCCGTGGCGAACCGCTGGTTGATCTCGTCTCCTCGGGGAGTTCGCGCGACGAGTCGTGCGCGGCGGTCCCGGGGATTCGGTTCGCGGGTCACGAGGCCGAGCGCTTCGAGACGCACGACGATCTGGGTGATGTTGGAGGCGAGATCGCCGAACGATCCCTTCGCGCGATCAAAAACTCGGGACGGATCGCCTGGCCGAACGGTGTCCTGCCCGTGCTCGCGACGTCGCCTGGCGCGCCGGTGTCCTACTACGACGGGGATCGGAGCCGCACCACCACCGATCGGCTGAACGCGATCATCCAGGCGAGTTCCTTCGAGGTCCACGTCGCCCGAACCTTCCCGATGGAGCGAGTCGAGGACGCGCATCGCGCCCTGAACGATCACTATGTCGGGAAGCTGGCCCTCAAGGTCGGACAGGAAGCACGCCGTGAGCTTCCGTACCCGGTCCCAGCCGTCTGACCGGCCCCTGTCATCGCGGCGGGCCTGAGCGACCACGCGCTGTTCGGTGGACGCGATCAGGTCGAACGCGAGATCAGCCCGGAACGGGTGGGTCGGATGGCTGGCCGCCCGGAGGCGACGGCTGCCAGGCGATCACTTCCTGGCGTTCGCCGGCCGCCAGCGGTCGCCACGTGGTCGATGCCCCGCAGGCCGGCGACGTCATCAAGGTGAGCGGTCTTGATGACCACTGGCGCGACCACCTGCTGGGTGCCGTGCGCCCATGACACCCGTCTTGGGGGCGAGTGGCCCGCCACACTGGCGATGGCGGGCCTCGCGTCCACGGGTCAGGAGGCCGCGACGGCGCAGCCTGCCGCTTCCGCGGCTGCGCGTACCTGCCCCTCCTCGACAGGACCGTCGGTGAGAATGCTCACCCGCCCCTCCCCTGGATCGATCTCCACCGCCAGCGTGCGCGACGCCTTCTCCAGCTGGTGCAGCGTCGAGAGTCGCTCCTTCTCCGCCTTACGCTTCGCCGTGTTCAGCAGCCGGGTGGCCATGAGGACCTGGAACAGGTCCATGGCCTCGTGGGCGTTGAGGGGGCGATTGGACGACAGTACGTGACATCGGGGGCACAATCCCGGCGGTGTGATCACGGCGGGAGGTCGCGCCAGCGTTCGGCCGACGCCAGAGCGTCCAGGCTGATCCGCTCCAGGAACGCACCGCCCCTGGCCAGGCGGCGTCCCACGGGCGTGTCGAGCCCGAGCGTCTGCCCCGCCGCCTTCGTGATCTCCGCCGCCGCGAGCGTCTGCCGCGAGCTGATCA
Organism: Nonomuraea sp. B5E05; assembly: GCF_039880665.1. Taxonomy (NCBI): domain Bacteria; kingdom Bacillati; phylum Actinomycetota; class Actinomycetes; order Streptosporangiales; family Streptosporangiaceae; genus Nonomuraea; species Nonomuraea sp. B5E05. The sequence continues at coordinate 25,790 of NZ_JBDPMJ010000039.1, forward strand.
CTGTCGAGTGGTACCAGGCGTCGTCGTCGACCACGTAGATGTCGCGCCGCCGCTGCGGATCACGCTCGCGCCTGATCAGGCCCTGCTGGGTCAGGTAGCCCACCGCCATGGAGATCGAGGCGGGACTGACTTTCAGCCCGCGCGACAGCTCGGCTGCGGTGAGCCTGCCGTCCTCGCTCAGCCACAGGCTGATGAGCACGCGCGCCATCATCTTCGGCAGGCCCATTCCGATCGCCATCTCGACGGCTCCTTCTTCCACCTCGAAAATCTTGCGGTCCCGGGGTTCGGCCTCGGGCGAACGGGCCGGGGTGCCGCGCCGCGCCCGCCGCGCTGCCGCCTGGTGTGCCCGCTCGGGGCGGTAGTCGCTGGGGCCGCCGTTGCGGCCGATCTCCCGGCTGATCGTCGAGGTCGGCCGGTCCAGTCGCCTGGCGATCTCGGCGTACGAACGCCCTTCGGCGAGGCCGGTCGCGATGCGCTGGCGGTCCTGCCGGGTCAACCTTCCTTCTGGCATGACGCCAGTATTGCGTTCGGCGTCACACAACGCAACGAATCATTGCGTTCGCTTGCAGCGTCAACGCATCAATATATTGGCTTCTACCTGCGATTATATCTATCGATTGATTGACAGAATTTCTGAATGCAACGTAGCTTTCAATCATGTCGAACACGTACTATCGCGATGAGCCGGTCACCCCTTCCCTCGACCGCGCACCCGGCTGTCCCTTCGATCCCGCCCCGTCGCTCACCGCCCTACGCGCAGAGCAGCCGATCGCCCGCCTGGCCGCGCCCGAGGGCGCCCCAGGCGTCTGGATGATCACTGGATACGACCTGGTCCGCCAGATCCTCGCCGACCCGCGCTTCAGCTCCCGCTACGAAACCCACTACCACCCCCTGGCGGGCGGGCACCTGCCGCCCGCCCCCGTCGGCGACCTGACCGGCATGGACGCACCCCAGCACACCCGCTTCCGCAAACTACTGGCGGGCAAGTTCACCGTCCGCAGGATGAGCCTGCTCACCGAGCGGGTCACCGAGATCACCCGTGAGCGGCTCGACGCGATGGAGCGGCAGGGGCCGCCCGCCGACCTCGTCGAGGTCTTCGCGCAGCCGGTTCCCGCGCTGATGATCTGTGAGCTGCTCGGGGTGCCGTACGAGGACCGCGACCGGTTCCAGAGCTCCACCCGGGCGCTGTCGGACGCCGGAACAGCTGAGCACCAGTACGCCGCCTTCGTCGAGCTCGGCACCTACCTGCGAGAACTCGTGCTCGCCAAGCGGGCCAAGCCCACCGACGACCTGCTCAGCGACCTGGCCACCGGCGGCGACCTGACCGACGAGGAGCTCGGCGGCGTGGCCGCCTTCCTGCTCGGCGCCGGGCTCGACACCACCGCCAACATGCTCGCGCTCGGCACCTTCGCCCTGCTGCGCAACCCGGCCCAGCTCACCGCCCTGCGCGGCGACCCCGACCTGGCCGTCGGCGCCGTAGAGGAACTGCTGCGTTATCTGTCCGTCGCCGCCACCGGTATGCGCGGCGTGCTGGAGGACGTGGAGCTCGGCGGCAGGCAGCTCAAGGCGGGCGACACGGTCGTCATCGCGATCAACGCCGCCAACAGGGACCCGGCCAGGTTCGCAGGCCCCGACGTACTCGATCTACGCCGCTCGGCCGCCGGGCATCTGGCCTTCGGCCACGGTGTCCATCAGTGCCTCGGTCAGCAGCTTGCCCGCATCGAGATGCGGGTCGCGTTTCCCGCGCTGCTCATCCGCTTCCCGACGCTGCGGCTCGCCGTACCGGCTGAAGAGCTGTCGCTGCGCACCGACCCCTCGCAGGTGTACGGCGTGAGCAGCCTGCCCGTCACCTGGGATCGGGGGTGAACGCGATGCGAACCTTCGTCTCGGTGACAGGGCTGCGTAAGTCCTACGGCGCCCACCACGTTCTGGACGGCATCGACCTCACCATCCCGCAGGGCACCGTCTTCTCGCTGCTCGGCCCGAACGGCGCGGGCAAGACCACCATTGCTGGCCGGGCAGCCCACGGGAGCCGGCTTCGCGGCGGCGGCGCTGTGGAGCACGGCCATCGCGTTGGGCGGATACCTGTGGGCACGCAGTCTCTACAACCGGTGAGGGCAGACGTGTTCCAAACGCATTCTTCCAGCACTTGGCCTGCTGGTTCTCGCTCCGCTGGTCGGCGAGTATCTGCTTGGCGACATCGCCGTCAACGCCCTCCCGATCATCACCGGCCGGTGCGTGATCTGGCCGGCCGAGGCGCCGCCGCGGCGTTCGGCTACGGCCGGACCTGCCGCGGCTGACGTGGTGCCGGAAAGAGGGCGCGGAAGTTGCGGACCAGCGGGTTGGGATCACCTGTACGCCAGGTCACGTCCAGCGTGACGACCCGGGTCGGCGGTGAAAGCGGGCGGAATACCACGTCGCCGCGCCGCAGCCGGGCCACCGACTCGGGCACGATGGACACACCGATCCCCGCCGCCACCAGCCCCACGATGGTCTGCATCTGCACCGCCTCCTGCACGATCACCGGCTCAAACCCGGCCGCCAGGGCGACGGAGGTGATCCGGTCGTACAGAGCGGGTCCATACCGCCTCGGGAACATGACGAACGGCTCCCTGGCCAGGGCGGCGGCCGGGAGCGACCCACGCGTGGCAAGCGCGTGGTCGGCCGGCAGGGCGGCGAGGAGCAGTTCGCGGGCCACGGTGCGGGTGGTCAGAACCTCGGCGGCGGGGCCGGCGAGCGGAGCGTGCAGGAGGCCCACATCGAGCAGCCCCTGCCGCAGTTCCTCGGCCTGATGCGCGGTGGCCAGCTCGCGCAGCTCGACCTGGACGCCCGGATAGCGGGCGCGGAAGCGGCGCAGCACTTTCGGCAGCGTGATGTTCGTGGCCGACCCGACGAACCCGATCACCAGCCGCCCCGCCTCTCCTCTGCCCACACGGCGGGCCGATTCGGCGGCAAGAGCGGCGTGGGCCAGGCTCGTGCGGGCCTCGGCGACGAAGGCCTCACCCGCTGGGGTGAGGCGTACCTGCCTGGTCGTGCGCTCGAACAGGCGCACCCCTAGCTCCTCTTCCAGCCTGCCGATCTGCTGACTGAACGGCGGCTGCCGCACGCCCTCCCGGAGCGCCGCCCGGCCGAAGTTGAGCTCCTCGGCGAGCGCCACCGCGTAGCGCAACTGCTGCAGATTCATATGCCATCGATATTAATCGAGTCCTATATCGCTCTGGATGCCCCGTAATCGACACGGGCAGCGAGGGTGGCCTCATGATGAAGTCGACGATTGTCGGGCTTACTCTCCTTGGTGCGCTTCACCATGGCTGGGAGGACTTCAGGACGGAGCGGCCCCTGTATGTGTCAGGGACGGTGACGGAGGTCCGGTGGGGCAACCCGCACCCGGAGATCCGGCTGCGGGTGACGGTCCCCGTACGGCTGCCGTCCGGGTTGGCTGAGCGCTCCATTCCGGCCGAGTTGGAGGAGCTCGGAGGACGGGACGTGCTGCGGCGCACCCAGGCGTACGACGGCCAGGACGACGAGGTGGTGCTGATCCTCGCCCCGATCGAACGGCTGACGGCCTGGGGTATGCCGGACCGGGTGAACCAGGGCGAGCGGCTCGAGGCAGTGGGGTACACCCATCGCGAGCATGCGGAGGAGTTCCGGCCGGAGCTCCTGATCAGGCAGGACGGGCGGGCGATCAGGCAGCGCTCGGTGCCTTTGCCGGAAGGCCCTCCCCCGACGTCTCCCGGCTCCGAGACCGGACCCACGGCCGGCGACCACGGCAGCGACGACCTGGCGACCGGCTCCGACATCGGCAGCGGTGCCGGACCATTGCCCTGGCTCGTCGCAGGCGTCCTCGTGGCCGCCGGTACCGCGGTGGTGGTTGTGCGCATCAGGAGGAAGGGCGGCAAGGGGGTATGAGACCGCTCGCCCTTGGTGCGATGGACGTGCTCATGTGGCTGGAGGGAACCTGGGTCGCGGAGTTCGTAAGGGTGACCCCGTGGGTCTACTCCTCCTTGGAGATCGTGCACCTTCTGGGGCTGGCGCTGTTGGTCGGTCCTGCCGCGCTCTTCGACCTGCGGCTGCTCGGCGCGGGCCGGGACGCGATCTCGGTGCCGACGGCGGCACGGCGGCTGCTGCCGGTGGCCCGCGCCGGGCTCGCCGCCGCGGCTGTGTCCGGGACGGCGATGTTCACGTCGGGCGCCAAGGAGATCGCGAGCACCGGCGCCGCGCCGGTAAAACTGGTCCTGCTGGTGGTGGCCGGGTTGAACATCGCGGTGTTCCACCTCGGCGTCTATCGCCGCGTGGGCTCGTGGGACGGCCACCGCCGCGCGCCGGCGGCGGCCAGGGCTGCGGGCGCCGTCTCACTCGTCACGTGGGCAGGGGTGGTCGCCTGCGGGCGGCTGATCGCCTACACCTGACCGGCCCGCGTTCGACCGGAACTCCCTCGGCGACGTCGAGATCCACGTCGCGGCGGGACCGGGCCGAGCGACGCATCCGTCGGTCCGCGTGCGACTGGACGGTGGTGAAGCCGTCGGGTCATACGGTGGTTCCCGTCGAAGACCACACGTTGCAACGAGGCGCCGCTCGGGACGGCTCCGGTCAGCGTGGCTCCGAGGTGGCGCATGGAGGTACGTACGGCCGGCGTTCCGAGACGCAAGTCAGTGGGGCGGGCGGATAGGTTCCGTGGGTGAGGCCTGCGGCGCTGTCCAACTGGCGAGGAGTCTGAGGCGGTCCTCCGAGGGGGTGCCCGGCTCGGCCGTGTAGATGACCAGGTCGTGGACGGCCCGCTGAGGCAGGGGCAGGTTCAGCGAGCGGAAGGTCATCTCCAGACGGCCGACTTCGGGATGGTCCAGCCGCTTGACGCCTTCGTGACGGATTCGGACGTCGTGACTGGCCCACATGGTGCGGAAGTCAGGGCTGAGCGTGGACAGCTCGCCGACGAGCTCACGCAGGGCCCGGTCGTGAGGTGCACGTCCGGCTTCGGCGCGGAGCACTGCGACCGTGGCCCTGGCGCCTTCCTCCCAGTCGACGAAGAAGCCGGAGGAGCCGGGGTCGAGGAAGAAGTAACGAGGGAAATTGGCGCAGCCCCGGTCGCCGGTGGTACCGCTGTCGAACATCGGTGAGTACAGGGCCCTGCACAGCGGGTTGCTCGCGACGATGTCCAGACGGCCGTTGCGTACGAAGGCGGGGGCCATGGTCATGGAGTCCACCATCCATTGGACGGAAGACGGGATCTTGACGTCCTTGCGGCGGTGCGACCTGCGGACGGCGGGGCGAGCCGCTCTGGCCAGATCGAGCAGGTAGGTGCGCTCGTCCTCATTGAGGAGCAATGCCTGCGCGACCGCTTCCAGCACGCTCTCGGAGAGGCCGCTGATGTGGCCCTTCTCCAGCCGCGTGTACCACTCAGTGCTCACGCCGGCGAGGGCCGCGACCTCCTCGCGCCGTAGTCCAGGAACCCGTCGGCGTCGGCTGGTGGGCAGTCCGACCCGCTCCGGGGCGAGCTTGGCGCGTCGGCTGGTGAGGAAGCCGCGGATGTCCGAGCGGTTGTCGGTGGAATCACCGGTGTGGTTTTCGAACGGAGGTTCCATTCGTCCACAGTACCCATGGTCCGGCCGATAGAGAGGTTGTGCTTATACCCCCATAAACGCGACCTGGCCTGCCTTCGACGGCGCCGGTTCCATGGGGTCGGCGGACTTGAACGGCACTCCTTCATCGCGGGCCGCCGTCCGCCGATTCCCGTCCACACCCCAGGAGCATGACCATGGCCAGCAAGACCGTACTGATCACCGGCGCGACCAGCGGTATCGGCGCCCACACCGCGCGGTTGCTCCTCGACCGCGGCCACCGTGTGGCGGTCACCGGCCGCGACGAGAGCAAACTGAAGACTTTCCTCGACGAGGCCGGCCACCCCGACCGGCTGCTGGGTCTGGTCGCGGACGCGGCGGACTGGCAGGCCACCGAGTCGGTCGTGACCCGCACCGTGGAGCATTTCGGTGCCCTTGACGCGGCGGTGGCGAACGCCGGATTCATGTCCGGCGACTCCATCGGGGCCGGCGACCCGACGTCGTGGGCGCCGATGGTTCTCACCAACGTCCTCGGCCCCGCCCTGCTGGCCCATGCCGCCCTGCCCCACCTTGAGGCCGCCGGCGGACGGCTGGTGCTCATCGGCAGCGTCGCCGGGCTGAAGAACTCTCCCGCCAATCTCTACTCGGCCACCAAGTGGGCTACCACCGGACTCGCCGAGAACCTGCGCCTGCACGCCACGACCCGCGGCATCGGTGTCACTCTTGTCAACCCCGGCATGATCGACACCCCGTTCTGGCAAGGCGCCGGCGTGCCCCCCTTCGCCCTGCCTCCCCAGCCCATCGCCGAGGCCATCTGCTTCGCCCTCGACCAGCCGGCAGGCGTCGACCTCAACACCCTGACCGTCCGGCCCATGGGCCAGCCCGTCTGACCACGCTCGGTTGTCACACCACGTCGCTCACTCTCTCGGAGCTTTCCTTGCATGTCTTGTCACGGGTGGGTCCAGTCTGACCGGTACCAGGCGATGGACTGGCTCCACGAAGTGACCGACGACCTGGAGAAGCAGGTGTTCGACGAGGTCGCCACACTGCTGAACCTCAAAGTGGACGTCCGGTGGCCCGCCGGGCTTTCAGCCACAGTCCGGTCGTGACCAGCCAGGGCAGGGCCAGCAGGGCCGCCCAGGCGATCGCTTGCCAAAACCGTACCGGGGCGGAGCCGGAGAGCTCGACCGCCGCCCATTGGAGCAGTCCCGCCAGTACGGGCAGCACGAAGAAGCCCAGCCACGCCGCCACGACGAGCCAGCCGCCCACACATACCCAGCGGAACCAGCGCCCGGCCCGCAGATCGCGCGGGTCGGCGGTCCTCAGCTCCGACGCCTCTTCCTCACGCAGCCGGCCGAAGGCCTGCCTCAGGAGGAGCGTCTTGACCCGCCACAGGTCCTTGCACCCGAGCCAGGTGATCAGCACCGCGTACAGGTCGGTACGCAGGAATACCATGCACTGAAAGGCCATCTGGAAGATCAGTGTGTACGCCACCGCGGCCAACACCGGATGCTCGGCGGCCATTCGCCAGCCGAGCACCACCGCCAGCATCACCGAGTCCGCGGCGAGGCCGGCCAGCAGCGGTCCGTACCGCTGTCGTCGCGGCACCGACCAGAGCAGCGACAAGTCGGTCTCGTAGACCACGAACATGAGCCGCCGGTCCAGCCCGAAGCGCGCGGGTATGTTCAGGGACCGAGCCGCGAGCCAGTGCCAGATCTCGTGCACCACGACGAGCGCCAGCCACAGCGGGTAGAACAGCAGCGCGCTGAGGCCGACGTCGGGCAGGGCGAAGGCGTCCCGGCCGGGATCCGGACGCAGCGGCGGCACCGCGATCAGCGCGGCCAGGCAGAAGAGCGCCGCGGCGGCGTACAGGATCCAGGCGGTGCGGCCGAACAGCGGGCGCACCAGTGCGGGCCGCGGCCCCCGCAGCCACCGGCGGCCCTGGACGGGTGCCGTGGCGACCGGCACGCTCTCCCCCTGCCCCGCCACGAAACCCAGCTCGCGCAGGGTCTCGACGAACGCGGGCACATCGACGGGCTCGCCCGCGAACGCCTCGGCCCGTGCGGCGGCCTCGTCGAAGCTCGCGCCGTCGCGCAGCGCCGCGATCACTACGCCGCCGACGGCCGGGATGGACACGAACGTGCCCGTCTCCGGATCCCCGACCAGCACCTCCTCGCCCTCCTCCAGGAGGCTGAGCGGGCGTAACCGTACGGTCTGGGCGGTCATCGCGGGCACACCGGACAGTCCGGGTCGGCGTTGAACGGCTGGCGCACGGGGGTCAGCCCCGCGCGCAGGTCGAGCTTGACGAACGCGCCGGCTGCCTGCGGCTCCTCGAACCCCGTGAGGTAGCGCAGTGCCTCGTAGGCGACCAGCGAGCCGATCTGCGCGGCCATCGGGGCGATGAGCAGGTTCTGCTCGCTGATGCGGGCCCTGCTGCGCTCGACGAAACCTCCCGCCGTGGGCTCATCCGCGGCGGGCCGGTCCCGCCAGTCGCACTGCACGCAGGGGCTGCGGCCGGGATCCACGGAGTAGTACGTGATCTGGGAGCGGGTCATGCCGCCCACGACGAGCGGGATCTTGGCGCGGACAGCGGCCGCGTTCATCCACAGGTGGGCCTCGGGATGCCCGTCGAGCCCGCCCACGATGACGTCGACGCCCTCCACCAGGTCTGTCAGGTCCTCCGGGCCCGAGATCCAGCGGTCCACGGCCCGTACGGTGATGCGCGGGTCGTAGGCGCGCACCCACTCCTCCGCGCACGTCACCTTGGACCTGCCGATGTCGGCGTGGTGGTAGAGGAACTGCCTGGCGAAGTTGCGGGACTCGACGTCGTCCCGGTCGACCAGAGTCATCCGCCCGACGCCCAGACCGGCCAGGCACTGAACGATCGAGCTGCCGCCGCCCCCGACGCCGAGCACCAGCACGTGCGCGCGCCGGACGGCGTTCACGAACTCCGCGCGGGGGCGGCCGAGGCGGGCGTACGTGCCGAAGAACGCGAGGTTGGAGAAGTGCCTGGCGTCCAGGTCGTGGTCACCCAGGCTGCCGTCGCCGTCCTCTTCGATCAGGCCGAGGGTGTCGAGTGCGGACACCGCGTCGCGCACCTCATCCTCCCCCAGTTCCACGCCGTCGGCCGCCAGTCGCTCGCGGAGTTCGGCAACCGTGGCCGGGTTCCCTTGCATCGCGGCGAACAGTGCGGCCACCCGGCCTTCAGGGTCGGCGAGGGTCACCACTTCGCGTGGGTCGGTGAGGAGGAACAGGTCCTGGCCCTGCGACTCCCACACGCAATCCTTCAGTACAACCCGCAACGCTGCTCCTCCATGTGGGAGGTGGGCGGGACCGCACGGATACCCCGGAGTGGCCCGGGCGACCCGCCCACACTTGGGATTAGATGGGGCCGTTCTGCGTGGCCTTGATCGCCTCGACCTTGCGGACTTCGATCTTCATGGGGACCTCCTCACCTCGGGTAGGGCTTACAGCGCGTCCAAATCTGGCTCCCGCAGCCATACAATCGCCACAGTCACGCCATAGTGAGGGGTGGCCTCGTGACAAAGGTGACGTTCGGGGTGCTCGGTCCTGTGGTGGTCCGTCACCCGGACGGCCGGCAGGCGGAGCTGACAGGGAAGGCCAAGGCCGTGCTGGCCGCTCTTCTCCTGCACGCCAACACGCCCGTCATCCGACAGCGCCTGATCGAGGCGCTCTGGGACGACCCTCCCGCCTCGGCCGTGGCGAACGTCCAGACGTACGTCAGCCAACTCCGTCGCGCGCTGCCTCCCGCCACGCGGCTGCATACGCTGAACAGCGGCTACCTGCTCGAAGTCGCCCGCGAGGACGTGGACCTCCTGGTCTTCGAAGACCACGTACGCCTGGCCGGAACTGAGGCCGATCCGGAGCGAGCGGCCCGGCGCCTTGACCGAGCGCTGCAGCTGTGGCGCGGCACGCCCGCCGAGGACGCCCCGCTGACCGGCACCATGGCGGCGCGCTTCGCTGAGCTGGAGGAGCGCTTGGCCGGGGCACGCTTTGACTGGGTGGACCGGCTGCTGCAGCTGGGGATGGAAGCCGAAGCGGTGAGCGGGCTTCGGCGCTTCACCCGTGAGTACCCGCTACGCGAACGGGGCTGGCTACAACTCATGCTGGCGCTGTCCCGGTTGGGCCGGCGGGGAGAAGCGCTGGAGACCTACCAGCAGGCCCGGACCGTCCTCAACGATGAGCTCGGCATCGAACCCGGCCCCGAGCTGCGACAGCTCCAGGCCGCCATCCTCGCGGGAGACACGCCCGAGCCCGCTCGCGCAGCATCGGCCCAGCCCGTGGCGATCTGCCAGCTTCCCCCGGACATCGCTGACTTCGTAGGCAGGACAGGGGAAGTGGCGACCCTTCTGGCCGCGTTACGCGCCCCCGGCGCCCCGCCCGACGCTGCCCGGCCACGCGTGCCCGTACCCACCGCGCCGGCCATCGCGGCCATCACGGGACCACCCGGAATCGGCAAGAGCACGCTCGCGGCCCGCGTCGCCCACCTGGTGCGCCTCGACTTCCCCGACGGCCAGCTCTACCTGCGCATGTCGAGCGGCTCATCCGGGCCGAGAGAGCCCTACTCCCTGCTGGCCGACCTGTTACGGGGCCTGCAGACGGACGGTTCCGCCCTCCCAGGCACCCTCGAAGGGCGGGCCGCCCTGTTCCGGTCTTTGGTGGCCGACCGCGCCATGCTGATCGTGCTGGACAACGCGGCCGGCGCCGATCAGGTACGCCACCTGCTGCCGGGTACGCCGCACAGCGCTGTGCTGGTGACCAGCCGCGGGCCCTTGACCGCACTACCCGGCGTGACCACCGTGCCGCTCGGCGTCCCCGCTGAGGACGAGGCACGAACTTTGCTCGAGGGCATCGCAGGTGAGATCAGAGTGCGCAACGAGCCCGAAGCGGCTCGGGAGATCCTGCGTGCCTGCGGCTACCTGCCCCTCGCCATCCGCATCGCCGGGGCTCGGCTCGCGACCCGGCCCGGCTGGCCGCTGCGCACCTTCGCGGCGCGGCTGGCCGACAACGCGGCGCGGCTGGACGAGCTGGCGATCGGAGGCCAGGACGTGCGGGCCGGGTTCGCAATGAGCTACGACGCGCTGCCCGACGTGGCGCGCCGGGCGTTCCGGCTGCTCGGACTGGCGGGACTCGACAGTGCGGCCGACTGGAGCCTTGCGGCACTGATGGGAGTGAAGCAGCGAGCGGCGGAAGCGGCGGCCGAGATTCTCGCCTTGGCCGGTCTGCTGGGTGCTGAGGAGGCGGATCTCTGCGGGCAGCCCCGCTATCGCATGCACGACCTTCTCCAGGACTTCGCCCGGGAGCGCGCAGAGGCGGAGGAGAGCCCGGCCGCCCGCCGCGCCGCACTCGCCAGGTTGGTCGAGGAGTGCCTGCGCCGGGTCCGGGCGGGCATGCGGGAATACCCGCCGCCCGCGCGACCTCCGCTGCAGGAGTGCTCCTCGGATCACCGTGAGAGCTCAGGGACCTGGCTGCTGGCGGAACGCGAGACCCTGGAGACCGCCGTCGCACTGGCCGAACCGGCACCGGCCGTGGAGCTGGCGCAGCGCCTGGCCCCGTTCCTCGCTGCCCACGGGTTCCGGAAAGAGGTCTCCGACCTGCTCGAAGGTGTCGCCCAGCGGGCGCCCGACACCAGATCGGCCATGCTCACCCGGCTGGTTCTGGCCGACATCGAGCTGGAGCATCACCGCTGCCGCACCCCCGCAGCCGACCCGGCCCATCTCTTGTCCTACTTCGAGCAGGCCGGCGATGGCCACGCGTCCGCGTACGCGCTACTCGCCCTGGCCACACGCGATCTCATGGAGGGACGGCCGGGCGAAGCTCTCGCCACGGCGGAGCGCGCGATCGCCCGCTTCGAGACCCTCGATGACACCTACGGGCTGCTGAACGCGCTGAGCACGGCCAGCGGCGCGAACCTCGACCTGGGCCGCCACGACGCGGTCGCTGCTGTGTGCCGGCGCGGGCTCGGCCTTGCCACCGAATGGCGGTACGGCGATCACGCGGTCAGGTTCCGGCGCATGCTCGGCATCGCATCCTTCGAATGCGGGGAGGTGGAGGCGGCGATCGAGCATTACAAGCAGAGCATCAGGAGCAGCCGGGCGCTCGGCTGGGGTCCTGGTGAGCGCATCGCCTTGCGGCGGTTGGGCGAGGCATACGGTGCACTCGGCCGGTACGAACTGGCGAAAACGGCCTTCGATCGGTGCGCCCTCCTGTTCTTCCGGGCAGGTGACACCCATGGCCAGGCACTCACGTTCTACGCTCTCGGTGAGATGAGCCGCGAGCGCGGCCGCACCGAGGAGGCCCGCCGGTACTTCCACCGCTGCCTTGATCTGGTGCAGGAGCCGCTGTGGCGCTCGCGTGCCGCCGCCCGCCTTGCCGGCCTGGGCCCTGCCGAGGTCAGCGCGGCGTCCGGGCGGGCACCAGGGCGGAGCGCCTGAGTGGCGGGTGCCGCCGGCCGACAGCCAGGTCCGTCTCCTTCAACGAGCCTGTCTTCGCCTGCCACCGGATGAAGAGCCGGGAGGTCACCGGCAGACGCCGGCGGTTCATGCGCACCTGCTCGACCGAGTCGAACAGCACGTGATCGCGCCGCGACGGTTGCGAGTGCGACAGGCGTCTCCCCCGCCTCTGCGCCGCGCAGGTGTCCCCCGGGAGGGCGCCCGTTCGTCGCCTGGACATGAGCGACAACTTCTCCGGCCTTCCGCGCGGGCGGCACAGCCGTGTCGACGCCGGCCCTCAGACCGAGAGCCGAGGGGTGAATCGTGCAGGCGGTCCTGGCCGCCTCGTCTGCCCCATCAGGCCTGGCGAAGCTCACCGGCCGAAGGGACGGGCTGATCGTCCTGACATGCGGCGTCGGCGCTCCGGGCTTTGTGACAGTGCGGGCATGTGACGTGTGTCATCGATCCTGGGTGTCACACCGCGGTGGGTGCCGGCGCCTTGTGCATAGAGCAGGAATCGCGGGTGAGCGGGCGAGGAGCCAGGTATGGACGAGCGCTGACCAGCATCGCAGCCGAAACCCCACTCAGCCTGCGATGAACACCAACGACGAGCCGGCTGACCAGACATCGCGTCTGGGTTCATCCCGCAGCAGCCGCGAACCAAATCAGCCAGATATTCCACCCGGAGGTCCTTCATGACGAAGAGCGTTACCGGCGAACTCACCGACGTGGAGCTGCCGGTCGAGCGGGGCTGTCCGTTCGCCCCGCCCACCGCCTACGAATGGCTGCGCGAGCAGGCGCCGATCAGCAAGGTCCGCCTGACCAGCGGCGGCGAGGCGTGGTGGGTGTCCCGGCAGGAGGAGGCCCGCGCCGTCCTCGCCGACCCCCGCTTCTCCTCCGACCGGCGCACCGACGGCTATCCGGTCTTCAACGTCGATCCGGCGACCCTGCAGGTGCAGCGCAGCCAGCCGCCGGTGATGCTCGGCATGGACGGCGCGGAACACGCCGCGGCCCGCCGCCCGGTCGTCGGCGAGTTCACCGTGCGGCGGCTGGCCGCGCTGCGCCCGCGCATCCAGGACATCGTCGACCACTTCATCGACGACATGCTCGCCGCCGACCAGCACCCGGTCGACCTGGTGCAGGCGCTGTCCCTGCCGGTGCCCTCCCTGGTGATCTGCGAACTGCTCGGCGTCCCCTACACCGACCACGACTTCTTCCAGACCCGCACCAGCATGATGGTGAGTCTGACCTCGCTCGAAGACCGCCAGCGGGCCTTCGCCGAACTGCGCGCCTACTTCGACGACCTGGTCACCCGCAAGGAATCGGAACCCGGCGACGACCTGCTCGGCCGGCAGATCGCCCGGCAACGCCAGGAAGGCGCCCTCGACCACACGGCCCTGGTGAGCCAGGCCTTCCTGCTGCTGACCGCCGGACACGAGACCACCGCGAACATGATCTCCCTCGGCGTGCTCGGGCTGCTCACCCACCCGGACCAACTGGCCCTGATCAAGGCCGACCCGGGCAGGACGCCCGCGGCCGTGGAGGAACTGCTGCGCTACTTCACCATCACCGACACGGTCACCGCCCGGGTGGCCACGGAAGACGTGGAGATCGGCGGGGTGAGCATCAAGGCCGGCGAGGGCGTCATCGTCTCGGCCCTGTCGGCCAACTGGGACCCGGCGGCGTTCACCAACCCGGCCAAACTGGATATCGAGCGCGGAGCCCGCCACCTCGCCTTCGGCTTCGGCCCGCACCAGTGCCTCGGCCAGAACCTCGCCAGGATGGAGCTGCAGATCGTCTTCGACACCTTGTTCCGCCGCATCCCCGCCCTGCGGCTCGCCGCACCGACGGAGGACGTTCCGTTCAAGAACGACGCCGTCGTCTACGGCGCCCACGAACTCCCGGTCACCTGGTGAGCAGGACATGATGCGCATCAACCTTTGAGTCGGCTCCGGCCAGTGCGTCCCGACCGAGCCCGGCGCGTCGGGATGTACGTCACGATCACTGGTCCGTGAGTCCGGCCGAGTACCGACACGAATCCCGGACGCCGGCAGCTTCAACGGCGGCCGACCAGCCAGAACCCGTCTCGGAGGGAGGTGTGGGCGATGCGACGCGACCCGACCTGGGGTTGATGAGGTGATCCCGCGGTGGGTGGTGGTGTCTGCAGGCAGGCGGCCACCACCCACCGCGGGGAGCCTGCGCCCGCCCGCGCGGGTTGCCGGAGCATGGCAGGACCTGCCGCAGTGCGGGTTCGTCGAGGGCGGCGAGGACAGCCGAGGAGGACCGGCCGGAATCGATGTACACCAAAGTGCTCGCGATCGGCGAGTTTCACAAGATCAGCGTACGGGCGGAGAAGAAGGTCGAGGGAGAGCTCAACGCCGAGTTCCGGCGGGTGCAGGGCAAAAACAGCATCTTGGTGAAGCTCGCCGAGGCGGCGCTGGAGCTGCCGGAGGAGATCGTCCGCAAGGCTCTGTATCCGGTGGTCGGTGAGCGGACGCTGGAGGACATCATCGCCGAGGCCAAGGCGAACGAGAAGGAGCTGCGCACCCGGGTGCGGACCAAGCTGCGCGGCTCCTACTCCCACCACTACCGGCGCGGCCTGCCCAAGCTCCTCAAAGCGGTGAGGTTCCGCTCCAGCAACGACACCTTCAAGCCGGTGATGGACGCCCTGGACCTGCTGAAGCGCTACGACGGCTCCGACGCCGACTTCTACGCCGCCGCCGAGGCGGTGCCGCTGGAGCACGTGGTGCCCGAGGACTGGCGCGACGCGGTCCTCGACCCCGACAGCGGCCTGGTGGAGCGCATCCCGTACGAGCTGTGCGTGCTGGTGGCGCTGCGCAAGGCGATCCGGCGCCGCGAGATCTGGGCGGAGGGCGCCAACACCTGGCGTAACCCCGATGAGGATCTGCCCGCCGACTTCGAGGACAACCGGGACGTGCACTACGAGGCCCTGGCCAAGCCCCGCGACCCGGCCGACTTCATCGCCGACCTGCAAAAGCGGCACATGGCGGCGCTGGACCGGCTGAACAAGGGCCTGAAGAAGGCCACGACGGGCGGGGTGAGCATCACCAGGAGGAAGGGCGAGCCGTGGATCAGCGTGCCCCATTGGAAGGCCGTCCACCGGTGCTTCACCCGCTGGCGCGAGCGCGGCATCATCGCCGTCCTGCACGACCGGCTCCGTCGCCGATGCCGGCAGGCCGAGGGGCGATCCCCGGAGCCATCCGCCGCGATCATCGAGCTTAGATTCCTTGGGGTGTGTGACGAGGAAGAAGCATTGCGCCGCACGCTCGAGAAACACGGTCATCCTCGGCCTCGCCATATCCGCGTGCTCGTCTGGACCGTCCAGCGGCAACGCGACGCCCTCGATCCGATCTGACTGAAGGTCATTGAGAAGATCAGCGGCAAGCTCGCCACCAGTGACCGGCCCGACCTCCTCACCGCGCTGTCCTACATCCGCGAAGGCGACCTGCTGACCGTCCAGGAAGTCGACGGGCTTGGCCGCAAGCTCCTGGAAGGACTGATCACGACCTGTTCCAGCAAGGCGTCGGCGTCGGCGAGCACACCGAACGCTCCTTTTTCCTCGACCTGGTTGAGGACCTTCGATGCGAGGCCGGGAGCGGCGGCGCCAAGTCCCAGTGCCCGGACTCGCTGTTGCAGATCGCCGTGAGCAGCAGACCGCCGCCAACGGCAGCCGGGCTGAGCGGGGGACGACGTTGAACTTCAGATGGCGGTCGTCGGCATCGTCGCAGGCCGCGGCGCGGTAGTGCGTTCGATGCGGAGAGCACGGCGTGAGGCTGTCAAAAGATAGTCACGACCAGGTGATGGTACCGGCTGGTGGGGGCGACGGGGTCGCTAGCGGGAAAGCCTGATTTATGGCAGACCTTCCCTTTGGTGACCGGACGGACTTCGACGCCGCCGACCGCGGATTCGTGGCCGCACTGAGTCCCGCGATAGTCAAGACCGACGGCCGTGTCGTGTGGGACAGCGACTCTTATGGGTTCCTGGCGCAGGAGTGCCCGGACACCGCGCATCCCAGCCTGTGGCGGCAGGGGCAGTTGTGTGTCAAGCAGGGCCTGTACGAGGTGACCGACGGTATCTACCAGGTGCGCGGCCTGGACCTGTCGAACATGACCCTGATCGAGGGCGACAGCGGCGTCATCGTGGTCGACCCGCTACTGTCGGTCGAGTGCGCCGCGGCCGGGCTGAGGCTCTATCGCGACCAGCGAGGCGACCGTCCGGTCACCGCGGTCATCTACACCCACTCCCACGCCGACCACTTCGGCGGGGTGCGCGGCGTCACCGACGGCAGTGTGCCGATCCTGGCGCCGGCCGGATTCATGGAGCATGCGGTGTCGGAGAACGTCTACGCCGGCACCGCGATGAACCGCCGCGCCACCTACATGTACGGGCCGGCCTTGCCCCGCTCGCCCGAAGGGCAGATCGGGACCGGGCTGGGCATGACCACCTCGACCGGCACCATTTCCCTCATTCCGCCGAGCAAGGACATCACGCATACCGGGCAGGAGGAGACGCTGGACGGGGTACGGATCGTCTTCCAGCTCACCCCGGGCACCGAGGCGCCGGCGGAGATGAACTTCCTCATCCCTGGTCGGCGAGCGCTGTGCATGGCCGAGAACGCCACGCACAACCAGCACAACATCCTCACCCTGCGCGGTGCTCTGGTTCGTGACACGCGCGTCTGGGCGCGTTATCTGACCGAGGCGATCGCCCTGTTCGCCGACCAGGCCGACGTCGTGTTCGCCTCGCACCACTGGCCAACCTGGGGCGGACAGAACATCGTCACCTTCCTGTCGCAGCAGCGCGACATGTACGCCTACATGCACGACCAGACGCTGCGGATGATGAACAAGGGCATGACCGGCAGCGAGATCGCCGAGGCCATGCGGATGCCGCCCGCGCTGGAGCAGGCCTGGCACACCCACGGCTACTACGGCTCGGTCAGCCACAACGTCAAGGCCATCTACCAGCGCTACCTGGGCTGGTTCGACGGCAACCCGGCCCACCTGTGGGAACATCCGCCCATCGAGCAGGCGCGCCGCTACGTCGAGTGCATGGGCGGGCGCGAGGGCGTCCTCGCCTTCGCCCGCCGCTACATCGACGACGGCGACCTGCGGTTCGCCGCCTCGCTGCTCAACCACGCCGTCTTCGCCGACGAGCACGACAGCCAGGCGCGCTCCATGCTCGCCGAGGTGTACACCCGGCTCGGCCACGGCGCCGAGAACGGCACCTGGCGCAACTTCTACCTGGCCGGCGCACTGGAGCTGACCGGCGACGTCGTGCCCGCCAACCTCGACTCCGCCACCTCCCCGGAGATGATCGCGGCCCTGACCGTCGAGCAGGTCTTCGACTCCCTGGCCATCCGTGTCGACGGTCCCAAGGCATGGGACGAGCGTCTGGTCATCGACTGGCGGCTGACGGATCTGAACCAGCGCCACCGCACCACGCTGTCCAACGGCGCGTTCATCCATCAGGCCGACCCACCGCCGCAGCCGGCAGACCTGACGCTCACGCTCACCAAGCAGCAGCTGCTCGGCCTGCTCACCGGCCAGCCGGCCGACGGCATCGAGCACGAGGGCGACATGGACGTCCTGAACCGCCTGACCGCCGTACTGGACGACCCGGATCCCGCGTTCGCGATCGTGACTCCGTAAAGCCTAGGCGAGCAGGCCGCGCAGGCCTTTGGCGAAGAACAGCAGGCCGAACACCAGGATCAACAGCAGCGTGAGGGCGCCGTTGTGCTGGATCAGCCAGCCGCGCATCCGCTGAAGCACCGAGTCTGATCCCTGTGGCCCTCACCTGGGACGTCATTCCCCGCCATCGGCGCTCACAGCCAGTCGTGTTCACGCGCGTACCGCGCCGCTTCGTGCCGGGTCCGGGTCTGGGTCTTCTGCATCGCATTCGAGAGGTAGTTGCGCACCGTGCCCTCTGCCAGGTGGAGTCGGGTGGCGATGTCGGCGACCGAGTAGCCTTCACCGGTCGCTCGCAGCACGTCGATCTCGCGGTCGGTGAGCGGGCAGTCGTCAATGACGGCGAGTGCGGAGACGTCCGGGTCGATCCATCGCTTGCCCTCGTGAGCTGGTCCAGATCTTCCGGAACCGGTTGGTTCTGGTCACCAGTCTCATCATGCCCGCAGGGAGCAGCGCGTTCTTCATCTACCAGCACGAAGTCTTCGCGGCTCTGGGCAGCCTCGGATACATCGCGGCGATAGTGATGTTCAGCGCCGGGGCGTTCGGGCTCTACACCACCGCAGCGAGCGACACCACCATCCTCTCCGGGCTGCTCCTCCCGATCATCGTCATCTCGCTGGTCCAGGTGGCCGTGATCATGACCGCGCTGGCCGTGGTCACCGGCGAGCCGGACAACGTCCTCCTCCTGGCGGCGGCCGTCGTCTCGATGGTGATCATGATGCTCGGCCTGGGACTGGCCACGGCGGGACTGACGAACTCCCCCGAACACGCCCAGGTGACCACGCTTCCCATCAGCCTCGGCACCATCGCCGTGGCCAGCTGGGTGGGGATCGCCGGCACCGAGGAGCTCACCCTGCTCAAACGGCTGCTTCCGGGCGGCTCGGCCACCGAACTGGTCCTCAACAACGCCTGGAACGGCGGCGCCTCTCTCGCGGACTCCCTGATTCCTGGTGCTCACACTGGGCTGGGTCATTGTCGCCGTCGCGCTGGCTTCCCGGATCTTCCGCTGGGAGCCGCGCCGATGACGGCAATCGGCGTGGGTCACCCCTGGGCGCGGATGACGCAACCAACCGGGTGAGTTTCGCAGACCATGTGTCCTTCGATTCCGGTGCGCTGTGGCGGCATGGTCCCTCCTTTGTATTCAGACGAGCTGTATTCAGACGAGCTCGGCCAGAAGCGAGACCGCCCCGCGCGCAGGCTCTCACCGCGGCGTTGGACGACCTGTACAACCCCGCCCAGCCTGACGTCCTGAAACGCATCGGCCACGCACGGCGCGTGGCGTCCGGCGCCCCTTACCGGCCGGCACGCGCCGGACGCCACGCGCCTGGCCCGGCGACACCCATCGAGACCAGAGAACAAGGAGTTCACCACCATGTCGACTGACCATGCCGACCACTCGCGGCAGCCGGCCCCGGCCGGCACCACTTTTCCGGCGCGCCCGGGCTGGCCCGAGATCGTGATCGGCCTACTCGCGATGGTGGCCGCCGGGGCCGTGGCTCCGTTCTTCGGCCCGCTGGAGCTGGAGTTGGACGCGGTGGTGTACGGGCTGGCCCTGGCCGCCTGGTCGGGTATCGTCGGCCTCGTCGGCTTCGCCGCAGCCGCGCTGATCCGCATCCGCTCCTGGGGCGCCTTCAGTGTGCGCCGCACCACCTGGCGCTGGATGGGCATCGGCGCGGCCGCAGGCGTGATCGCTCTCGTGCTCAAGGGCGTGGTGAACTATGCCGTCATCACCCTGACCGGGTTCGACGCCAATCCTCAAAGCCCGTACTACGACGCGGCCGGCGGCGGCGTGCTGCCCCTGATCCTGACCTTCGCCTTCCTGTCCGTCCTCACCCCCATCGGCGAAGAGTTCCTCTTCCGCGGTGTCGTCACCAACGCCCTGCTGCGCTACGGGCCCGTCGTCGGCGTCCTGTCCAGCTCGATGATCTTCGCCCTCTTCCACGGCATCAACATCGTCTTGCCCTCGGCGCTCGTGGTCGGCATCATCGCCGCCGAGTCGATGCGCCGCAGCGGGTCGATCTGGCCCGCGGTGGCCGTCCACGTCGTCAACAACATGGCCCTGCCGCTGTTCGTACTGATCACCGGAAACACCGGGCCCGGCTGACCGTCATGCCGAAGACCATGATCACGTGCCTTTAGCGCTACTTTTCGTTCCGATGTTCCTCAGTCACGAAGCCGGCACACTTCCCATCGAAAGACAGGACCGATGACTCAGCAGCCTGAACAACCCTTCGTCGGCGGCAAGGCCGAGACGTCCGGCGAGGCGAACCGGCTTGGGATCCCGACCCTGGCGGAGGATCTTCTGCTCCTGCTGTTCCAGCCGAATTCCGGCCTCCAGGCGGGCACCGGGACCATCGCCGGTGAGGACACGCTCTTCTACACCCTCGCGGGAGGGGTGCTCGCAGATCTCGGGCTCGGCGATCATGTGCGAACCAACACCGGCTGGGGCGGGACGACGCGGGTGGAAGCCGTCGAGGGCCGCCCGCCGTCGGATGACATCCTCCGCTCCGCATGGGAATACCTCTCTGAGAAGCCCAGGGGCGTCCAGACGGTGCTCGCGGCGATCGGACCGACATTGCGTAGCCCACTGCTGGACAGGCTCGTCGAACGCGGCGACATCCGCCGCGGAAGCCGCAAGGCGCTCGGCCTGTTCAACACGACGGTCATCGAGGACGGCGGAAGCGGGCGCCGGTCCCGGCTCCTTGAGGACGTCCGCGACGTGCTCGTCGAGGGCGCGGAACCGCAGCCCCGGGTCGCCGCGCTCGCGGCACTGCTGTCGGGAAGCGGGACGCTTCCCCAATTCGACCCTGAGATTCCCTGGACCTCCCCCGTGATCACCCGCGCCAAGGAGCTCGAGCAAGGCAACTGGGGAGCCGGAGCCGCCGCCGAAGCGGTTGCGCGCACCGTCACCGCGACCATCGTGCACAACGTCATCATCGCGGCGTCCGTGCTTCCGCAGAACTAAAGCAACGACCTACGTCGGTTCTCACAGATCGTCCAAGGACGACATCCAGACCTATGGGCCCGCCGCCGAGAACCACCCGAAGCCTCGACACGGCGCACCGGCAAGTTCAGCAGGGGCGGGGATTCGAATGAGCAGCTACGCAGTGACGGGATCGGCATCGGGGATCGGCGCCGCGGTGACCGGGCGCCTCCGTGCCGCCGGACACTCCGTGATCGAGGTGGATCTGCACGACGCCGGCATCCTCGCCGACCTCGGAACACCGGAAGGCCGCTCGGCAGCGCGGCCGCCGGAGTGCTCGAGTGGTCCGGCGGCGTACTCGACGGCGCGGTCCTCGCCGCCGGAATCGGCCCCTCACCCGGTCCCGACCGCCCACGGAAGATCGCGCAGATCAATCAGCTGGGCACGGTCGAGCTGCTGACCGCCCTGCGACCGGCGCTCGCGGCGAGCGGCGATGCCCGGGCCGTGGTGTTCGGCAGCAACTCGGCGAGCGTCACCCCTGGAGCGCCCCGACGGGTGATCCGCGCCCTGCGCGCCGGTGAGGTCGACCGAGCGGTGCGGACGCTGCGACTGCTCGGGCCGGTCGCCCCGAACATCGCCTACGCGGCGTCGAAGATCGCGGTGACCGACTGTGTGCTCGCCAACATGCCTTACGTGCCTGACAAGATCATATTGCTCTGACCTGCGAGAAGGTGCTGAGCACCCCAGATAACAATGAATCCCGCCTCGGAACGCTCCCTTCGACTCCGGGGGCAAGACCGCCACCGGCCTTCCGGCCGGACACACCGGCAGCCCAGGCTCGCTCACCCGCACCTACGGGTCGATCGCCAACAGTGCCAGCGCAAGCACGAGCTTCCAGTCATCTTCGCCCTCATCAACCGGTTCTACAGACGACAGCCCCGAGTCCTCCGGGCGATCCACCTCATTGGAGGACGGTCCGGCTGACATGCGCAAACCCTCATGGGTGTACCAGGTGCCAAGATCCTTAACGGCAGGCCGAATCCCGCCCTGTCTCCGGCGGTCACGGCACGGGTGATCGCCCCGCAGCGACCGGGCCACGGTCCGCCGAGGCCTGACGCTCCTCCCGCGACCACGCGCGGCGACGACTCTCCGCGCTAACCCAACGTGAGCTCGACACCGCGGAGGCGATCGCGGACGGGCTGGGCAACGCGCAGATCGCGGACCTGCTGCACATCAGCATCGCGACTGTAAGGCGCACACCGGCAGCCTGTTCACCAAGCTGGCGGTGGAGAACCGCGTGCAGATCGCCCTGATGATCCGTAACGCCGAGATGTGACCGTTACTCGCTCACGGTCCCTGTGCCGATTGCCGGGGGCCCATTGCGCACCGCTTGCCGGTACCGCAGGGGTGAGCAGCCGACCTCCCGTTTGAATGCTGTGCTGAACGCGGCCTCCGACGCGTAGCCCAGGTCGGCCGCCAGCTCGGCCACGCGGGTGCCGCCGTCGCGCAGCGCGCGCTGTGCCAGCAGCATGCGGTAGCGGCTCAGATACGTCAGCGGTGGCATGCCCGCCACGGCGCGGAAATGCCGGGCGAAGGAGGAGCGGGACATCGCCGCTGCGACCGCGAGCTCCTCCAGGCCCCAGGGCCTGCCCGGTTCGGCGTGCATCAGGGTGGTCGCGGGCCGCAGCCGTTCGTCGGTCAGGACCCGCAGCCACCCCGGCGGGACCTCGGCCTGGTCGAGGTACGCCCGTAGTACCTCCAGCAGGAGAAGCTGACCGTACTGCCGGATCGCGAACTCGGACCCGGCGCGGCTTCGGGTGACCTCGTCGAAGAGCTGGTCGAGCAGGCTGCGCAGGTTGGTCGCGGCCGCCGCCGCAGCCTGGACGTGGGCCACGGGCGGAAGTGCCCGCTGCAAGAGCTCGCGGCCAGCGTGGTTGACGTCCACGGCAGTGCCGATGACGACGTCGTGGACGCTACGGTCCGCTGTACTCAGCCCGGTGAAGTTTTCCTCGGGTCCGAGCTCCTGACGCGGTCCGGTACCCGCGTCGCGACTCTCGTGCTCGAGCCACGACCGGTTGTTGAGGATCGCAACGTCACCCGGGGCAAGGTCAAGCGCTGTCTCTATCCCGTCGGTGATCAGCCGACCGTGGCCGGACACCATAGCGATGAGCTTCAAGGAGTCGACGCACGGTGAACGGGCGACCCATCGACCGCTTGCCGCGAACCCACCTGCGACCACGCCACGGATCTCGACAAGCTCGAACGCACGGGACAACTGATCCGCCACCATGCTGGCACTCTTGCGCAAGAAATGCGGACGGACAAGTATTCAAAGTCCAGAACCAAAGTTGCACTGTGGTTCTCGGGCTTGCGCCGCGTCGAGGGTCGACGAGATCGGCGGGGGCACGGAAAGCAGGCAGCTGTGGCACACACGTTCCCGGGCGACGCCCGGACCATCGTCATCACCGGAGGGACCAGCGGGATCGGCCTGGCGGCGGCCGCCGCAGTCCTGGCGTCCCGGGACAGGCCGTGGCACGTGGTCCTGCCCGTGCGGGACGCAGCTCGCGGGCAGGGCGTCATCGACACGCTGGCCGCTGACACCGCACCCGGCAGCACCCTCGAGGCGATGACCCTCGACCTGGCGTCCCTCGCATCGGTCCGCGCGTTCGCCACCGACCTGACCCGGCGGACCGAGACGGGCGAGATCCCCCGGCTGGACGCACTGGTGTGCAACGCGGGCGTGCAGATGGGGGCGACGCTGGCCCACACCGCCGACGGGTTCGAGACCACCTTCGGGGTGAACCACCTGGGTCACTTCGTGCTGGTGAATGCCCTGCTGCCGATCCTGCGGGCACCCGCACGGATCGTCGTGACCTCCAGCGACACCCACAACCCGGCTCTGCGCCTCAGCCCAGCTCCCGCGTGGAGCGACGCGAAGGCACTGGCCCGAGGCGAGCTTGGACCGTCGGCTGCGTCGGCGACCGGGCTTGTGCTGGGGCAGCGCCGGTACAGCACGTCCAAGCTGGCCAACATCTACTTCACCTATGCGCTCGCCCGTCGCCTGCCCGATGGCGTCACTGCGAACGCTTTCAATCCGGGCATGGTCCTGGGTACTGGCCTGGGCCGCTCACTGCCCACACCCGCGCGATTCGTCGCCCATCACGTGTTGCCCAGGATCACATGGCTGCTGCGGCGGGTGCTGACGCCCAATATCCACTCGGCCGCGGAGTCGGGCGGCGCGCTCGCCTGGCTCGCGACCGCGCCGGAGCTCGCTGGGACCACGGGCAAGTACTTCGACGGGCGGACACCGATCCGTTCGTCGGAGGAGTCGTATGACATGAAGCGTGCCGAGGACCTCTGGAAGGACAGCCTGGAACTGACCGGTGTGCGCGCATGACCGGAACTGGAGCGCGGACCGCGACGAATCAGCCCGCGGCGAATCGACGAATCAGCAGAACTCGACGGCAGGGAGATGACACCGTGAACGACGCAGAGATTCTGAGGTTCTCGATCGCTGAGCGCGACCGACGCTGGCGTGCTGCGCGCAGCCTCCTGGACGACCTGGGACTGGACGCGCTGCTGGTGTTCGGCGAGCACGAGGACGCGGGCCCAGCGGCCGTGGCGTACGACACGTGGTTCACGAACGGCCGGCCCGGGACAACCGTCGTCCTCCCACGGACCGGCGACCCGGTCGTCCTGTTCCCGGCACCGATGTTCATCATGGACCACCTCGAGTCCACCCGGCGCGGCGAGGCCCCCTGGATCCAGCCGGCGAACCTCCGCACCTCCCGCACGTCCGGAGCGCTCGCCGCCGTCCTGGCGGAACTGGGGTTCGCGCAGGGCAGGATCGGCGTCGTCGGGCTCGGGCCACACCTGCCCTGGCACCCTGAGGGCATCGTGCCGTTCGGACTTTGGAGCGCAGTCCTGGCGCAGCTACCGGACGCAGAGTTCCGGTCGGTCGACCTCGAACTCGGGCAGCTGCGGATGCGGCTGAGTGACGAGGAGCTGGCCATGGTGCGGCGCTCTGCCCAGATCGGAGACTCCATGGTCGAGGCGATGGTCGAGGCGGCCCGTCCTGGGGTGCCGGAGAACCACATCTACGCGGCAGGAATGGCCGCGGGCTACGCAGGCGGCACCGTTCCCGCCAACCTGCACCTCTGGTCCGGGCCGGACCCCGTGGCCGCCGGCCTGCCCGGGTGGGGATACCGCCCCGAGACCCCGCGAGTCCTGCGAGACGGCGACATCATCTACTCCGAGGTGTTCAGCCACTTCGGTGGGCTGCACACCCAGCACCAGGTCACGATCGCCGTCGGCGAGGTGCACGCGGACTATGCACGCGCGGCGTCCCTCGCTCGCTCCGCCTACGACGCAGGCCTGGCCGCACTGCGCCCGGGCCGGACGTTCGGCGACGTCGTCGATGCGATGCACGAGCCGCTCGACGCGGCAGACGGGTCGATCTTCCTCATCACAGCCCACTCGCTCAACCCTGGCCTGGCGGTCGGCAAGGGACGCTCGGATATCCGCAGACTGCCGGGCGCGGAGGCCTACCCGCCCGTGCCTGACGGGCATCCCACCTTCCTGGCGGACCTGGAGCTCGTGCCCGGGATGACCTTCGTGCTCGAGCCCCAGTACGCCTTCGGGCGGCACCTGGCTCACCTCGGTGGGACGGTGATCGTCGGCCAAGACGAACCCGTGGAGCTCAGCCCCTACACGGCACGGCTCCTACGGGCGGGTCGTTGAGCCCAGATCCACTGATGGGGCCGGCGGGTGAGATCACGCCGTGAACCGAGATTGCCTGCTGCCGGGCGAGGGGACAGAACGCCTCTCGCAACTCCACGATCAGGCCTGGGAATCCGTGAATTCCCAGCCTGACAGTTATGTGAGACGTGATCTGGTCACCAGCCGAGATGTCAGCGGTGTGCGGTCGCGGCTATCCGTTCGCGCAGCAGGTCGAGCTTTTCGGCGTCGGGGGTGCCCGGTTCAGCCCAGTTGAGCACGATGTGCAGGTCGGCGCACTCGATCGTGAGGATGTCGCAGTCCAGCGTGATCTCACCGAGCTCGGCGTGGACGACGGTCTTGCGTGAGCGTCCGGTCGGCACGGTCTCGTAGCGGGTCCAGAGGTCGGCGAAGCGTGGGTTCGCCTCGCGCAGGCCGCTGATCAGCTCGGCGACGGCACGGTCGTCGGGGTAGCGGTCGGCGGCCCGTCGCAGGTCTGCGACCATTCTGCGCTCGAACGCGTCGGTGTGCTCGGGATCGCGCTCGATGGGGGACGTGCCGACGGGCGGCGCGGCGGCGAAGTGGCCCCAGATCAGGTTCTGTGTCCGGGGGCCTACCTCAGTGGGGTTGCCGAACAGCTCGCCCCACAGCGAGTTCCATTGCACGGCGTCCCATGCGGCGGTGAAGACGGCCACAGGGGTGTCGCTCATCCGGTCGATCATGAGCTGCCCGCCGGCCGGATATGACCAGGACCCCACAGCAGCACCCGGACCGATCCGGGGAGCCCGCTCCGCGCCTGCACCGATCGGAGACAGGCGCGCGTGACATGGTCATGGGCCCCTCTTAGGGGGGCCGTGCGGGTCTCAGGAGGGTGCACCCACCCGGCCGGCGTGGATCGTGCTCCCTTGCGTGGTCTCGACCACGATCGGCACACCGTCCGGGATCCGGCCGCGAAGCGCGCCGACGAGGCCGGAGATCGGTGGCACGTCGCCCGGCGTCCGTACACGGATGTGTATCTCGCGGGAGATGACGTCGGCGCCGGCGATCGACGAGCCCGGCACCGCGGAGATCCACTCGGCGGCGACCGTCCTGGCCCGCGCGCTCCAGGCGGCCAGGAGGTAGCTGATCACGCTGTTGGCCGACAGCGGCAGCAGCACCACGGCGGCCAGCAGCACCAGAGTGAGACGGGTGCGGCAGCGGCTCCGCCCGGAGAGGGCGACGGACTCGGTCGCGTACCCGGTCGCCGTGAACACCACGATGCCGCCCAGCACCAGCGCCAGCAGGTTGGACAGGAAGAGCACGAGCGCGCCGAGCGTCAGCCAGCCCGCTCCGTGACCGAGGCAGACCCCGGCCACGGCCAGCGGCGGGACCAAGGAGATCGCGATCGCCACGCCCGGCAGCACGGCGGCGACGTCGCGGCGGGCGTGCGCGACGGCTCCGGCCAGCCCGGTGGCGAGCGCGGCCACCAGGTCCATCAGCTTGGGGGATGTGCGGGCGGCGATCTGGCTGTTGGCCAGCAGCGCGTACGAGGTGGGCAGCAGCAGCGAGAAGACCATCCCCGTGGCGATCACGAGCAGGCTGCCGAAGAACACGAAACCGATCGCGCTCTGCCCGCGGCGCCGCACGATCGCCAGCGCGACGCCCATGATCGGCGTGCCCAGCGGTGCGATGATCATCGCACCGATCACGGTGGCCGTGGAGTCGGTGTGAATGCCGGCCGCGGCGATGACGGCCGACAGGGCGAGCATTGTCCAGAACGCCGACCGTTTCGAGCGCACGTCCCCCGAGGACAGGTCCAGGATCTCGGCCAGTTCCTCCAGCGGGCGGCGTTGCGCCGAGGGCAGGACGCGCTCCCGCAGACGGCTCATCACGCCGTCACCGCCCCTTTCGGCTCCTGCGGCCGGCCAGTGCGCCGATCAGGATCCCGACGACGGTGCACGCCACGAGCGTGACCCACAGCGGGGCGGTCACCACGATCGTGAACAGCCGGATCATCGCGTCCTGCCGGTTTTGCAGGATGAACGCGACCGCCAGCACCAGCAGCACGAGCGCCAGCCAGACGTGCGGCGGCACCGCCCCGAGACGGCCTCGCGGGCCTTGCTCTGCCACGAATCCCCTCCAGATGTGTGTGCGCCGGTGTTGGATCAGGCCTTCACCAGCGTGACCTTCACGGACCCGCGGGTGCCCCATCGGTTGATGCGCCAGCAGGTGAGCAGCGCGTACAGGTATATCGGCCGCAGCACGAGCAACTGCCCCAGCGACGCCTGATCGACCGGAAGGGCCGCTCGCGAGCGGCCCGATCGCCGCGCCTCTCCAATTACCCTGCCGGCTCTCGCATTACCCTGCCGGCTCTCGCAGCTTCGCGAAGGGACTCGCATCCGCCGGCACAGGATCGGCCTCGATACGGGCTCGCCTCATAGGCACAACCAGCCGCCGGCAGCGCCGCCCCACAGCGATGCCCGCCGTCCAGCGCGGCACGCTCACGCGTGAGGTGAGGGTCCGGGCCGCTGCCAGGACGCTCCGGACGGTGACGGTGTCCAAGCGGCCTGCCGGCTGGCTGGTGGGGGTCCAGGCCACCGCCAGCATGCCACCCAGCAGGCCCAGGATCATGCCGAGCAGGAAGCCGCCCAAATTGGAGTAGACGAACGACGCCAGGGACAGCAGCACCGCGATCAGACCGAGGAAGACCCGCTGGCCGGGCTGCAGCCACACGAGCATCCCCGCGATGATCAAGACGAGGGCGATGAGATAGCCGGCCCCCACTGTGCCGAACATGACGGCCACAGGCAGCGCGTCAAGCGCGAGCGGGATGGACAGCAGCTCCAGCCCCGCCGCCACGATGAACAGCCCGCCCCAGAACGGCCGGGAACGCCGCCACGACTTCATGATCTTGCGCCCTTCATCTTGCGCCCTTCATCTCGCGCCTTGCCCGCCCGCCATCCGCCAGCCCAGGGCCGCCTCAGTAGCACTCGTGCTCGCCGCGCGACAGCTTGAGACCGAGGTCGGGCAGGCTGAACGTGGCGGCCGTGACGGCCCTGGCGCCCAGCCTGACGTCGCGCAGGGTGACCACTCTGGCCTGGCCGCCGAAGGTTCCGGCCGGCCCCCTGCCGGCCGGGACCTCGTCCAGGGTGCTGGCATCCCGGCCCAGCTCAAGGTCGCGAATGGAGGCCGCAGTCTGTCCTACCGACACATCGATCACCAGATCGTCGATGTCGACCTCGTTGCCGCCCTGGCCGCCGGTCAGCCGGAGCGTCACCGTGCCCACGGGTGTCTTCACCAGCGCGCTCGAACACAACTCGCTGACCGCGGCCCGCCGCACGCCAGCCACGATGACGGGGATCAGCCGGCCATCCTTGGTCCGGTCCACGTCGGTGGCCAAGGAAAAGCCCTGACCGCGCAGCTCACCGGCGAACAGTTTGAAGCCGTTGCCGGAGACCACGAACGTGGCACCGATGGCCCCCTGAGCTGTGGCACCGATCAGCAGCGACGTCATCGCCGCGACGGGAACGAGGATCAGGCCGAAGCGCTTCCATCGCACGCGTCCCTGCTCGGCCATCATGCGCTCCCCTTCACATCGGCCCTCAGGCGAGCCGGCAAATCCATTACAGACAGTCACAGTCCGGTCTATTGCCAGCATGCGGGACATGCACGGTGTTCGTCGGTATACGCGCCGGACGCCGCGGCGCTTATAGCGTGAGGCTGGACAAGTTTGCCCATATCTAGAAAGGCGGCTCCCGTGCACCGATGGATCGGGTAGCGCTTCTGCGAGCAGATCGGGAGGCAGTTGCAGCAGGGCCGGGCGATCTTCAGGCGGGCCTCGGCCCGGGTGCGGAACCGGTGGCGGTGGACGTACTCAACCCTGAGCGTGCTGTTGAACGCCTCGCCCGCCGCATCAGCGAGCGCGCAACCCATGCGTCCTTCGCTTGACCACCCAAGATAATTACGGCGGTGGGGCGCCGCTCAGCGGCCGCCACCGGCGGCGTGTTCCCGGCGGTCGATGGCGGCCTGCAGTTGGGCGAGCCACTCCCGGCCCCTGCTGCGCCCGTCGGGGAGTTGGTCGTCGCGGTCCCAACGCCAGGAGACCACGAGGGCGAGGCTGAGGATCCGGCAGTCGGCGAGCAGCCCGGAGTCGGCGCCCGGGTAGTGCGCGGCGACGTCCTCGGGAGCATGCGCGAGGTCGAACTCGACGGGTCCGCGGCAGGCGGTCTCCAGGTCGATGAAGAGCGGTCCGTCCGCGGTGGCGAGCAGGTTGCCGGGGTGCGGTTCGCCGTGCAGGAGCTGTTGCCGCGTGCCGCGGTCCAGGATCGCGCGGCTGATTCCGTGGAGGGTGTCGGTCAGCAGGGCGCGTTCCGCGGCGCCGAGGTCCGGGCTGACGGCGGGGTCCTCGACCACCCGGAGGGCGTCGGCGACGCGGTCGGTGAAGTGCGGTGCGGCGAGGTTGATGCGGCGCAGGCCGGCGTGCAGCCGGGCCAGGGCGTCGGCGTAGGCGGCGGGCGGGTGGTTCTCGGGTGCGGCGGTGGGCTCGTAGTAGGTCCAGAGGGTGACGGCGAAGCCGTCGCGGACATGGACGCGGGGCTCGGTCCTCGGATCGAGACCCGCCACCGGGCTGCCGGGCCCGGCCAGGCGCCGGGCGATCTCGATCTCGAAGTCGAGGCGGTGTGTGAGGGGCGAGACCCGGGCGAGCAGGCCGCTGGGCCGCAGCCGTACGGCGATCCGGTTCGAGTTGTGCAGCACAGCGGCGTCGTCGGCGCCCAGACCGTACTCGGCGGCCGTGTCGACGGCCGCGGCCACCGCCCGCGGGATCTCGGTGTCCTTCATGTGTTCGGTGCCTCTTCCTGCCGGAGTTGATGTGTGCGACCCTGACCGTCCGGCCCATGGGCCAGCCCGTCTGACCACGCTCGGTTGTCACACCACGCCGCTCACGGTGTCGGTCTCCAATGTGTGGACCAGTTACGCGCCCAGGGTGTGCCGGTCAAGGACGAGGACGCGACCCGGCTGTCCCCGCTGGGCCACGCCCACCTCAACGCCCTGGGCCGCTGCACGATCGCCTCCTCGTTGTTGTCGATACGTTCCACGGCTGAGGCACGGTGGTGCCCGCAGGCCATGGAACCGCTGCTGCTCATCGTCGTCCGCCGAACTCCCAGTCGTGGACTTCGATATCGGCATAGCGGTCCGGGGCCAGGACGGTGCGGGCCGTGTCCCGATCCGTCGCTCGGATCAAGGCTGCCGTGCCCAGCCAGGTGGCGCCGTCGTCGGACAGCAGCGACCCGTAGGCGATCAACTCGTCCCGCCCATCGGGCGGTGGAATGAGGTCGGCGGCCTGACCCGTGCCGAGGCCGAGAACCAGATAGCGGTTGCCGCCTTCGCGGCCACCCGGGAAGTCCCACATGGTGCGACCCAGGACGTTGCGCCAGCGGCGCAGCAGCACGTCCCGGTACACGCCGGCCTGGTAGTTGGGCTCGTCGAAGGCGAACGCCCGCGCGGCGTCGGGGTCCGGCAGGTCGACGATGTGCACACTGCCGGAGGCCGTGTCGCCGTCGAGGGTGGGGCCGCGGGCGATCAGCTGCGCGTCGTAGCGGTCCATGTAGGACCAGTGTTCCTCCGAGAGCTTCTCGCGCAGCGCTGCGGAGCCGGGTCGGTCACGGTGGTAACAGAAGAATTCCATGTCGAGCCTATCTATCACGGGTTGGGCGGCAACGTACGCACCGTCCTGCCGGCCGTGCGCCGACGCCTCCACCGAGACCACTCAGCTGTACGGGTTGCTCGACGCAGGCCGCTCGCTGGTTCAACCGCTGGCGGGGCCGGCCACGCCCTTCATCACTCGCAACTCGCCGAGCAGATCGCGGATGATCGCCGATCCGGCCATCCCCGGCGTGGTCACATACCCCACGTGGCGCTGCGGCGCACCGTCGCCGAGCCCGGCCGTCGCGACTCTGGCAGGCGCACCCACCGTGGACAGCCTGGGCACGATCGCCGCACCGAGTCCGTGCCCCACCATCGACATCACCACCCCGTCGTCCTCGACGGTGATGTCGCCGGGTGGAATCCACTCCTGCCGCGCCAGCCAGCGCCGGGTCTCACCCGCGCAGTTCTCATGCCAATCGATCATGGGCAGCGACCGCGGATCCGGATGCCCTTCCGGATAAGCCAGCAGGTACGGCTCCGCGTACAGTTCCTTCGTCACCAGCCCGTCCACATACACCGGCAGCGAGACCACCCCCACATCGGCGCGCCCGTCCGCCACCTCCCCCGCGATCCCCCGCCCCAGATCAGGCACGATTCGCACAGTCACTGTCACCGTCGGATACCGCTGTCCGAACCGCACCAGCACCCTGGGCAGCAGGTGGAAGGCCGCACTGCGAAAGGCCGCCACCCGGATCGTCCCCGTGACCTCGCCCCGCGCGGCAGTTCGGGTGTCGACCTTCATGACCTCGATCAGCCTCAAGATGCGCCGTGCGTGCCCGACCGCAGCATTGCCGGCGGACGTGGCCTGAGCACCGCCCCGCCCTCGCTGGAAGAGCACCGCGCCCATCTTCTTCTCCGCCGCGCGCAGGGCATGCGAGACCGCCGACTGCGTCAGCCCCAGCCGTACCCCCGCCGCCGATACGCTGCCTTCGCCGTCCACCGCCACCAGCACGCGCAGCTCGGCCACACTCAGGTCATCCACGGGAGCGACAACATATGAAAAATTCTCATGCATCCCGCCTCGTCCACAAATCCCACCCGCTACCTGCGCAACCGTGTGGCTCCTAGCGTCTACGGCATGAGAGCAATGGTTGCAGAACGCCTGGGCGAACCCGATGTCCTCACCCCCGCCTACCTTCCCGACCCGGTGCCGGGCCCCGGCCAAACCCTCCTCGACGTCGAGGCCGCCGGGCTCAACTTCGCCGACGCCGAACGCCTGCGCGGCGCCTACTTGCCGCCACAACTGCCGTTCATTCCCGGCGGCGAGGTCGTCGGCCGTACCCCGGACGGTCGCCGCATGCTCGCCTTCGCCAGTAGTGCCTTCGCCACCAAGGCGCTGGTGAAGGATCCGGTCGAGATCCCCCAAGACCTCTCCGCGGGCGCCGCGCTCGCCCTCCTGGTCCAGGGCTTGACCGCCTGGCACCTTCTGCGTACGGCTGCGCGGATCCTCCCCGGCGAAACCGTCGTCGTCAACGCCGCAGCCGGAGGCGTCGGCCACCTGGCGATCCAACTGGCCAAGGAGTTCGGCGCCGGACGGGTCATCGGCACCGCCTCCACCCCCGACAAACGTGCCCTGGTCCGCCGGCTCGGCGCCGACGCCGCCATCCCCGGCGAGGCCGACGGCTACGCCGAGCGCATCCGCGAAGCCAACGGCGGCGCCCTCGCCGACGTGATCCTCGACGCCGTCGGCGGCCCCGTCTTCGAGGCAGCCCTTCATGCGCTGGGCCCCTTCGGCCGTCTGATCACCTACGGCACTTCCGGCGGGATCGACCCCACCCCCATCGACCCCGGGATCCTCAGCGAGCGCAACATCACCGTCGGCGGCTACTGGCTGGGCGCCCACCTGCGCCTCCCCGACAGCCTTGCCGCCGCGCCGCTTCACGACCTGCTCGCCCTGACCGCCTCGGGACGCGTCCACCCCATGGTGGGCGCCGAGTACCCTCTCGACCAGGCCGCAACCGCCCTCACCGCCCTGACCACCCGCCGCACCACCGGCAAGGTCATCCTCCGCATGGCGTGAAGCCCTTCTGCGGCAGAAGCCCGCTATCCGCCTGCTTCGGGGATGGCGAAGGGCACCCTGCTCACCCGTGAGCACCCCGCGCCCCGCTCTCCGGCAGTTGCCCCGACCATGTCGCCGTCCGGTCGTTGTGCAGGTGTCGGTCCAAGCTGGCGAGGGATGCCGCATATGCGGGTGCGCAGTAAGTCGCCCTCAGGGCCGGGGCTTGTGGGCAGCTATCGCAACCGGTAGGTTGCCATCAATGGCAACCTGCAGGTTGCGAAGGAGGGTGAGCATGGTTGCGGACGCGATCGAACGTGTGGTGGTGCTGCGGCACCCCATCGAGCGGGTGTGGACCGCGCTGACCACCGCGGAAGGGCTCTCGCGGTGGTTCGGCTCGGTGGCGGAGATTGATCTGCG